>CAYFQT010000001.1:0-62507 GCA_964345445.1 uncultured Candidatus Saccharibacteria bacterium
GCTTGTCTTTGGCAGCAATGACAATCAAAGTTGGAAGAATAACAAAAGAAAAAAATCAGGCTATAAACTTGACTCAAGAAGGAATAGAAGGAATAAGAAATATTAGGGATACTTATTGGTTGGAAGGAGATGATGAAGATGTTCAATGGCAGGCTTTTTTAACCGAGTTTAGCGGTGGTGAGTTTAATATTGAATATAATAAAACAGAAGAAAAATGGAAAAAAAGAACAGATGCTGAATGGTTTAAAGAAACAATAGATGGAAAGGAATTCCAAAGAAGAATAATTCTAGAAGATATTGATGCTAACAAGAAAAAAGTTACTGTTACTGTAAGCTGGGATAATGGATCCCAAACAGTATCTTCCATAAGTCAATTGACTAATTGGATAGGAGTAGATATTTCAGGAAGTGAACCTCCTCCTGTAAACTGTTCTTTTTTAGAAGATCCATATCTTTTAAATTCTAGTATTGATGATCCTGTTTCACCCAAGATTAATATTGATTCTTCCGACAACCCTCATGTAACTTGGGTTAGATATCCAGAATCAACTAACTCAAATATTGGTTATGCCTATAAAACAGCTTCAGGATGGCAATCCCTGCCAAATGCCAATGGAGACACAAAAGATATATTTGTTGCCCCATTTTTGTTAAATCCTACAGATGATAATCCATATGTAGCCTGGGCAGGCGCACCCAGAGGAAATGTAGATACATTGTTTTCTAGGTGGGATCCAAGTGCCAATGGTGGGACTGGCGGCTGGACTCAGGCAGATGGAACATTACATCGAAATAAAGATTACGGCTATGATAATGTAAGTGATAATAATACAACTTCAAAAAAGGATGGAATATTCTTATTTACTGATAATTCAG
This sequence comes from uncultured Candidatus Saccharibacteria bacterium, assembly GCA_964345445.1. Classification (GTDB taxonomy): domain Bacteria; phylum Patescibacteriota; class CPR2_A; order CAYFQT01; family CAYFQT01; genus CAYFQT01. The sequence continues at coordinate 877 of CAYFQT010000001.1, forward strand.
TTAACAGAAACCCTAGAATTATATGGATTGATGATTGGACCGGAAATAAAAATATTTTATATTCTAAATATGACTCTGGCGCATGGTCTGATCCAACTTGTATAAATGATAGTTCATGTATATCATTGAATCCTTCAAAAGTAAAAAATGATCTTAATAATGATAAAGTAGTTATTGTTTGGCAAGATGAAGTTATACAAACTGCACGCTATGCATCATCAGATCATAACTTTAGTAGTTGGTCAATAGAAAATATAGGCACTATAGGTGCAAGTGGCAGACCTTCAGTAGATATAGATTCTTCAGGCTATTCTCATATCTCATATGTTGAGAATGATAAATTATATTATATAAAACAGACTAGTTCTGGCTGGACAGGAGCTGAAATGGTATACGACCTTGGCGCTAATAATTTAAGTGGGAGTGGTAGAATAGAAATAGACCCTTTTGGGAATCCACACATTTTTATTTCAGCTAGAAAAATGTTAACTCCAAGCTTTGTACACTTATTTCATGTCAAACAGACTGGTTCCGGATGGACAACCCCTGTAATGATAAGCGATACTGCAGAAACGCCTGGAAGCCTTGATCCAATTACTGGGGATTATAAGGTCGCATTTGATTCTGTAGGTACACCTCATGTTGTATTTGAAAGACATTGGCTTACTAGACTTTATTATGTAAAATTATCACCGTCTGGCTGGACTACTCCTTGTCTTATTACCTTAGTAGATACTCTAGGAGGTACTATATCTTGGGATATGGTAATGGATAGTAATAATAACATTCATGTTGTCTACAAGGATATTAACACTAAAGATATTTTATATGGTTCATTCAGCACCACCTCAGAATAAGATAAACAAAAAGGAAATATTATAAAAATATGAAGATGAATCGTGGACAAACATTAATAGAAGTTGTTATAGCCACTGGAATAATAGTGGTTGTTTTAGTAGGTTGCTTGTCTTTGGCAGTAATGACTATAAAAAACCGAATAAAATTGGGATTTATATTAAAAGAAAAAAGTTTAGGATAAAAAGATATATTTTTATATTATTAATTAAGATAAAAAAATAATAAAACCAGGCAGTCAAAATCCTGGTTTTTTTAAAACCCTTGACAAATTTTTTTAATTTATGTTATACTGGATTCTCATATAAATTAAGAAATAAAATCCTAAATACTAAATCCGAAATACTAAACAATTTCAAAACTCTAATATTCAAATGTTCTAAACAACTGTTTTGGTAATTTGAATTTAGATATTAGGATTTGTTTAGGATTTAGATATTAGAAATTAGGATTTAATAAAAAGGAAAAAATATGGAGCTTACTCCCAAACAACAAGCTATAGAATTGGTAAAAAAAAGCAATAAAATTCTGGTTGTAACTCACACAAACCCTGATGGTGATGCCATAGGTTCCACTTTGGCTTTATATTTGACTTTAAAAAAAATAGGTAAAGAAGTAACAGCTGTATGTAGTGAGGGAGTACCAGAGACTTTCCGATTTTTGCCCTCTGTAGAAAGCATTGCCAGAGATTTTGTTGGAACTCGCGATTTTATAGTAATCTTAGATACAAGCCAAACTGAGGTAGATAAATTAAGCTATAACATAGAAGATAATAAATTAAATGTAATTATTACTCCTCGTGGAGGAGAATTCTCTTCAAAAGATGTGAGTTTTTCCAAGGGCACTTATAAATTTGATCTAATTTTTGTACTAGACTGTACTGATTTAGAACGTCTTGGCCCTATTTATGATCAGAATACGGAAATGTTTTTTGGGACCCCAGTTGTAAATATTGACCATCATGGAGGAAATGATTATTTTGGTGAGGTTGACTTAGTTGATTTAACAGCGACTTCCACTTCTGAAATCCTTCTTTCACTGTTTGAATCTTTGGATAGTCAATTAATAGACGAAGATATTGCTACTAGTTTACTTTGTGGTATTATTACCGATACTGGTAGTTTTCAAAATACCAACACCACTCCAAAATCTTTAACCATTGCTGCTCAACTTGTAGCCACAGGCGGAAGACAGCAAGAAATCATCCGTCATATTTATAAAACCAAACCGCTTTCTACCTTAAAACTTTGGGGCCGAGTTTTATCTAATATTAAAAGTGAACCTAATTTGCATTTAGTCTGGTCTTTTGTTACTCTTTCTGATATTCAAGAATGTAAAGCCTCTTCTGAAGAAATTTCCGGAGTTATTGATGAACTTTTAACTAGTGCCCCCAATGCTGACATAGTATTATTACTTTCTGAACGTACAGCAGGGGTGATTTTTGGAAGTATACGCACAACTAAGGCTTATGATGCCAATAAATTAGCTTCTTTATTTGGAGGTGGTGGGCACGCAAGATCAGCTGGTTTTAGGATAGAAAATATTAATTTAGAACAAGCAAAAAGTGAAGTTATTAATAAAATTAAAGATTTTCAACAAAAAGAAGAGCAAGAAAATAAAAATCAACAAAATACACAACCAGAAAAAAATAAAAATAATTCCCCTTCTGATAATCAAAAAAACAATAAAAAAACTATAGAAATAGATAAACTTATAGAAAAAATAAAAAATCAACACAAAACAAATGAAGAAAAATAGATTTAAAAGCTGGCTAGAAACGAAAATCCACGGGCAAATCTGTGGTTTTCTTAGTAGTCAATATTGTCCAATCTCCTTTATTATGATATAATACTTTCATAGAAAAGGAGTTGCGAAAAAAATATGTTAAGAAAAGAAACCAAAGAAAAATTGATCAAAAAATTTTCTATTCATAAAAAAGACACAGGATCTTCTGAGATTCAGATTGCTTTATTGACTGAAAAAATAAAACAATTAACAGAACATTTAAAAAAACACAAAAAAGACTATCATTCAAGACGGGGTCTTCTTAAAATGGTTGGGAAGAGAAGAAGATTACTCAATTATTTAATAAAAAAAGATAGTAAAAAATATAATACTTTAATAGAAAAATTAAAATTAAGAAAATGAAAGTAAAGTATTAAGTAAAAGTATTAGTTATTGGGAATTAGGAATTAGTACTATTTAAATATCAGTAATAGTTTTATTAGGAATTTGCTTAATTTACTTACTGTAAGTGAAACATTTGTTTTATTTGACTTATTCCTAGTTACTAGTTCCTTGTACTAATACCTTAAAAAGTGCTAAGAGTCAGAGCTTTGAAGAATTGTTCAAATTGTTCAATCGCTTCTTCGCCCAGAAAGATTTCTGGACAAGCTTGTTCAAGATGTTCAAATTAAAAAGTTTAAACAAAGCTGAAAGGCCGATTGAACATCCAAGAACATCTTCTTATCTCTGATTCTTAGTACGAAAATCATCCCAAAAACCACGGCAGATGTGGTAGAAAGGGATAAACTAACTGAAACACCAAGGGTTCTTATTGTGTTTCAGTTCTTTTCTGTAATTACATTATATTTATTTAAGTATGTTAAGTATGAAAAAAGGATAAATGAAAAATTTTGGGGATGGTTTAGACGACCTATTCTCTTAATGTTATGAGGGTAGGTTATTCTGTAAAAATTATAAATTAATTTTGTGGTACTGCCCTATCATTCACTTCCAGTTTCGATAGGGCCTCGGTCTCTGTAATGAATGGATAACAGAGACCTCGGGAGAAAAAAATGGAATCAATAAAAGTAAAAACTAAATTAGAAGGTGTAAATTTAATTTTAGAATCAGGAAAAATTGCTCCTCAAGCTAATGGTTCAGTTGTTGTTAGATATGGAGATACAGTTATTTTAGCCACTGTAGTTATGTCAAAAGAGCCTCGAGAAGGAATTGATTTTCTGCCTCTTTTAGTAGATTATGAAGAAAGATTGTATGCTGCTGGAAAAATCTCTTCAAGCAGGTTTGTAAAAAGAGAGGGCAAACCATCTGAAGAGGCTATCCTGGTATCTCGACTTGTAGACAGAAGCCTACGACCTCTTTTCCCTAAAGAATTATATAATGATATTCAAATAATCATTACTGTCCTGTCTGTAGATAATGAAAACGATCCAGTTATTGCTTCTATAATTGGGGCATCAGCTGCCTTATGTTCTTCTAATATCCCTTTTTCAACTCTCCTAGGGGCAATAAGAGTTGGAAAAGTGGATAATCAACTTGTTTTAAATCCTGGATATCAAAAAAGACAAAAAAGTGATTTAGATTTAGTCATTTCAGCAACCTCTGACAAAATTATTATGATAGAAACAGAGGCAAATCAAATATCTGAAGAGATAATTGAAAAAGGTATTGAATTTGGACATAAATATATTAAAAAAATTATTGCTATCCAGCAAGAGTTAGTTAAAAAAACTGGCAGAAAAAAAGAAAAAGTCCCCCAAAAAGAAAAAAATCCCAAATTATTAAAAAAAGCTCAAGAATTCTTAGAGACCAGGGTTCAAAAAACTTTTCTTAAAGACAAATTAAAGCGAGACGAAGCAATAAATGATCTAAGAAATAAACTAATTGAAAGTTTAAAACTGGAAGATGAGGAAGAAGAAAAAGAAGCAGATAAAATATTCAATGAATTTATAGAAGAAAAAATAAGGGAAAATATTTTACAAAAAGAAATTAGAGTGGATGGTCGAAAATTAGATGAAATTCGTCCTATTTCTTGCCAAGTTGAAGTATTGCCCCGAACCCATGGCTCAGGAATTATAAAAAGAGGTTATACCCAAATATTAACTATTGCTACTTTAGGTTCTTCCTCAGCTGAACAAATTTTAGAAGGGTTAAAACCGGAAACAACTAAACGTTTTATGCATCATTATAATTTCCCTCCTTTTAGCGTAGGGGAAACTTCCCCCTTGCGTTTTCCTTCACGAAGAGAAATTGGTCATGGCGCTTTAGCTGAAAAAGCTTTAAAACCTGTGATGCCCAATCAAGAAAAATTTCCTTACACTATTCGATTAGTTTCTGAAGTCCTGTCCTCTGACGGATCAACATCTATGGGTTCTGTCTGTGGTAGCACTTTAGCTTTAATGGATGCGGGAGTTCCTATTGCAGAAGCTGTGGCTGGAGTTGCTATGGGATTATTTTCAGAAGATAAACCAAAGTCCAAATATAAAATTTTAACTGATATCTCCGGGCTGGAAGACTTCTGTGGGAATATGGATTTTAAAGTAGCCGGGACTCGTAAAGGTATCACTGCCCTGCAAATGGATATAAAACTTTCAGGTATCAATTTAAATTTAATAAAAGAAATATTACAAAAAGCTAAAAAAGCTCGGCTTAAAATTCTTCAAAAAATAACTGATACAATTCCTTACCCTAGAAAAGAACTTTCCATATATGCTCCTCGAATTGCCACTTTAAATATAAATCCTGAAAAAATCCGCGATGTAATTGGCCCAGCAGGCAAGACTATAAATAAAATAATCCAAGAAACAGGGGTAGAAATTGATATTGAAGAGGGGGGACAAATCAATATATTTTCCTCGGATTCTAAACAAATTAAAAAAGCAGTAAAATATATTAAAGATTTAACCAAAGAAGTAAAGATAGGTGAAATTTACAATGGTAAAGTAACCAAAATTACTGACTTTGGAGCTTTTGTAGAAATTCTACCTGGGCAAGAAGGATTGGTTCATATTTCTCAATTAGCCCCTTATCGCATAGATAATATAAAAGATGAAGTAAAAATGGGTGATGAAATTCCTGTTAAAGTAATAGGAATTGATGAACAAGGTAGAATTAATCTCTCTAAAAAAGTTCTTATTCCTCGATCTAAAAAATAAGAACCTCACTTCGTGAGAACCTTGTTTCTCTCCCCCATCAATTCTGGTTGGGGATCAAAATAAGTAATAGTTATTAGGAATTAGGGATTTGTTTTATTTTTACTTATCCCATATTCCCTATTCCTTAGGTAATTTTTATGCGTTGTAAAAATTGTGGAGAAGTAATATCTCCAAGTAGCTTACAATGTCCAAGCTGTGGTGCTCCAGTTAAATCCTTACCTGTAAAATTTAAAACTACTGGGTTAGATAAAAGAAAAAATAAAATTAAACCAAAAAAAAATAAATCTAAAAAAGAAAAATTTAAAATTGATACTCTCTCTTTGTCCAAAAAAAGAAAAAAAATTCGCAGGTTACAAATAACTGGTATTTTATTTGTCGTCTTAGGCTTTTTTATTTTAGGAATTCTGGTCTTTTTAACTATCAAAACTCTCATCAAACCTTATAATTCTGCTTATCTTGTTCCCGAAGACGCAAGTATATATGTAAGTATTAAAATCCAGGAAGAACATCCTCAAATTGAAACATTTAAAAAAATTTCCAAAAAATTTACTTATTCTAAAGAAATTGACCAATATGTCCAAGATATTATAAAAGAATTTATAGATGAAGATGAACTCAATTTTCAACAAGATATTAAACCTTGGGTTGGCGATGAACTGGTATTAATATGGTTACAAGGCGATGATAAACCAAAAGTTATGCTTTTGGAAAGCAAAAACAAAAAGGAAACTCAAAAAAACTTAGACAAACTATTCCAAAAAAACAAAGAAGGAAAAGAAAAAAATATATATCAACAAACTGAAATTACCACACAAGACAAAACACACTACACCCAGATAGATAATTATTTAGTTGTAAGTTCCAGCAGAGAAAATATTAAAAAAATTATCGATGTTAAAAAAAATAAAGATAAATCTTTGGCGAAAAATCAGACATTTGGTAAAGTAAAATCAAATTTATCTGAAGAAAATTTATCATTCGTCTATTTTAATTTAAAAGAAGTTTTAAAACAAACAGAATTTGACAGAATATATAACTTAGATACTTTTTTCAATCAACAACTATTAAAAACAGTTGAAGGTTATGGAGTAATACTGGTTGCAAATGATAATGGAATTAAATTAAAAGGATATTTATATGCTGATGAAAATAAAATAAAAAAACTAAACAGAACATTCAAAAGTGAAAGTTTTAAGCCTGCTTTAGTAAATCTTCTACCAGTAAGTAGCATTTTATATACAGAAAAAATCGATCTTAAAAAATCTATCCAGGAATTTCAAGAAAATATAAAAAAATCAAATTCAATGCTTAAAGATTATGTAGATGATACCAAAAGTAGTTTAGGCAACCAATACGATATTGATATTGATGAGGATATTTTCTCTTGGATGGATTTAAATTGTGCTTTAATAATAACTCCACATATTAAAAAAGAAAAAACAAATTCTTCCCAATTAAGTTTTGACTTAAGTGTAATATTTGATTTGAAAGATAAAAATAAAGTTTCAGAAAAAATGGAAAAGATAAAAAATATTATTCAGGAGAAAGAAAATATATTACCAAAAGACATTCAAGCAACAGAATATATATTAGGAAATAAAATAGGAATGCAATTTGAAGAAACAGAGAGAGAAGGAGAAAAAATTTATTCTCTCCCACTTCCTGAATATCCTGGTTTTACTTTCAACTATGTATTCGTTGAAGATAAGTTAATCTTTTCTTCTTCCCTAGAAGCAATTTCTTCCATTTTGCAAGTAATAAAAAATTCAGATAAAAATTTAGCTTCAGACAGTACTTTTTCTCAAACTATATCAGAATTTCCCCAAGAAAGCAGTGGGCTGTTCTACTTAAATGTCCAAAATTTAATTGACATAATAAATCTTGATGATTATCAAATCAACAATATATATCTTCCTTACATCAAATCAATTAAATCAGTAGGGCTCACCTTCGAAAGTTCTGAAAACGAAATTACAACTTATGGATTTTTATTGATAAAGTAAGGAATTAAGATTCATAAAGATGATCCTCTTGGCAATAAATTGCCCAGATTCCAAAGAGATTATTTATAGCTTCATCTCTTATTAAGATATTAAAATGACACAAGAAGAAATAAATCAAGAAATCCAAAATTGCAAAAAATGTTCTCTATATAAAACAAGGGCTCATCCTGTACCTGGAGAAGGAAATCCTAAAGCAGAAATAATGTTTATCGGAGAAGGACCAGGGAAAAATGAAGATTTACAAGGACGTCCCTTTGTTGGTGCAGCTGGAAAATTTTTAGAAGAACTTTTAACTCTAATTAATCTTAAAAGAAAAGATGTATTTATCAGCAATGTAATAAAATGTAGAACGCCTGGGAACAGAGATCCACATCCTGAAGAAATTGAATCTTGTCTCCCCTATTTAAAAAAACAAATTAATATTATAAAACCTAAATTAATTGTTACTTTAGGTCGTTACTCCTTGGGAGAATTTCTAAAAGGAGCAAGTATCTCCAAAGTTCATGGGAAGCTTTTTAGAAAAGGAAATCAATTTTATTTTCCTTCCTACCATCCAGCTGTGGGGATTTATAGAAATAATTTGAAAAAAACTATAAAAGAAGACATAAAAAAGATTCCTAAAGTCTTGGAAACAATAGATAAACTAAAAGAAGAAAAATCAGACACCAATGAACAATTGGGAATATTTTAAGTATTAATAGGTTATCAATCTGTAGGTTGCAGTTACGAAACCCGTATCGGCATTCGTTAATCGGTTACGTTATAAAGGATATTGACGAACTTCGTAACCGTTAGACGATACGCACTTCGTAATCCTAACCGTAACCGATTTAAAAAGCCCCGTCATCCACTTATGTTCCGACCCTGAACCATGTAAGGTTCGGGGCAGGCAGGGCCTCGGCCTTTGTAAGGAATAAATAATAAAGTCAAAGGCCTCGGGAGGAAAAATGAAAAAACGATATTATAAAAAACCACAAAGAAAACTAAGAGTTATCCCTTTAGGAGGGCTGGGAGAAGTAGGTAAAAATATGATGGTTTTTGAATATGGTAATGATATCATCATAGTTGATGCAGGTCTTATGTTTCCTGAAGATGAGATGTTAGGAATTGATTTTGTTATTCCTAATATTTCCTACTTACAACAAAATAAAAACAAAATTAGAGGTCTTATAATCACTCACGGTCATGAAGACCACATTGGAGGCATTCCTTATATTCTGCCTAAAATATCTCCGCCTATTTATTGTACCAGGCTAACAAAAGGATTGATTAAAGTAAAATTAGAAGAATTCAAAACAACACGTCCTTATTTTAACACCATAAAACCAGGAGATAAAATTCAACTGGGTTGTTTTAAAGTAGAATTTTTCCGAGTCAACCACAGTATTCCTGATGGGGTGGGGCTGGCTATTTATACTCCAGTTGGTATTTTAATCCACACCGGTGATTTTAAATTTGATGCCTCTCAAGGAAAAGAAAAAAATACAGATATATCCAAAATTTCTCAGCTTTCTAAAAAAGGTGTTTTGGCCTTACTTTCTGATAGTTGCAATTCTGAAATTCCTGGGAATACTCCCTCAGAAAAACTGTTGGAAAAAACATTTAATCACATTTTTGAAAAAGCTAAAGGAAGAATTATTGTCACTTCTTTTGCTTCCCAAATTAGTCGTATCCAACAAATCATAGATGTTGCAGCTAAAAAAGGTAAAAAAGTAACTGTCTCTGGAAGAAGTATGGTAAAAAATATTGATATTGCCACAAAATTAGGTTACCTGAAAATACCTAAAAAAACACTAATAAGAATTCAAAATATTAAAAAAATTCCTGATAATAAAATTGTAATTTTAAGCACCGGAAGTCAAGGAGAGGCTATGTCCGCACTTGCTCGTATGTCCTCAGGGGAACATAAACATATTAAAATCAAAAAAGGAGATACTGTTGTTATTTCTGCCTCCCCTATTCCTGGTAATGAACGCTCTATAACCAATGTAATTGATGATTTATTTCGTGAAGGAGCCAATGTAATCTATGATGTAAAAATGCAGGTTCATGTCTCTGGACATCCTTGCCAAGAAGATCTAAAAATGATGATTAGTATTACAAAACCAAAATATTTTATTCCTATTCATGGCGAATATCATCATCTAATTCATCACGGGGAGTTAGCAAAAAGTAGAGGAATTGAAAAAGATAGAATTTTAATCACTGAAAATGGCAATGTAATAGAATTTGGTCAAAATTATGCCAAAATAACTTCTGAAAAAATTCCTTCGGGATATGTAATGGTAGACGGGCTAGGAGTGGGAGATGTAGGAAATATTGTTTTAAGAGATAGACAAGCTATGGCTAAAGATGGAATATTTGTAGTTATTTTGACTATTGATAAAAAAACAGGGGAATTAGTTACTAGCCCCGATATAATATCCCGAGGTTTTGTATATATGCGGGCAAGTGAAGAATTGATCAATAAAACTAGAAAAGAAGCTATAAGATGTCTTAAGGCAAGAAATTCAAGATATCCTTCTAACTGGACTTTTATTAAAAATAAAATCAGAGATGATATTGGAGAGTTTTTATATAACCAAACTCAAAGAAGACCAATGGTCTTGCCTGTAATTATAGAAGTATAGACACGAATAACACACGAATTTTACAGCACTAATCTTAAACAAATAAATATCTTAGGTAAAAACTTCAACTTTGATTTGGTCAGGAGAAACAATAATAGATTTTTTGTCAACATTTTAAATTTAAGATATAATTTAAAGGCAGAAGAATTACTAATTCAATATCAAAATTCAAAGATCAAAATGTAAAATGACAAATCAAAGTTTAAAAATTTTAATATTTAATATGTAATTTTGATTTTTAATATTTGATTTTTAAATTTTTAGGTGTTTATGGCTAGAAGAAAGTATAAAAGAAAAAGGAAATCAGAATATAAGCCTAAATGGGATATAAATATTGATCCTAAAACAAAACAAGAAGTTCTGGCTGTAATACTTATAGGAATTGGGGTTATTACTCTTTTTTCTATTTTTCAAATTGCTGGTCCTTGGGGGAAATATTATTATAAAATCCTTAAAGTCTTAATAGGTTGGAGTATTTTTTGGATTCCAATAATTTTAGGCGGATTGGGTTATGCTTTATTATATAGAGAAAAATACCCTGTTAAAGCTTCCACTATTTTAGGAGTCGTAATATTTATTATAGGATTTTCTGGTATTTTACATCTATTTCTTCCTAAAGATAATATATTACAGCTAACCCAAAATGGATTAGGCGGGGGATTTCTAGGATATTGGTGTACAAAATACCTAAGAAATATCTTAGGAATTTGGGTTTCTCTTCTGGTATTCTTTTCTTTGATTATAATTTCTATTTTGATTACTTTTGAAACATCTATTTCACAAATTCAAGAAAGACTAAAAACAGCTTCAGAAAAAACCGATAGATTACTTCCTAAAAAAAGTATTAAAATTCACCAACCAGAGGCCTCTTCTAAAATATCCCCCAAACAAAAGACTGGAGATTCACCAACAATGACTAAATCTGATGAGACAGGCATTACTCCCCCAGATAAATCATGGACTGCACCTCCTTTGGATTTATTAAACTCATTACAAATGCAGGCTCAAAGCGGCAATATCAAACAAAACATATCTATTATTCAAAAAACTTTAGCTAATTTTGGTATTGAAGTGCAAATGGAAGATGTTCATGTAGGTCCCACAGTTACTCAATATACTCTAAAACCAGCAGAAGGAATAAAATTAACTCGTATCACGGCATTGGCTGCTGACCTGTCTTTGGCTTTGGCCGCCCACCCTATTCGCATTGAAGCCCCCATTCCTGGAAAATCTTTGGTAGGAATTGAAGTCCCAAATAAAACCTCAGCTTTAGTTAGAGTAAAAGAAATTATAGAATCTGAGGTCTTTAAAAAATCTAAATCTAATCTTAGTATAATTTTAGGAAAAGATGTCTCTGGAAGACCCAAAGTGGATAATCTTGCCCGAATGCCTCATCTTTTAATTGCTGGGGCTACAGGGAGTGGAAAAACCATCTGTATTAATTCTATAATCACTGGACTTTTATATCGTAATTCTCCTAATCAACTAAAATTCATTCTTATTGATCCTAAAAGAGTGGAATTACCTGCCTACAACGGTATCCCCCATCTCCTATCTCCTGTGGTTGTGGAACCAGAAAAAACAATTAGCGCTTTAAAATGGGCAATTTGGGAGATGGAAAGAAGATATAAATTATTTGAAAAACAAGGCAAGCGAGATATCATCGCTTATAATAAAACAGCCGGGATGGAAAACATTCCTTATATAGTAACTGTAATCGATGAATTAGCCGACTTAATGGTAGTGGCTCCTTCAGAAGTAGAACATGCTATTGTAAGACTTTCCCAGATGGCTAGAGCTACAGGGATTCACCTAATTATTGCCACCCAAAGACCTTCAGTAGATATTTTAACTGGACTTATTAAAGCTAATGTTACTTATAGAATTGCCTTTATGACTGCCTCCCAAGTAGATTCTCGAACAATTTTAGATATGGCTGGTGCAGAAAAACTTTTAGGTAATGGCGATATGCTTTATTTGGCTGGAGACACCTCTAAACCAAAAAGGATTCAAGGAACTTATATCGATGAAAAAGAGATTAAAGGAGTAACTCGATTTCTAAAAGAACAAGGGAGCCCGGAATATAATGATGAAATTCTGCAAATGCCTGTCAGTACCTCCAAATTTTCACAAGAAACACCAGATGATGAGCTATACCCACAAGCAGCAGAAACTGTAATTTTAGCTGGTCGAGCTTCTTCTTCATTACTTCAACGGCGGCTTAAAATAGGATATGCTCGAGCAGCAAGATTAATAGATCTATTAGAGGAAAAAGGAATAATTGGTCCCCCAGAAGGAAGTAAACCCCGAGATGTACTGATAGATAGCATAGAAGAGCTGGAGGCAATGGAAGAGAAAGAAGAAGGGGAAGAAATATAATTTTAAAAAAATTCCAAAACCAGTTCTTAAATTACTAATGACCAATTACTAATGACGAATCAAATCCAAATAACTAATAACAAAATAAAATCCTAAATCCGAAATTCTAAATACTAAACAATATCAAATGACCAAAATGCTGCCACAGCTCCACCCAACCACCCTTTTATTGTATAGATTCTATAACAAAACAATATAAGTTTAGAATATTGGAAAATTTGAATTTTGAATTTATTTAGAATTTAGATATTAGAAATTAGAATTTATTCTCTCAATTAGACATTTTGATATTTCCGCCAGAGGCGGATCAGCCTTTGGCTGAAGATATTGATTAGAAATTAGGTCAATTAGGAATTAGAAATTTAATAGCTTGTTTAGATATTAGGACTTGAATAAGGTTATATTATGACTGCTAAATTTATTTTAAAAGAAGTTACTCCTTCTGAAACTTTTGGAGAAAAATTATATAAAGCTCGAAAAAAAAGAGGATTAAGCCTAAAAGAGATAGAAAAAAATACTAAAATCCGAGCTTGCTATCTAGCTGCTTTAGAAGAAGGTGATTACGACTCTCTCCCTCCAGATGTTTATACTCAAGGATTCTTGCGTAATTATGCTAAATATCTAAACTTAGATTATAAAAAAATATTAAGACTTTACAAAAGAGAAAGAGGAATAAAAGAAAATATAAAAAAAGTAAAATCGCCTTCTATCCCTAAACCTATATATTCTCCTTCTTTTGTAATTACTCCTAAAACTTTTTTAATTATTTTCTTAATTTTAGGCCTTGTTTTAATTTTAGGATATATTTGGTTTCAGTTTAGTGCTTTTGCCTCTCCCCCATCTTTAGAAATTGAAGAACCAGCTGATAATATTACTGTAAAAACTGATACTATAACTATTCAAGGGGAAACTGAAACTACTGCTGAATTACAAATTAACAAACAACCAATCAATATTGATGCCCAAGGAAGATTTAAAACTATAATTTCTCTCCAAAATGGAATAAATTATATAGAAATTGTAGCTAAAAATAAAATGGATAAACAAAGAGTAGTAAATAGAACAATAATGGCTGAATTGCCTAAAATTGCTACATCTGAAGCTGAAGTAGCTTCCCCTACTCCAGAAGAAGAAAAGTTAGAGGTAATTTTAAAGGTAGGTCCTAATTCAGCATGGATTTCTATAGAAAAAGATGATCAATATGCATATGAAGGAATAATGTTACCAGGAACTTCCCAAACTTTCCAGGCAAATGACAAAATTACTTTAACTACTGGAAATGCTGGTTCAACCCAGGTAATCCTAAGTGGTAAAGATTTAGGCAAATTAGGTAAAGAAGGAGAAGTTAAAAGAGGTATTGAATATACAAAAGAAGATATAAAGTAAAAATGTTCAATATGTTCAAACTGTTCAATCCGTTCACTCCGTTCACTTGTTCAAACTGAACAATTTGATATACTTTAAGTAGACACTCTTGGTGTCAACGAAGGAGGCTAAGGTGACAGAAAAAGAAGAAAAAAACAAAGCAATAGATTTAGCTGTTTCCCAAATTGAAAAACAATTTGGCAAAGGTTCTATTATGAAATTTACTGGAACTCAAAAGATCAAAGTAAATATAATCCCCACTGGTTCTATATCTTTAGATTTAGCTTTAGGAGTGGGAGGCATACCAAAGGGAAGAGTTATTGAAATATTTGGCCCTGAATCCTCAGGGAAAACAACATTAGCTTTGCATATGGTTGCTGAAGCTCAAAAACAAGGAGGAACAGCAGCGTTTATTGATGCTGAACATGCCTTTGATCCTGAATATGGCAGAAATATTGGAATAAAAATAGAAGATCTTTTAATCTCCCAACCAGATACAGGAGAACAAGCTTTGGAAATTGCCGAGACTTTAGTCCGCTCTAATGCTGTAGATATAGTGGTTGTTGACTCTGTGGCTGCTTTAACTCCCAGGGCAGAAATTGAAGGAGAAATGGGTGATGCTCATCTGGGACTGCAAGCTAGGTTAATGTCTCAAGCTTTAAGAAAACTAACTGGAGCAGTGAGCAAATCAAAAACCACTGTTGTATTTATAAACCAAATACGAATGAAAATTGGAGTAATGTTTGGGAATCCAGAAACAACTCCAGGAGGAAGAGCATTAAAATTTTATTCTTCTGTCCGTTTAGATATTCGACGAATAGGGCAAATTAAAAAAGGAGATGATATAATCGGTAATAAAACTAAAGTTAAAGTGGTAAAAAATAAAGTAGCTCCTCCATTTAAATTTGCGGAATTTGATATAATTTACAAAGAAGGCATATCGCGGGAAGGAGATATAATAGATACAGCAGCTAAAATGGAAATAGTCAAAAAAAGTGGTGCTTGGTATACCTATGAAGGCAAAAGAATTGCCCAAGGGAGAGAATCCGCCAAACAATATCTCAAAGATAACCCCAAAGTAGCACATGAGATTGAAAAGAAAATCAAAGAAAAAGCTGAAAAAGAGGAAGAAGAGTAAAAAAGAATTAGAAATAATTATGAAGATAGAAAAACAAAAAAGAGGAAAATTTTTAAAAATACCTGATGATAAAGCATTAAGACTTTATCCTATTCATCATATGCATCACTTTAAATCAGGAAAGCAAATAAAACATGAACTCCATCATTGTTTTTTATTTAATAAGAAAAATATGCAAGGTAAAAAATATTCTATAATTCACAAAATATATAAAAATGAAGTCTTCCATTGCCTTAATGGTAGATTTGAAGGGATGCTTTATGATCATAGTAATAACACCTTTAAAATAGTTCCTAAAAAATTGAATGGCCAGACAATCTATGAGGTAAGGGCATAAAGGAGGAGGGTCAGAGAATGAATAGTGAAAGAGAAGTTCCAGAAGAGATAGAAAAAATTGCTGAATATGAAGATGTTTTTCAAACTATTAGAGAAATAGATACTGTTTCTGAGCAAGAAAATAAAAATTGGTCTAAAGAAGAGTTAAAGAATGAGCTTGTGTCTTCTTTTAAAAAAGCAGGAGAAAAAGCTTTGGAAGATAATAACGGAGTTATTTATACTACTCTTTCTGGAGGGTTTGACTCCACACTTTCTTTAAGTTTTCTGAGAAAAGAATTAGGACCAGAAGTTGAAATAGTAACATTTACTATGGGAGGAAATGAAAGCCATCCAGATGTTCAATATGCTCGCGTAGCTGCTAAAAAATTCAATACAGAACATCATGAATTTATTCCCACATCAAATGAAATTCACAGAGCATTGGAAGATTTTAAGAAAGATCGACCTGATGAGGATCTTAAAAAAGCAGTTGCCGAGGGAGATTTTGATGTTTATTTGCTTTATAAATACATTTTTCAATTTAAACCAAAAACAGTAATTGTCCATGATGGTATTGATGAACAAATGGGGGGCTACTGGGAACATCGCAAAGATATGCCAAAAGAAAAAAGGAAAGAAATTTTCAGAGATTTGTGGAAAAAGTTAAAACCAGAACACCTAGATCAATTAATCAAATCAAGCCAGCGGTTTAATATTCATCTTCTTTTCCCTTATTTAGATAAAGGGTTAGCTAGTTTTATTTCTAAAATTCCAGTTGAGGATCGAGCCTCAGATGAAATTGGCAAAAAACCATTAAAAGAAGTTGCTAAACGCCTTGATATTCCTCAAGAAATTATCGACCGCCCTAAAAGAGGAGCAATAGGTATGACTGAAATCGAAGAATTGAAACAACATAAAAAATAAAATTAGAAATGAAGTTTTTTGCCTCTTTAAAATGGCGCTTGAATGCATTTTAAACAATTCAAACGCCATTATTTTATTTAAAAAGAATCTGTTATACTATGATTAGAATACTAGTGTTATTCAATATAACTAAAAGGAATTATTTTATTAACTAAAATCTAAAGGATCATAAAATGGATCTTTTTGATCAAAAAATAGAAGAACAAATGAAAAAAGAAGCTCCATTGGCAGATCGAATGCGGCCAGAGAGTCTGGAGGAATTTACAGGCCAAGAGGGAATTTTAAAAGAAGGGAAACTTCTCCGCTCTATTATCCAATCAGATAAACTGACTTCTATAATTTTCTGGGGTCCACCAGGAACTGGCAAAACAACCCTGGCTTATATTATTGCCAAGAATACTAAATGTCATTTTAGTCAATTTTCGGCTGTAACTGCTGGGGTAGCTGACCTGCGCAAAGTTGTTGCCAAAGCCCGCGAAAGAAGAAAATTTAAAAATCAAAAAACTATTTTATTTGTTGATGAAATTCACAGGTTTAATAAAGCACAACAAGATGCCTTCCTGCCTTATATTGAAAATGGAACAATTATCTTGATTGGAGCTACCACTGAAAATCCTGGTTTTGAAATCAACTCTCCTTTGCTTTCTCGCTCTCGCCTATTTCGTCTAGAACCACTTTCTGCGGATGATTTAAAAATAATTATAAAAAGAACATTAAATGATAAAAAACGAGGATTAGGAAATTTAAATCTCAAAATAGATCCTAAGGCAGAAGAACATATTATAAATTTTGCTAATGGAGATGCCCGAGTAGTTCTAAATGCCCTAGAAATTGCTGCCTCTTCCTTGAAAAAAGACCAAAAAATAAACCTGAAGATAGCCTGTGAAGCTATATCCAAAAAATCTTTGCTATATGACAGAACTGGGGATCAACATTATGATACTACCTCTGCATTCATAAAAAGTATGCGGGGTTCTGATCCTGATGCCGCTGTCTATTATTTAGCCAAGATGTTAAATTCAGGCGAGGACCCCAAGTTTATTGCCCGAAGAATGATAATTTTTGCCTCTGAAGATATTGGTAATGCTGATCCAATAGCTTTAATTTTAGCTTCTTCTTGCGCTCAAGCCGTACAATTTGTAGGAATGCCCGAAGCACAACTTAATCTTTCGCAAACAGCTATATATCTTTCTTGTGCACCTAAAAGTAACACAGCAAAATGTGCAATAGATAAAGCAAATTCAGATATCCAAAACCAAATACAAAATCCTATTCCTCTACATTTGCGCAATGCTCCAACAAAACTTGCTGAAAGTCTAGGTTATAGTAAAAACTATAAATATCCTCATAACTATCCGGGGGGTTATGTTAAAGAAGATTACCTGCCCGAAAACCTCAAAGGAACAATTTACTACAAACCTTCTGAATGCGGCTATGAAGCAAAAATTAAAAAACGGCAAAAAAAGAGAGGAAAAAATGGGTAAAATTACTAAAATTGAACTTCAGAAAAGAAGAAAAGGAAGATTTAATATTTATGTTGATGGGCAATTTGCCTGTGGTTTGTCTGAAGATACCATTATTGATGAAGGGATTTCTGAAGGACAAGAATTACAAGATGCAGATATTGAAAAATTATTAGAGTTAGACCAAAGTGCTAAAGCATATGACAAAGCCTTAAGATTTCTAGGTTACAGGGTGCGCAGTGAAAAAGAAATTAGAGATAAATTACTTGATGCAGAATTTCATCCTAAAATTATTGAAAATACCATATACAGATTAAAAAAAGCAGGCCAAATTGATGATGAAAATTTTGCCCGCACTTGGATTGAAGATAGATGTGCTGTAAAACCGGAAGGCCATTATTTAATTACCAGAGAATTAAGACAAAAAGGGATATCTTTTGAAATAATTGATAAAATTTTAAAAAAAATGCTCCCTGAAGATAAAGAAATTCAATTAGCTAAAAAAGTAATCCAAAAAAAGAATAAATTATATAAAAATTTACCCGAAAAACAAAGAATGAAAAAATTAACTGATTTTTTGATACGCCGAGGATTTTCCTGGGATATAGCTAAAAAGACAATTGACAGATTAAAAAAAGAAGAATAGAATAAAATATCTATCAATTAAATAGAACATTAAAATCTAAATAAGGAGTGACTGGAAATGAAAGTTTTGGTTATTGGTTCAGGAGGAAGAGAACATAGTTTGGTTTGGAAACTTAAACAAAGTCCTCAGGTAGAAAGAATTTTTTGTGCCCCAGGAAATGCCGGAATAGGAAATATAGCTAAATGTATTGATATTGAACCAGAAGATATTCAAAATTTAGCTTTATTGGCTCAAGAAGCTCATATTAGTCTTACAGTGGTTGGACCAGAAGTTCCCTTGATTTCTGGTATAGTAGATGAATTTGAGTCTAGGAAACTTAAAATCTTTGGTCCTACAAAAAATGCGGCAATGATAGAAGGAAGTAAGGCTCTTACTAAAGAATTTATGTTAAGGCATAAAATTCCCACTGGGCAAGCACGAATATACAACAAATATTATTTTGATCAAGCCAAAGAATATATTACAAATGACTGTAATATGCCAATAGTAATAAAAGCTAGTGGTTTAGCTGCTGGAAAAGGTGTAACTATAGCTTGTGACAAAAAAACTGCTATCAAAGCTTTGGAGGATTGTTTTATAAATAATAAATTCGGCTCAGCAGGTGATGTGGTACTTATTGAGGAATATTTACAAGGGGAAGAAATATCTGTTTTTGTTTTAACTGATGGAGAAACTGTAATTCCTCTACCTTCTGCTCAAGACTATAAGCGGATTTTTGATGGGGATAAAGGAACAAATACTGGAGGAATGGGTTCTTATTCTCCTGCCCCTATACTTTATGAAAAATTATACAAACAGATTATGGAAACTATTATTAAACCAACAATAGAAGGTCTAAAAGAAGAAGGAAGAGTATATAAGGGTGTGCTTTATGGAGGGCTTATCATAACTAAAGATGGACCAAAAGTATTAGAATTTAACTGTCGTTTTGGCGATCCAGAAAATCAAGCTATAATGCCTCTTTTGGACTCAAAAGTCGATTTAGCGAAGATAATACTTGCTACAATAAAAGGCAATTTAATTAAATATAAAGATAAAATTTCTTGGTCATCAGAAAAATCTATCTGTGTTGTTGCTGCTTCTCCTGGCTATCCTGGAAAACCTAAAACTGGTTTTGAAATTACTGGACTGGGAGAAGCTAAAAAAGTACCTGGGGTGCAAATTTTTCACGCTGGAACTGTTTTTAGAAACGGAAAAATAATTACAGCTTCAGGAAGAGTTATAAATGTAAGCGCCACGGGCTCTACATTTAAACAAGCTAGGGATCGGGCTTACGAAGCAATAGGAAAAATAAATTTTGAAGGCATGTACTACCGTACAGACATTGGTGAAAAAGCTACCCGAGCTTAAAAAAAATCTATAAATATAAAAGCCTGCTTGATTAAAACAGTCTTTACCAATAAGGTAGAAAAAAATCAAGCAGGTTTTAATTTTGTAAATTTATTTATTCAACTCCAAAGCTTTGTCAATCTTTTCTTTATCAAAACCTATAATAATTTCCCCGTCAATTTCTATAACGGGCACAGAAGTTTGGCCGCTTTTTTCTAACATCTCTTGGGCTAAATTGGGATCAGATACATCTTTTTCTTCATATCTAATATTATTCTTCCCAAAATACTCTTTAGCCTGAACACAAAAAGGACATGTTGAGGTAGAATAAATAATTACTTTTTTCACAAAAATTTCCTCTATTATTTCGACTGGCTATTACCAATCAGGACAAACCATCTCTCTGCTGGCCATTGGAGAAATAGACCTTTTTAATTAAGTTGCTCTTACTGCCCTCATTTCTTTGACTTTTTCTTTTATTGCTTCATCAAAAACTACAATTTCATCTTTAGTAACCGAATGAATTTTATCCCAAGGTATAACAAGTTCACCTTTAAATATGTCTTGTAAAATTCCTGTTTTGACATACAGCTTTACTAATATATAATTTGCTGAGTCAAAAACAAAATCTTCTACTTTCCCTAAATAAGTTCCTGATTCGGTTATTACTTTATTGCCTATTATTTTAATTTTATCTTGAAGAATTTGTTTTGCTCGTACTACTTCCTCTGGTGGAGTTATTGAATCAGCTTTTTCTATTACTACTGTGTTTTCTTCTAAATTATAAATATCTTCTGTTGCTAAAATCTTTACTTTTCCAAAAATACTCTTTTTCTTTATTAAAAAAGCTAAAATTCTACCTACCTGCGGTTCAATAATAAAATCATAAACTTGCCCTACTCTTGTTTTTTTATCTAATGCAAAAATTGGCAAATTTATAATAGAACCAGCTTGTTTTAACATAATTTTATCTCTTAAAAAATTATAAAAATATATTTAATTACTTTACCCTCTCTACATATCTGCCAGTTCTAGTATCTACTTTAATTATATTTCCAACTTTTACAAATAAAGGAACTTGTAACTTAAAACCAGTCTCTATCTCCGCTGGTTTAGTTCCTCCTTCTACCCGATCTCCTTTTATGCCTGGCTCAGTTTTTATAACTTTTAAATTTATTTTTGGTGGAATTTCAATATTACAAGGTTTACTTTTATAATTTTGGATATATAAATTCATTCCTTCTTTCAAAAACCAAGTTGCTTTTCCTAATTGACAGGATTTTAATACAAATTGTTCAAAATTACTGGCATTCATAAAATAATAATTTTCTTTTTTCTTATAAAGATATTGGACTTTAGCCTTAGAAAGTATAGCAGGTTTAATTATTTCTTTGCCGCGAAAAGTTTTATCAATTACATTGCCCGAAATCAAGTTCTTTAATTTAGTTCTTAAGATTGCTCCTCCCCGACCTAATTTGCTATGTCGATATTCTAAAACAATGTAAGGGGTTCCATTTAATTCAATAGTTGTGCCAGTTTTAAGATCACCAATAGAATACATTTTCACCTCCGGTGTAAGAAAATAAGCACCTCCGGTGAATTACAAATAACTCACAGATTGCAGGCAAATAACTCATTATTTTTGTAAGCAATATAGTCAGTGATATTGAGTCATCAGTGCTATTTAGAGACAAAAGGAAGTAATGCTAAATAACGAGCTCTTTTTATAGCCTTAGCTAATACTCGTTGGTGTTTAACACAAATGCCAGTTCGACTACGAGACTGAATTTTTCCATATGGAGATAAAAACTTTTGCAAAAGTCTTACATCTTTATAATCAATATGCTTAATATTCCCCGTACAAAAAAAGCAATTTTTAGGTGTATAAAATCTATACATAAAACCTCCTAAATTCTTTGTTAAGTTATATCAAAATTTAAAATTCGAAATACAAAATCCTAAATCCCAACGGGATCCCTTCGGGACAATATCAAATGACAAAAATTCTAAATCCAAAACTGTTTGGTATATTTAAACATTTGGATTTGTTTAGGATTTAGAAATTAGAAATTTTAAAATGGTATATCTTCTGGATTAATTTCTTCCGAAGACTGTTTTTCAGTTTTTTTCTCAACATCCCCAGCATTTGTCTTTTTAACATCTTTTTTTTGTTCTTCTCCTTTGCTTGTCTCTTGAGAAGACTCTTCTAATTTAACTTCTTCAACTTCAACATCTGATTCTGATGGCTTAGATGGAACTTCTCCTGATATTTCTCCTTTTCGATCTAACATCCGCATATCTGAAGTAATAATTTCTGTTCTTGTCCTTTTGACTCCATCTTGACCTTCCCAAGAACGAGTTTGTAATCTTCCTTCTACATAAACTTTTTTTCCTTTTTTTAAGAACTGATTGCAAATCTCAGCCAACTTTCCCCAAGCTACTATATTATGAAATTCCACTTCTTCCTTCAATTCTCCAGTTGCGGAATCGTTCCAACGACGATTTGTAGCCACTCCAAAAGAAACTACTGCTTGGCCATTGGGTGTATAACGTAGCTCTGGATCTCGGGTTAAATTCCCAATAATCATTGCTTTGTTTAAATCTCCAGGCATTTGTTCCTCCTTATTCCCTCCGACGATTCGTCGGGGTAACGGGCCGTCCCGGTTGCCGCAGGCAACCGGGAATGAGTCTATTTTCTCTTAATTAGATATTTATATTATTTTAAAAATAATTTTATTTATTAGATTCCTCATCTTTGTGTAAAATTTCTTCCAATTTCTTGTCTAATTCCTTCATTCTCTTCTTTTCTTCTAATTTTTCTTCTTTTTTTGGCTTTTCTTTAACCTTTTTTATTACTGTTTCCTCTGGTTTTTCTTCTTTGATCTTTGGTTTCTTTTTAACTTCTTTTTTTATTTTAATTTTTTTCTTTGGTTTTTTAACAATTTCTTTTTTCTTTTTAAAAGCAGATACTTCAGCTAGTGTAATCAGATAACGAATTACCTCTTCAACTAACTTTATATCTGATTCTAATTTATATACATCCTCAGGTTGTAAATTAAAATTAATTACTACATAAAATCCATATCTTTGTTTTTTAATAAGATATGCTAGTTGTCTTCTGCCTAAAATATTTTCTTTTTTTACTGCACCTTTGTTTTTTTGAATCAATTTATTTACTTTCTCTCTTACTGGTTGAGTTTCTTTATCTGGAATATTACCTGAAATAATGTACATTAATTCATAATTCTGCATAGGTAACCTCCTTTGCAAACGCAAAAACTTACAATAATTTAGCGATTTTGCATATTAAAAATCTCCTTTTTCTGGACTTCAGACTTTCGTTGTAGCGAAAGCAAAAAGGATTACTATCTAACAATCTTAGTATATAGTAAAAAATCTATCTTGTCAAAAAACTATCCTGGTCTAATACATTATATATATTCTTATATCTATTTAAGATGTATCTGCCCCCACACCCACTAATCATTATCTCCAGCCCCTAGACACTAATTTGCTGCCTATCATAGGCAACATTAAAATTTTCTCCCCCTTTCTTTTTAACATATCCAACTAATTGCTTATGAGGTTTCCTAATGTGTCCAATATGAGTAAAATAAATTTTTTTAGCTTTAAGTTCACAAGCTAATTTAATTCCATAATCTATAGGATTATGCCAAGGAATATTTCTGGTTAATATCGCTCCTCCTAGAATTAAAACATCACAACCTAAAATCTGTTTTCTAGATTTTGTAGGAACATTTTTATAATCAGGCATGTATATCAGACTTGAGAATCGAGACTCCCCGCCAGAGGTGGATCTATCTTTGGTGGAGAGACTTGAGATTATCTTAAACGCTAAGGTTGGAAATTCTTTTGAATGAGTAACTTTCAAAGGTAAAAAAGTAAATTCTCCAATTTTAAATTTTTTATAAGGATAAATTATTTTCCTTTGATATTCTAATTTTTGAGAAAAATTTTTATCTATTTTCTGATGGGTTTTTAGGTTTGCATAAACAGGGATAAATCCTTCAGAATGTAATTTTTTAAAGTCAGCTCTTTTTAATCCTGAGATATGATCAGAATGCCCATGAGTAATCAAAACAGCATCAATTTTTTTAATCTTTTCTCTTCTTATTTGCTTTACAATATCTGGCCCACAATCAATTAATATACTTATCGCTTGTTGTTTGTTGCCTGTCGCTAATAAGATTGCTGATCTAAGTCTCCTGTCTTTAGGATCCTTTGATTTACAAATAGAACAATGACATTTTTTGCCCAATCTAGGTAATGGCCAAGTTGCTGAAGTTCCTAAAACTTTAATTTTCATAAACCCACACTAAAATTATTGGAAAATTATAAATTATAATAATAATCCAATAGCATAATACAATACAGATCACAAAAATATGCGATAGCTTAGTTTTGTGATTATCAAAATCACTAACTATTTATCAATTTTTGCTATCTAATAATTTGAAATGGTATTTTAATCTTGCTTCCCCATCAATTGACTTAGCAATTATAAGATTTACATAAGGCCTAATTTCAAATATTTCTTTTATAAAATCAATTTCATCACGACATGGGTAAGGATGAACAAATACACTTTTTTGAACTTTTACAAATTCAAGTTCTTTAAGCTTATGGCGTAAAGCATCACGGGCAATTTTTTTCTTCTCGGGAATATCAAAAATAACAATCCGCCATAGGCCATCCCATTTTTTAGGTTTTTTAATTTTCATCTCATCTAGTTTATACTTTAAAACTCTTTTTTTACCCTTTTTAGTTAATTCAATAACAGTCTTGTCGCCTTTCTGTCCAATTGTAATCATTTTTTGATCTTGAAGTCTTTTTAAAGCATAGTTAAATCTTCTTTCGTCATATTTTCTCTTTTCCCAAACCCCATCTATAACATAAGCTAACCCAGGGAAGAGAGCAAGAGTAATTACTAACCCACTTGCACCTAAAATTAAAAGGATGTCTTTAGTTATCTCTTTTATCTGTTCTTTATTCTCCTGTTTCATAATTATTTTTTTATCTTCTTTACATAATTTGATTACAAAAGATAACATCATTAACAATTTAAACAACTTACATTTTGCATTATAACACAGATCACAAAAATATGCGATAGCTTAGTTTTGTGATTTTTAACTTATTAAAAAATCAATGAAATATATAAAACAAAAATAAAAAAGTAAATTTAGACAAAAAGAAAAAACCCTCAAGTGGTTTGTAGAAAAAATCTACCACCGAGGGCTAAAAAATTTATTCAGTTTAATTGATACTATTCTTTTTTCTCTATAACTGCTATATTTTTTTGCCGTGTTATCTTAGAGTCTGGGTCATTTTTAGTGCCTTTTATAATCTCTTTAAGTATTCTTTTGCTCTGCTTCCGAAATTTATAAACTTCGCATCCTATCCAAATTGGAGCTAGAAATCCTGAGGCAATTGTTAAAATAGGAAACCAAAAACCATAAAAATTGGGACTCTCTTCCTGTTTTCTTAACATATAGTCACCAAAAGATGGATAGTCAACAGCTGAACTACCCCAAAAGATAACAAAACCCACAGGAATCCAAAGTGCTATTAAAATCCACCAATACCAGGCCATCATCTACACCTCCATTTTTCAGTTTTTATGAAAAATCAAGTATTGATAAAGCTCCGCATTTTTCAAAACAACTGATTCTTCTTTTAATAGAATATCTTTCCTTAAATCATCAAGCATAATCAAGGTAATTAAACCCAACAGAGTCATCCAAAACAATGTGTGCCAATTATCTAAAGAATATTTCTTGAAATAACTAACAAAGTAGTTAAAGAAACTCTCCCCAGAGAGCCAGAAATCAAATACTACATAGCTAAAAAAACCAATCGCCAACCAAATAGTACCTAAAAAAACTACCAAACTAACTATTACTAAACATAAAATCCAATACCAAGCCATCTTCTACACCTCCAATTTCTCAATTTAAAATTACAAAAAAAGGACATGATTTATATAATTTGATAGGGGCTAATACTTTATAACCTTCTTGGGAAAGTATATTGGCAAAGTTGTAAATCAAATCATCTTATATTTCTCTTTGTAAATTTTCATTCATCTCATGCAAAAGTGAAGCAGGTATTGCCACTAATTCAAAACCTGTAATTAAAAATAATTTTCCGCCTTTTCTATTTTCACCCTTTTCATATAAAATCTTTGCTAAAATTGATAACTGTTTATCATTAATAAACAAATCTATTTTACAAATCTCCGAGGGCATCTTTTCCACCTCCAACTCTAATCTGAAATATTTTTATTATTCCTAAAATAGAAGTTTTTGTTAAGTTGCGGAGATTACACAATATCAAAATTTTATTTAAATGTCAAGTATTAAATTTAAATTCGATCACATCACCATCACATACTATATAATCTTTCCCTTCAGTTCTTAGAAGTCCTTTTTCTTTTGCCTGATGCCAATCCCCTGTTTTGATTAAATCATCAAAATGAATAACATCGGCTGCAATAAATCCTTTTTCAAAATCAGTATGCACACAACCAGCAGCTTTTGGTGCTACAGTTCCAGAGATAATTGGCCAGGCTCGGACTTCCTTGCCACCTGTTATTGTATAAAAAGTAATTAAATTCAAAAGTTTATATCCTTCTTTAATCAATCTAAAAGTTCCACTTTCTTTTAGTCCCAAACTTTCTAAATATTCTTTTGCTTCTTGCTCTGAAAGTTCTACTAAATCAGATTCTAATTTAGCACAAATGGGGATAAGATTAGAGATTTGAGTCTGAGTTTTGAGTCTATTTAAATCTATATTCTCTAATTCTTTCTCTGAAATATTGGCTATATATAAAACTGGTTTAGAAGTAAGTAAATTTAATTCTTTTACAATAGGCAATTCCTCTTTGGAAAACTCTAAAGAAGAAACTGGTACCTCTTCCTCTAAAGACTTTTCAATCTTCTCTAAGACTTGCAATTCCTGTTTTGTTTGTTTGCTTCCTGATTTCGCTTCTCCTTTTACTTTTTCTTTTCTTTTACTTATTGTCTCCAAATCTTTCAAAATTAATTCATAATTTACAGTTTTAATATCTTCCTGAGGATTGATTTTTCCTGAAACATGAGTAATATTAGAATCTTCAAAAACCCGAACAATATGGACAATAGCATCACACTCCCTTATTTTAGCCAAAAATTGATTGCCTAATCCCTCGCCTTTGTGAGCATTATGAACCAAACCAGCTAAATCTACAAATTCAATAACAGCAGGGGTTACTTTTTCTGGTTTAATAATCTCCCCTAATTTTTTTAATCTTACATCAGGAACTTCAACAACACCTATATTAGGATCAACAGTACAAAAAGGATAATTGGAAACTTCTGCTTTAGCTTGACCTAACAAAGCATTAAAAAGCGTTGACTTACCAACATTAGGCAAACCTACTATTCCAATAGATAACATAGCTATCTCCCTACCATCATCTTACCACCAAAACAACAGATAAAAAAGACTAGAAAATATTATTTTTAAAATTTTAAAAATAAGCTCATTACTATTATCATCATTCCATTTACTATCTGGGTAAGTCACATTTATCATATTGCATAAATTCTTGACAAAAGGAGATTTTTTTGATATAATATTATAATCATAATATTTATAATTTATGGCAATAATTTTTAAAATTTTCAAATTTTTAAGATAAAAAGACAGTAAATTAGGGAAATAAAAATGAAAAATGAAAAAATACCCTTTTGCCAAGGCCCCAAAGGGAAGCAGAAAATCGGCTTAAATTCGGATTTAGGTGCGGTAATAGAAAGTATTACCAATGGGGTTCTAATGTTTGATAAAAACAAACAAATAATTGCTAGCAATCCAGCGATGAGAAAGATCATCCAACTAAAAAAGAAAAAAGCAAAACTTTCTGATTTTATTAGAACTTTTGAGGGAGCAACCCAATTGATAGGAAAGAAAAAAATAGTAATAGATATGTCCGCGGCTATTGATGAAGTTCTTAAATTCGCTAAAAAAGTTTATTTTAAAAAAACACAACTTAAAGATAGATTTTTTGAGATATTTATTGTTCCAATTTGGGACTATCGAAAAAAAGTTTTAGGTGGAGCCATAATTTTGCACGACGTTACTACTATTAAACAACTAGAAAGAATGAGAACTGACTTTGTCTCTGTAGCTTCACACCAGCTGCGTACACCGCTTACGGCAATAAAACTGTTTGGAGAATTAATTGCAAGTAAAGGATTTAAAAAATTGGACACCCGGCAAAAAGAATATTTAGAATATCTTTTTCAATCTACTCATCGAATGATTGAATTAGTTAATGATCTTTTAAATGTTTCTCGAATAGAAACTGGGAAATTAAAAATTGAACCAAAGTTAATTCAAATAGAATATTTAATACAAAAAATTATTAATGAGATTATGCCTATAGTAAAAGATCGTAAGTGCAAAATTACTTTTCAAGCCCCTAAGAAAAAATTACCTAAAATCTCAGTTGATCAAAGTCTAATATATCAGATTATTCGTAATTTAATTGTTAATGCTATTCAGTATTCTCCCACTGTTAAAGGTAATATTCTACTTAAGTTAGAAAAGAGAAACAAAAAAGAATATTTGATTAGTGTGAAAGACAATGGTATTGGTATTCCTAAAGAAGCCCAACCAAGAATTTTTGAGAAATTCTTCAGAGCTGATAATGCTATTAAATCAGTAACAGAGGGGTCAGGATTGGGACTTTATATCTCTAAAATGGCTATAGAAGCTACAGGCGGGAAAATCTGGTTTAAAAGCGAACCAAATAAAGGAACAATATTCTATCTAACAATACCCATAAAAGGAATGCTCAGAAAAAAGGGAGAAAAGGGGCTGGCAAGTGAAACAAAATTCTAAATACAAAATTTTATTAGTAGAGGATGACAAATTTCTCTCCAGGGCCTATCAAGATGGCTTATTGAGAGCTGGTTTTGAAGTTATTATTGCCCTAGACGGATCAGAAGCAATAGAAAAAATAAAGAAAGAAGTGCCAGATTTGATTCTACTTGATTTAATTATGCCTGTAAAGAATGGCTTTGAAGTGTTAGAAGAAATAAAAAAAGATAATGAATTTAAAAATATTCCTATTATCATCCTTTCTAATCTAGGTCAAGATTCTGATATTAATCGAGGAAAAGAACTTGGTGCAGTGGACTATTTAATTAAATCCGATTGGTCAATACAGGGTGTGGTAGAAAAGGTGAAAGAACACATTGCTAATGCAACAGGTACCAAATAACAAATATTTTTAAATTGATATTTGTTTAGTTTGCTAACCGTAAGTGAGCTTAGCTCATTCATTGCAGATGAGAAAAATATAATCTATTTGAAACTGAAGGATAAAAATTATGAATATTTCTAATAAACAACTAAAAGCTCTTTTGGTGAATCCGGGATTTGTAGCCGAAAATCAGTTTAATGATGCCCAAAATACAGCCCAAGAACAAAACAAATCTATTGATGAAGTTTTAGTAGAGAAAAACCTGATTCCCGATGAACACTTGGGTCAAATTATTGCCGGTGCCTTAGGTGTTCCTTTTGCTAATTTAAGAAAAAAGAAAGTGAATGAGCGAGTCTTAAGAATTGTTCCGGAAGTTGTGGCTAAAAGTCAAAAAATTATTACCTTTGAGCAGAAAGGAAATAATTTAAAACTAGCTATGGCAAATCCCCAGAATCTGGAGATAATTAATTTAATTGCCAAAAAGACTGGTTGCAAAGTGATCCCTTATTATGCTACCCCTATAGGCATTAAAGAAGGCCTGGCATATTACAAAAAAGAACTTAAACAAGAATTTGAAGATATTATAAAAGAGAACATAGAAAAAGCCCGTGGAGCTCGACCAGAAGATGTGCCTATAATCAGAATTATTGATACTATTTTTGAATATGCTCATCAAAATAGAGCTTCAGATATTCATATTGAACCTCAGGAAAATAAAGTAGTAGTCCGCTATAGAATTGATGGTTTTTTACATGATGTGATCACTTTTTCTAAAGATATACTTGATCTAGTTGTAACCAGAATTAAAATTTTGGCCAGGCTTCGTACAGATGAACATAGAGCCGCCCAGGATGGTGAAATTAAAAGAAAAATAAGGGATGAAAAAGTAGATATTCGAGTTTCAATTGTTCCTATCACAGAAGGTGAAAAAGTGGTTATGCGCCTTTTATCCGAGCGAAGTCGATTGTTTTTTATAGACGAATTAGGGCTTTGTGATGTTGATTTGAAAAAAATTAAACTTAGTATTAAAAAACCTTATGGAATGATTTTAGCCACTGGCCCCACTGGTTGCGGCAAAACCACTACTTTATATACTATTTTGAAAATATTAAATAAAAGAGAAGTGAATATTTCTACAATTGAAGATCCAGTAGAATATGATGTTCAAGGTATAAATCAAATTCAAGTTAATCCCAAAACTAATTTAACTTTTGCTCAAGGGCTTAGGGCGATTGTCAGACAAGACCCTGATATTATTATGGTTGGAGAAATTAGAGATAAAGAAACAGCTGGTATTGCTGTAAATTCAGCTATGACTGGACATTTGGTGTTATCTACTCTTCATACAAATGATGCAGCAACAACTTTGCCTCGTCTACTGGATATGAAAATTGAGCCATTTTTAGTAGCTTCGACAGTAAATTTAATTATTGCTCAAAGACTAGTTCGTCGAATTTGTACTGGCTGTATTGAGAGTTATTTAATAGAGGGTAAAAAACTGAAAAGTTTGAAAAAACAGATAGACCTAGAGAGTGTCTTAGGTAAAAAAGATATCGAACAGTTGCGTGTTTATCAAGGCAAAGGTTGTGAAAGTTGTAATCAAACTGGTTATTCTGGTCGAGTAGGTATTTTTGAAATCTTAGAGATGAATGAAGGTATCAAAAAATTAGTAATGGAAAAAGCTTCTAATGATCAGGTTAAACAACAAGCTATAAAAGAGGGTATGACTTGTATGTTTAATGATGGAATAAAAAAAGTTTTAGGTGGAATAACCACTCTAGAAGAAGTATTGAGAGCGACTAAAAGATAAATGCAAAAATGTTTGCTTTGCAAAAGAATTTTGTCATAGACAAAATTAAGCGCGAAAATTCGCACAAAAGAACACCAATAAAAAGTTAACAAAATTTTAGAGTATTTTTAGTGTAATTTAGTTCAAGTTTAGTAGCCAATTCTTACCTATGTTAACACTCTTTTGCAAAACAAAGGAGTTATTATTTATGAAGTTCAACTACACGATTTCTACAAAAGAAGGGCAAATTAAAAAAGGGGTCATTTCTTCCTATGATAAAGAGAAGGCTATTACAGAACTAAAAAATAAAGGTTATTTAATAATCTCTATAGAAGAAAAAACCAAAGGCAATTTAGAATTTTTGTCCAAAATAGAATTGGGTAGAGTTTCTAATTTAGACAAAGTACTTTTTGCCAAATATCTCTCAATAATGATCAAGGCTGGATTGCCTATTGCTGAAGCTTTGGAAATTATCAAAAATCAAATTACTTCTTCCAGACTGAAAAAAGTATTAGACAAAGTTTTACATAATGTAAAAGCAGGGGTGCCTTTGTCAAAAAGTCTTGCTCAATATCCTAAAATCTTTAACCAGTTTTTTGTTAATATGGTTAAAGTAGGAGAAACAGGTGGTGCTTTAGAAAACACCCTAATCCATCTATCTTTGCAGATGGAAAAGGACTATGATTTAAAAAAGAAAATCAAGGGAGCAATGCTCTATCCAATGATTATTCTTATAGCTACAATGGCTTTGGGTAGTGCAATGGCTATTTTTATCCTACCTAAGTTAACCAAGCTTTTTCAAACCTTTAAAGTTACTTTACCTTTGTCTACTAGAATTTTACTGTGGGTATCAAATTTGTTTCAAAATTATGGGTTCTATATTATTGGGGGATTTATTATTCTTATCTTTCTGTTGTGGTATATTGTAAGGAGTAATTTTGCCCGACTGCCTACCTCCAGATTAATTTTATCTCTTCCTATTATTGGTAAAATTAGTCAAAATGTTAATTTAGCTCGCTTTAATCGTATTCTAGGAACCTTGCTTAAAAGTGGAGTTCCTGTTGTTGAGGCTTTAAGCATTACAGCCAATACTTTGGGTAATGAAGTTTATAAGAAAAGATTGCTTTCTGTCTCAGAAAAAGTGAAAAAAGGCATTCCTATCTCCCAAGTTTTAAAAAAAGAAAGTAAACATTCAGATAGCTTCCCCCAATTGGTCTCCCGAATGATTGGGGTAGGTGAAAAAACAGGAAAGTTAGATGAGACTCTTATTTATCTGGCTAAATTTTATGAAAAAGAAGTTGATAATACTACCAAAAACCTTTCAGTTATTCTAGAGCCAATATTATTAATTTTAATCGGTTTAGTTGTTGCTCTTGTAGCTATTGCTATTATCTCTCCAATTTATAAATTATCAGGAAGTTTAAGGAAGTAGAATGAGAAAAAAATCACTAATTTCTAATTCCCAATTCCTAAGTTCTAAGGTAGGCTTTACTTTAATAGAAATTTTAGTTGCAATTGGGTTAATTGGCATTTTGGTTTTTTTAAGTATTCCTTTTTATCAATCATTTCAGGTAGAAAGCCAACTTGATTCTATCACAGAAGAAATAGTACAGACTTTACGCAGAGCTCAATCAAAAGCTATGGCTTCCCAGGCAGATTCAAAGTTTGGGGTTAAATTAACTTCTGGACAATATACTTTATTTAAGGGAGATTCTTATGCTACACGCGAAGTAGTCTATGACGAAGATTTCAACATTCCTGATACCTTATCTATTAGTGGGCTTACAGAAATAGTTTTTGATAAATTAAAAGGAACCACTTTAAATACTGGAAATATTACTATAACTAGTGTGAACAATAATTCGAAAACTATTAATATTAATGAAGTAGGAAGAGTGGAGATGGAATGAAAGGCAAAATATTTAAATTTTCTCAATCAGGTCAAAGCCTGATTGAAATTTTAATTGCTATAGCTATTTTTTCTTTAATCATTTCTTCTAGTGTGTTTTTGATTTTAGATACTTTTATTTCCAATCGTCAAGGCGGTGAACGAACCAGAGCTGTCGCCATAGCTTCTGAGGGAATTGAAGCAGCCAAATCTATACATAACAGAGGGTGGAAATATTTAACTAATGGAGATCATGGGGTGCAAATTAATACTGATAATCCCTCTAATACTTATTGGGAATTTATCGGCAGTCAAAATTCCATTAATCAATTTACAAGAATTATTAATGTCTCATCAGTTAATAGAGATGTAGCTGGGGATATTACACAAAGTGGAGGAGCTCCAGACATAGATACTAAAAAAGTAACCTCTACAGTAACTTGGGAATTTACTCCCGATCGTACAAATAATGTGGTTTTAACCTCTTACTTTACTAATTACAATGGCCGTAATTGGCGACAGTCTACCAAAGATAATTTTGATGGAGGGGTAAAAACAGATGTTCAAACCACACAAATAGATGATGGGGAGGTACAACTCTCTGGTGATTCAGGTATCATTGATTGGAGCACCCCTCAGATAGTAGGTAGCTATGATACCCCAGGTCGTGCTGATGCCAATGATGTCTTTATTGTAGGAGATACAGCCTACCTAGTAAGATCTTCTTCCAGAGATGATGAGCTTTGTATTATTGATGTTGCTAACAAAATAAATCCTCAACTCTTAGGCTCTCTAAATTTAGGCGCCCAAGCCAATGGAATTTATATTGCAGGAAATTATGCTTACATTGCTTCAACATCAAATAATCAGGAATTACAAATAGTAGATATTAGTAATCCGGGGGCCCTAAGCATTGATGGTTCTTTTGATACTCCAGGTGTTGCTGATGCCAATGATGTCTTTATTGTAGGAGATACAGCCTACCTAGTAAGAGATAATTGGAAGGCAAATCATGATTTTCATATTCTTAATGTTTCTAATCCTGGGAGCATTACTATAGTTGGTTCTTTAGATTTAAATACTGATTCTAATGATATTTATGTTTCAGGAGATTATGCTTTTGTGGCTACTGAGAGCAATAGCGCTGAATTTAAAGTAATAGATATTTCAACCCCAGTAACTCCTTCTGTCTTCGGAACGGCTAATCTTGGTGACTACGCCACTGGCATTTTTGTAAATGGAGATTATGCTTTTGTGGCTAATATTTCCAATAGTGCGGAACTTTATATTTTATCAGGAGGAGGAAACGGTTTTGCAACTTCAGGAAATCTGGAATCAAGTAATTTTGATACCGGCTCTTCCATCACTATATATAATTATATTATCTGGACAGCTCAAGTAACTTCTGGAACAACTTTAAAATTTCAAATTAGAACAGCTGACACCCAAGCAGGGCTTTCTGGAGCAACTTGGGTGGGACCTGATGGAACAAATAGCACCTATTATGAAACCTCTGGTGAGGTTATCACAACAGATCCCGGAGCTTCTGGAACCAATTGGATTCAATATAAAGCTTATTTTGAAGGAGACGGAACAAACACCCCGATTTTAGAAGATATAACTATTAATTATGAACAATAAACAAGAAAATGAAAAATACAAAATTAGAAAGACTATTTCTTAAATCTCAAAACTCAAATCTCAAAACTCACAGGGGTTTCACTCTTATTGAAATCCTGATTTATATTGGGTTGGTTAGTGTTTTTTTGATTATTTGCACTAGTTTTGCCTGGACAGCAATTAACAGCAAAATTAAAAGTCAAGCGATTTTGGAAGTACAACAAAATGCTCGACTGGCTATAGAAAGAATGGTACAAGAAATTCATGCTGCCAAAGATATAAATATAGCTCAATCTGATTTTGACATTAATTTGGCTTTTCCGGAAAATGCGGGCAGAAAACTTTCTTTAGTTATGGAATATGCTGGTATTGACCCTACTGAATTTGATGTTTCCTTCAACATTCTTCAAATAAAACAAGAAACAAGTGGTCCTTATGCTTTAACTTCCAGTAATGTCAAAGTTACTGATTTAACTTTTACTAATTTAAGCACCGTTAATAACAAAACAAGAAATATTAGAATTAGACTTGCAATCGAACATATAAATCCTGAAGATAGAGAGCCCTGGGAAGCTTCTGTGACTTTAGAAACAACTGCAGAATTAAGAGACCGATGATAAAAAGTAATAGTTGTAGTATATACATAGGCGCGCTTTGTTAGCAGTACTCATAGGATTAGAACGAACAAAAGCGATACTATAATTAAAAAGATACTCCGTTTACTATAAATAAGGATGTATCAATGAAAAACAAATTCCTAAAACATAACAGCCAACATCTGGAATCTAAACAAGGGTACATTGCTTTAATATCAATAATAATAATTACGGCAGTAATTTTGATTATTAGTATTAGTATTAATTTGTCAGGAGTTTCAGAAATACAAATGAGTGTTTCAGAAAATCAATCCCTAGAAAGCTTTGCTGTAGCTGAGGCAGGAATTTCAGAGGCAATGATTAGATTAAAACGTGATTCAGGATATTCAGGAGGAAGCTTGAATATTGGCAATGGTTCTTGTACTATAGAAGTAACGTCTAACGCTAGTAATCGAACAATTACTTCAACTGGCATAGTCAATGATTTAACAAGAAAAATTGAGTCAATAGTAGAATTAAACGGCAATAATTTAACTATTATTTCCTGGAAAGAAATTTGGAGCAGTGAACCCCCAGGGGGTCCAGCACAACCTTAGAATATAAAAAAGAAAATTAATTAGAATTAATAAGAAAAAATTAAAATTTAAAACAATTAGCATGCTGTAAATGCTGTAATTCTAGCAAAGGTAAAATTCCTCTGGAATTAATCAATTCACATTAATCAGCAAGGGGGAAAATGTTTAATTTATCTACTAAAAATCCTTTTGGTCTGGATATTTCCGATGCTTCCATTGAAGTTTTGCAGTTTAAAAGAAAACCTAGTAAAATCAAATTAGTAGCTTATGGTAGAAATCGACTGGAGCAGGGTATAGTAAAAAACGGGGCCATCTATCAAAAAGAAAAACTGGTAGAAAATATTGTCAAATTATTAGAAAACACTTCACCTAGACCGATTGTTACTAAACAAGTTATTATTTCTCTACCGGAATCAAAAGTTTTTACTCATATTTTTCAGTTGCCAAAATCTCTCAGTATAGAACAGACAAAAGATACTTTAAAGTATGAAGCTCGGGAAGTAATTCCTTTTAATCTTGATGAGGTTTATTGGGATTTTCAAATTGTTTCCGAAGAAGAAAATAAAAAGGGAGTTTTTTTCGCTGCTTCACCCAAAAAAATTGTAGAGGAGTTTAAAAAAGCTCTACAGATGGCCAATCTTATACCTTTAGCTTTTGATATGGAGTCATTAGCCCTACAGCGCTCTTTAATTAAAAACCATGGTCAACAAGAAGAAATGCTGATAGCTGATATTGGAAGTCAAGCTACTATTTTGAGTATCTTTGATAAAAATGGCCTTTATTCCACTATGAATATTCCTATTGCTGGCAATAATTTTACTAAAGCTATCTCAAGTAGTCTAAAAATTCCTTTAGAGAAAGCGGAGGAATTAAAGTTAGACAGTAATTTTTCAGAAGAGCAAAAAGAACAGATTTTATTTACTATAAAACCTCTTTTGGATTCTATAATCTTAGAGATTAAGAAATCTATTGAATATTATAAAAATCAAAAACAAAATAAGATTAATAAAATTTTACTCAGTGGAGGCTCTAGTTTGGTTTTAGGACTTCCTGAATATTTCTCACAAAAATTAAATTTAAAAATAGAAGTGGCCGATCCTTGGGCAGGAATAGATATAAACTCTTTATTTAAAAAAAGTATAGGTATAAAACCCATTTTGTTCAGCACAGTTTGTGGGCTGGCTTTACGGGGCATAGAAAAAAATCCCAAAACAGCAGGTATTAATTTATTATATTAAAATAGAGATTTAAATTTATTAATAATCTAATTAAAAAATGGAGGAGTGAAAAATGCTAAAAAACCTAACAAGAAAACAAACAAGCAAGGGTTTTACATTGATTGAACTGATAGTCGTTATTGGTATTATTGCAATTTTGGCGGCAATCGTAATTGTTGCGGTTAATCCAGGAAAACAATTTGCTGATGCCCGAGATGCCCAAAGATGGAATGATGTTAATGCTATTCTGAATGCTACTCATCAGTATGCTGCTGACAATAATGGTAATCTGCCAGCTACTATTACAAATGTAGCTACAGAGATTTGTGCCGATGGTGGTGATTGTACTGGTTTAATTGATCTTTCAGTTTTAACTGCTGGTGGAACATACCTGACAGCAATGCCGGAAGATCCTTCTACTGCTACCACAAATAGTACTAAGTATACTATTTTTGAAGATGCTGGAAACGGTCGGGTAACTGTTGCTGCTCCTGACGCTGAAAATGCTACAGTTAGTGTGATGCGATAAAAAACTGACATTTTAACGTAATTATCAATGCTGATTAAATTACAGAGGGCTGAACTATGACCTCTGTAATAACAGATAATTTCAGTTATCCTTACTAGAATAAAAGCTACAGATTTCTGTAGCTTTTTAAATATGGTGAAATAATAACACCTCCGAGGTGTCTTTTACCACCAAAACAACAGATAAAAAAGATTTATTA
This sequence comes from uncultured Candidatus Saccharibacteria bacterium, assembly GCA_964345445.1. Taxonomy (GTDB): domain Bacteria; phylum Patescibacteriota; class CPR2_A; order CAYFQT01; family CAYFQT01; genus CAYFQT01. The sequence continues at coordinate 38,503 of CAYFQT010000001.1, forward strand.
AAATTTTTACAAAAAATCCTTGACTTTTGTGACAAGATTTGTTATAATGGTTCTTTAACGAATTGTAATTTTAAAACAGAATAGCGGTCAAATTTACCAAAGGGGGTGTTGTTGGTGCAAAAGGAATATATACCTGTTACGCACCAAAGACCGCATTTGGACGAGATTGTAGCTATCTGGCAGTTACGAAAGTGGGGTGATAAGAAATTTCTTGGCATAGCTAAAGCTCAACTTGTAACATGGTCGGAAGGTAATGAGAGTCCTGATGGAAGGTCACTTGATGAGTGGGAGAAAGATGGATTTATTGTAATCGGCGCAGGAGGGAAAGGCAGATTCAATCATCATCCGCATAAGGAATATGGTGAAGTTTGTTCTGCGACTTTAGTAGCTAAGTATCTAGAAATTGATGATGATCCTGCCCTTACTCAAATTCTTGCCTATACACTCAAAAGTGATCTTGGCAAGAGCGATGGAGTAATGGATTTGGCATCATGCGTCAAATATCTTAATACCCAATATCCTGATAACCCAGAAAAAGTATTAGATTGGGTTTTTGAGATACTTAATGCTAAGTATTCTGAGCAGCAAGTTTTTTTCAACTCTACTAAGAAGAAGTTTGAAAATGCTGCTAAGATACTTACCGTGCAAATGGGTAAAAAAGAACTCAGAATTGTTAGTATTCATTCTAACAATGAACTGATGTCTAAATTTGCTCGTTCTAAACATGGTGGTCGTGCCAATGTGGTCATTCAGCAGCATTCTTCGGGGAATGTTCAAATCTTTACCTCTATGTATCCTCCAATCAAACTTACTGATGTGGCTTGTGTACTTCGAGTGGAGGAACAATGCGCTAAAGGAGTCTTTACTACTAAAGACTTTAAAGAATTGGGTGGTGAAGGAAAAACCAAAGGTGTTGAAGAATGGTATTATCAAAAAGAAGGTGAAATGTTACTTAATGGAAGCCTTACTGCTACCGATGTTCCTCCGACAAGACTTTCTCTGGAGAAAATTGAAGAACTTGTTGCTCTCGCTCTGGAGAGTTCCTTTCCGCCTGAATGTCCAGACAAATCTTGCACTCGTGAAAAGTGTGAACTCTACAAGTATGGCTTTCAACGCTGTCGACGGAAAAGATACCAGCTTTACTCGTCCAACTCCAATTAGTCCGCTCGGTAGGGAGCGTTAATCAGACAGGGGGAAGATACCTACCAAGCCTATTTTCTACCTCTTGAAAGTCTAAGAAAATAGGGTGGAGAGTTGTCACTGCACATAATACTATTTCAAATAGTGATAGCTCTCTTTTATTTTGTTTAAATCCTTCTAATTCCAGTTAATTTCTGTTTTAATTCTTCCAATATTTAAAAAGTCAAATATCTTTATTTTTATTTAATAAAAGCTACAGGAATCTGTAGCTTTCTAAAGTGTTTGTGGCCAATTATAAAACTTTGGAATGAATTATCTTTCCTAAATTATCTCTTTCTACAATAACCCTCCTCTTTCTTGATGGAGGGAGTTTTAGTTTGATTTCAAATGGTAGGTAATTAGCTTCATCATATAAAGTTGCGTTCTTACTATTCCAATTGACAACATAAGCTCTCCTATATTTATCTTATCACTAAAGTAAAATACAAAAAAGACCTATTAAATAAAAATTTTCATTTGACAAATCAAGCTTAGCCTTGACAAATGAAGTTTGATATAATATTATTAGATATCCTAGAAAAATCTAGGAAAAAATCCGTACTTTTACAAAAGGAGATGATTGGAGATGAAAGGACTTCTTATGGTTTTAACTCTATTTCTTCTTTTATTAGGCTCTATTCTTTTTCTGTTTCTACCTAAAGATTTGAATCTTATTGGAGCTGCACTGATTTTCTTCGGGCTAAGCTTATCCTTCCCAATTGGTGCATGGGGTCTTCCTCTAAGACAGAAAAGAAAGAATAGAACTTATCAGGCAATTTTAGAGGCTATAACTTGCCAAGGTTGGAATATTTATTATCGAGGAAAACCAGATTCAAAAATCGATACTCGAGAAACATACAAAAGAGGTCCTGTTGAATCCTTAGAAAAAGGTTTATTATATGTAATTCTACCAAAAGTAAATAATCCAACTGAAAAAAATACAGTAGATAGTTTTATAGAAAAACATCAGGTAGAGCCAAAAATTACAGTGCCATTGAGTGAATCTTACCGCTTCTTAGGACGAATAGTTTATCCTAACACAGAGCCCAAAATTGAAGATCTCTTAAGGTCAGGGGAAGAAATATCCTTTATAGGATTTGAATTACAAGAAAAAGAAGTAAGACTACTTGCGCCATTAAAGACATTCATACCTTATGATGTTTTTCTGGAAGCTCTTAAAACACTTCAAGACATAAATATATTAGAAAAATTTTGAAAAGGGAGATGGGAATAATGACTTGGAAAAGTATTTATGAAGCTGGTGGTGTAGGTATTATATCTCATCACATTGGTAAAAGAGCAAAAACTAAAGATGGTCAAATTGGTAAATTAGAGGTTAAAGGCAGCCACTTCTGCGTTGTTGATGAGAAGGGAGAAAGAATTGGCTTAGCTGAAGAGATTGAAATGGAAAATGAGAATTAAAAAATCAGAAAAATCTTGAAGAAGGGAGATAGGGAAAAAATGAGTTCAATAGTAGATATTGGTGCTTTGCTTTTATGGATAGCTGTAATAATTTTTGGTTTAACTGAGGTGTCTTCAATACACCATCTTCTCCTGTCAAATTTGGAGCGGTCACGACCCATTCACTACTTGTATGCGACAACTATATCAGTAACTTTATTTTTACTAAGTTCAAGTGTACTTCTCTCAATAGGGATATCCTCTGCATTTTCCACTTTAAATAGTTTTGGTTTTAGATTTGTTTTGATGTTCTTAGTGATAGAGAATGTATTTTTTTTAATAGCAGCTGTAGGTTACTTTATTGCTGGAGCTAGAAAACTTAAACACGAACTTTGAGTTTTTGAAGAGAAAAACAAGCCTAATGCAGCATAGGTTGCAAGAAAACATTTCAATAAAAAATAAGCGGGTGTTCTGATTTTATCAGAACTTTATGGTTTTATACCAACCGCTTTTTTCCTTTACCTAAATTTCTATCGTCGACGACGTCTCCCATGGAAGGCTTTGTGGACGTCGCGGAGTTGTTGATCAGTTATATGAGTATAGACTTGGGTAGTAGTTATATTGGCATGGCCTAACATTTGCTGAACAGAACGAATATCTGCTCCAGAAATTAAAAGATCAGTAGCGAATGAGTGCCTAAGAGTATGGGGCGTAATCTTTTTTACCAATCCAGATTTTAAAGCATATTTACAAACTATGCGCTCCACACTTCTTGCGGTTAATCTGGGCTCCTCTCCTTTTAATTCCCTTTCTCTGGTTTTCTTTCCTTGAGCATCTCTTTTGGATATAAACAATGCTTTGAAATTATCTGAACGATTTTTTAAATATTGAACAAGCCAGCCTCGGGCAGTATCTGATAAAAAAACAATTCTCTCTTTGCCTCCTTTGCCTTTTATCATAAATTCTCCCCTGGTTAGATTTATCTGATTTCTGTCTAGGTTAACTAATTCGGAAACCCGCAGTCCGGTAGAAAAAAAAGTCTCCAAGATTGCTCTATCCCTTAAGACAATAAATTTCTTCCTTTTTGATGCTTTCTCTGGATTAGCTGCTTCTAATAAACTTTCCAGTTCCCCTGCTTCCAAGAAAGTTACTTCTTTCCTTTGAACTTTTCCTAACTCTACCCTTTCAGCGGCCAAACTTTTTATATCTCTTTTGGCTAAATATCTCAGAAAAGCTCGCAAAGCAATAATATGATAATTTTGAGTAATTTTTTTCAAGTCATTCCCTTGTGAATCTTTTAAGCGATTTAAATAAAGACGATATTCTCGAACTAAATCTAAAGAAATAGCACCAGGAGAGCTTATCCCTTTCTTCTGAGCGAATTCAGAAAATCTCCGCAGATAGTGATCATAATTACGGATAGTAAGCTGGGAACGATTTCTCTCAATCTCACAATATTCCAAAAAATCGGTAATTAAATGATCCAGATTTGAAGTATTCATATTTTTATCTCTTTACTCCTTACTATTTACTCAAAACTAATTGGGTCGCACAATTTAATTGTATACTCTTTTATAAAAATAGCCAAGAATAAGCTAAAAAAATTGACAAATTTATTATATATATGATAGACTTAAATATTAATAAAGGGTGTTCTTTGAAAAACAAACTAACATTTCCCAACATTTTCCAGCTTTAGAGGTGGTATGTATGATAAACAGCATAGACAGAATAATGATTTGCGTTAATCAAAGAAAATATAAACAAGCTTATTTGATTGCAAAAGAATTGAAAAAAGAATATTTGTCAGGAGACACAAATAGAGAAAAAAAATTAGTATTAAAAAAATTTATTGAAAAAATAATTGTTGAAAGAAATAAGGCTAGCAGAAATAAAAAGAAACGAAAGAAAAAATGGCTAAATGAAATAAAAGCGGTACTAAGTCAAAAATTATTAATTTTCTATCCTGAACATTTTATCTCCTGTTATGATAAAAGTAGGGTTGAAACTCGAGCAGGAAGAGTTCGTCCCGAAAAGGAACTTGTTAAGATATACGACCGAGAAGATATGGGATTTGGTCATCATCTTACAATAGAGCAATTTGAAGAGGTGTTAGAAGAAATAAAATTTAAAGAATTTGGTTCGTCAAGATTACAAAATGACAAAATGCCCTGAATATAATGAAAATAAGAGGTGGAAAGAATATGGCTGAAGAAAAGAAAGATGAATGTAAAACCTGCTATAATGAAGATTTTAAAAAAGCAATAGAAAAAAGGACAAAAAAAGAAACCAAACAAACAGAAGAAGAATTAGAACAATTAGGTTTACTTGAAAGAAAAATGCCGCTTCTTAAATGTCCTGAATGCGGGAATGAACAACCACCCACCTATAGGGGTTATTCCCAAAGATGTAAAAAATGTAATCATATGTGGTTCTTAATTAAAGGCTTTGAAAAGGAAAATGAAAAGGGGTGATAGGAATGACAAAGGAGAAAAAATTTAAGATTATTCTTGGTATAATAGGTATATTTCTTTTACTGCCTGCTGTGATATATATGATAAAAGAAAACACAGAGGGGAAGAGTCAAAAAGAAGAACCTCTTAAAGTGGAAGTATTTTTTCTAGAACCTTGGAAGGATGGGTATAAATTTACATCAATAGAGAGAGAAATTCCAGCAAATAGTGATAAAAAATTTGAGGCTCTGGTAGAAAAATTAGTGGAAGGACCGACAGAGAAAGATAGAAAAGAGACTAAAATTAAAGACTTAATGACACTTATCCCTAATGGAACAAAATTAATAAAGTTGGAAAAAGAGGGTAATACTGCTAATCTCTATTTTAATGAAAACATCAAATATTATGAGGAAATTGAAAGAGAATGGCTAAAAGAACAGATAGGTAAAACAATAACTCAATCACCTGATATAAAAAATGTCAGAGTATGGGCTAAAGGAGAGCCTTGTAAAGATCTTTGTTATGAGAAAAAGGAATAATTCTTTCTGTATAGAAGCTAATTAGGAGGTGTAAAAGATGTCTTCTCAAAAAAGTCTTACTACTGATAAAGAGGAAAAAATAGGTGTAGAAATAGAAACTAAATCAATAATAGTTAAGCCACGAACAAGCAATCATGTGCTTTTAGAAGATATATTCTCCCAATGCTCTAAATTTCGTAGTTGGGAAGCCAAAGAATTTATCTGGTTGGGGAATGATAGAAAAAAATTAAAAATTGTTTTTGAAATCAAAACTTGTAAAATTTGAAAAAATAGTGGGGACCGCTCTAAATTTTCAAACCCATAGGGCGGTTTTCTTTTTGGCATAGCTAAGCTTTGGCAAAAAATCTTAGTTATGTTAAACTAATTTTAGTTACTAACCACTATTCCCTACTCATTAATTATTATGTCTATCTTCCAATCAATTATCTTAGGAATTATTCAAGGTCTAACCGAATTTTTGCCTATTTCTTCCTCCGGCCATTTAGTTTTAGCACATAATTTGTTAGGGTGGCAGGAGACTGGGCTAGTTTTTGATGTAGCCTTACATTTAGGAACATTAGTTGCTCTGGTTGTCTTTTTCTTTAAAGATTGGAGAAAGATAATTTGTGAATCTTTTCTAAATCCTAAAAATTGGCAAAGAACAAAAAAACTAAACACTAATCACTACTCACTATTCACTCTCATCATTGTTGGCACTATCCCGGCTGCAACAATTGGTTTTTTTACAGAAAGTGTAATTGAAACTGTATTTAGATCTTCTTGGATTGTTATTTCTATGTTAGTTGGAATAGGTCTTTTGTTTATTTTGACTGAAAGAATCGCTAAAAAACAAAAAGAATTAGGTAAAATTAATATTTTTGACTCAATTATTATTGGTTTTGCTCAAGCTTTGGCTTTAATTCCAGGGGTTTCTCGTTCAGGAATAACAATAACAGCAGGATTGGCAAGAGGAATAAAAAGAGAGCAAGCAGCCCGATTTTCTTTTTTGTTAGCCACTCCCATAATCTTAGGGGCAGGAATGAAAAAAATGTATCAATTATTTAAGCTGGGATTTTCTGCGGATCAGAAAATAATCTATTTAGTAGGATTTTTAACTTCTTTTATTGTGGGTTTTTTTACCATAAAATATCTTTTGAAATTCTTACAAAATCACAAATTAAATATCTTTGCTTATTATAGATTTATCTTAGCTTTTATTGCTTTGCTAATCTTAATTCTTAGATAAAATAAATATGTTATTTCCGAGGGTAGTTGCCGAGAAAACCATATCGCAGGCCACCTGCAATGAGTGCCTGAAATATATATAAAAACACTTTGGTGGCCGAGATCTGAGCAGCGTCTGGATTAAAACTATAACAATAAATTAATTAGGCGACTGCGTGTTTTCGAGGCGGCTACCCGAGGAAAAATATAACAATTCTAGGTTAATTATATGAATCTTGCTTTACTTTTTAGCTCAATACCCAAACCTTTAGCTACTTTGGCAATAGCTATGTTGCCTATTGCTGAATTAAGGTTAGCTTTGCCCATTGCTTTGGAAATTTATCATCTTCCAATCTGGCAAGCTTACCTATGGAGCGTTTTAGGCAATATGATTCCTCTAGTCTTTATTGTTTTTCTCTTAGAAAGAGTATCTCAGTGGCTCTCAGATCGATTTAATATTTTTAAAAAATTTTTTAGTTGGCTTTTTGAAAGAACACGCAGAAAACATAGCAGGAAATTTGAAATATTTAAAGAATTCGCTTTGGTTATCTTTGTAGCTATTCCTTTGCCTGTAACTGGAGGCTGGACAGGAACAGTTGCTGCTTTTGTCTTTGGAATTCCTCCTAAAAAATCTCTGCCCCTGATATTTTTAGGAGTTTTAATAGCTGGGCTTGTTGTCACCTTAGCAACATTAGGAATAGGATCTATATTTTAACTATATTAGAGTGTTATTATGAAATTTAAAAAAACAACTTTAGGTAATGGTTTAAGAATCATTACTTGCGAAATGCCATACACACAATCAGTGACCATAACTATATTTGTAGGCGCTGGCTCTCGCTATGAAACAAAGAAACTCTGCGGCATTTCCCACTTTTTAGAACATATGGTCTTTAGAGGAACTAAAAAATATCCTTCAACCCAAGCTTTAACTGGGGTCATTGAAGGAATTGGCGGATACTTCGGTGCCAGTACTTATAAAGAAGAGGTTACTTATTATAGTAAAGTACCTAAATTATACTTTCAAAAAGCTCTGGATGTCCTTATTGATATGGTATTTCATCTTAAGTTAAGTGTTAGAGATATCAATACAGAAAGAAATGTAATAATTGAAGAAATTAATAAATATAAGGATATTCCAGAAAGAAAAGTTTGGGATTTAATTTTCAATCTTATTTGGCCAAATGAACCTTTGGGAAGAACTGTTGGAGGGACTAAAGAGAGTGTAAAAAATATTAATAGGAAAAATTTTTCAGATTATATCAAAAATTTATATAAACCTCAAAATATAGTAATTAGTGTAGCTGGTAATATCAAACATACAGAGGTAAAAAAAGAAGCAGAAAATCTGTTAGGCAAAATCAAGAAAGAGAAGTTTATTCATTATTGGAGAAAGGTTAAAGTTAAAGAAGACCAAAACAAACCCAGAGTTTGTTTATTAAACAAAAAAACTGATCAAACTCATCTATGTTTAGGTTTAAAGGGAACATCATATAATAACCCGGATAAATTTGTTTTAAAATTGTTAAATGTAATCTTAGGAGGAAGATTTGGTTCAAGGCTTTCTCTTAACATTAGAGAAAAACATGGATTAGCTTATACTCTTAATTCCCATAATGAAAATTTTAAAGATACTGGATTGTTAGTAATATATGGAGGGATTAATACTAAGAAAATAAATTTGGCAATTAGATTAATATTAAAAGAATTAAATAAATTAAAAAATAAATTAGTCTCTAAAAAAGAATTTAAAGAAGCAAAAGAATTTGCTAAAGGCGGGTTAATACTTATGGAAAATACTAATAGAATATCAGAATTTCTAGGCGAACAAGAATTACTCTGCCCTAAAACCTTAACTCCAGGAGAAATGATAGCTGAGATTGAGAAAGTTACCCAAGAAGATATAAAAAGAGTGGCTAATAATATTTTCCGAAATGACAATTTAAATTTAGCTATTATTGGGCCATTTAAAAATAAAAGAAAGTTTGAGGAGATTTTAAAATTGTAACTGCTTTTGCTGTAGTCAAGATTGTCTCTCATTTGTAATAATAAACTAACAAGCTTGATATTTATGCTTGAATAGATAATTATTATATGTTACTATTAATTACCAGTAATTACTAAATTTTAGGAGAAAATTTATTATGCCTATAATCAAGTCCGCAAAAAAAAGAGTAAAAGTTACTAAAAGAAAAACAGCTTATAATAAAGCTATAAAAGAAAAAATTAAATCTGCTTTAGGTGAAGCTCGAAAACAAATAGATAAGAACCCTGAATCTAAAAAAATTGAAGAATTAATCAAAAAGACTATAAGAGAATTAGACAAAGCAGTCTCTCGCGGTGTAATTCACAAAAATACCGCTGCCCGAAAGAAATCTAGGCTGATGAAAAAATTACATAAAGCTTTAGCTTCTCCGAAAAAAACAGAGGGGAAAAAGACAGAAAAGAAAACTGAAGTCAAAAAAGCTGAAAAAGGAAAGAAGAAATAAAAAATAGAGGGAGTTGACATTTTGTCTTCAGTTTCAGGCTTACTCCCTCAAAAAAGCCTCCAGTTTTTTACTTATTAACAGAATGCTTTAATCACCCCTTCAGATAATGGCCAATAAAAAAATCAAAATACTTACTGATTTTTATTCTTTCTTTTTCTTCTCTCTCGCTTTTTCCTTTTCTTACTACTGCTAAATTTCTTCCCTTTGCCGTTTTTCCTGCCCAATCTTCCACCCCCAATATCTTTTTAACATCCTGTTTTTTAATTAAAAAATAACAAAGGATTGTATTATACTAAAAAAATAACCCTTATGTCAAGGGTTTTTTAATATGCTAATCGCTAAGTGCTATTAACTACTTCTGCACAGCTCAGCTACCAATAAATCCAAAGCTAAGCGAGGCTGCAATTTTCCGGTTTTTATTGCTTTATCAGCATACAGAAGTTTGCTATAAATTTCTTCTAATTCACCTTCAGTAAAATTTTTCGATTGAGGAATGGTTTTAGAAACTACATAAGGATGGATATTTGTCTGTTTGGCAATTTGGAATTTATTTAATTTTTTTTCAGTCAAATCTTTGACTATAAGAAGATTGCGAAATTGATAAGTAATCATAGATAATAAATATCCTTCAGTCTCACCACTAGTTAATAAATCATCTACTAATTCAGTAGTTTTTTTAGTATCTTTTTCTCCTAAAGCATCAACCATCTCAAAAATATTAGTATTCAATTTAGCTTTAACTAAAAGTTCAACATCAGAAACACAAATAATAGAATTGGAACTTCTCTGCCCTTTGTCATTTGTACCTTGTACTTTGTAAGAAACCAACTTACTGATTTCATTAGCCATCTGCCACAAGTCCGATCCTACATAAGAAGCTAATCTGGCTACAGCTTCTTTTTCAATCTTCCCACCTAATTTTTTAACCTCTTGTTCAATCCAATTATTTAACTTTATTCCTACCAGAAGTTCAAACTCTTGGGCTCTGCTTATTTTTCTTAATTCTTTAAAAAGTTTACCTTTTTTCTTGACGCCACCTTTCTCCCAGAAAATTAAAACAGTAGTCTCCGGGATACTATGTAAATATTCTGCTACTTCCTCCTGTAATTTCTGCTTGTTACTATTTAACAAATCTTTAATTATCACTAAACGTTTATTAGCTAAAAAAGGCATAGTCTCAACAGCCTTAGCAATTTTATCAAAATCAACTTCATTTGCATAAAGTATACAAATATTAGTGCCTGCCTGATCAGAATTTAGGTACTTTTTTTTAATACCCTTTATTTTTTTATGAGATCTATAAGTATCTTCACCATATAAAAATAGAATCATAGATAGTCCAGTTTTAAAATTCTAGTTAATTTTTTATACAACCCCTTAACTTTGACACTTCTGCTACCTCTATCATTTTTTAATAATTACTAATTCCCTATTCCTCATTCCTTATTACTTTCTTTGGCATTTAGGACAAAAATGGGCAGAACGACCACCAATTTTAATTCTTTTAATTTTTCCTCCACATTCTATACAAGGTTGCCCTTCTCTTCTGTAAACTTTTTTTACCTCTTGATATTTTCCCTTCCTACCCTCTGTATCCCTATAATCAGATACACTATTACCTCGAAGTTCAATACCCCTTTTTAAAACATTGCCAATTTCTTGGTATAATTTTTTAAGTTTATTTTCTGGAATATTTTCTGTCTTTTGTTTAGGATGAATTTTAGCTTCAAAAAGAATTTCATCAGAATAAATATTGCCAATTCCTGCTAAAACCTTTTGATCCATCAAGACCTGTTTAATATTTCCTTTCTGATTTGATAATGCCTTTTTAAATTTTTCATAAGTAGAATCTTTAGATAAAGGCTCAAGGCCATAGGAAGCTAAATATTCTGGAATTTTTTCTGTATTTACTAATCTAATTTCTGCAAATTTCCGCAAATCACTAAGCATCAAGTTTTTATTCTTATCTAATTGAAAACTTAAATGTACAAATTGATTCATTTTATCAGATGCTATAGGATCATCCTCTGGGCACTGAGCATTTTTAATTTTCCTAAGTTTCCCTCTTTTAAATTCCCAACAAGAAGAAACCAAAAGATGTCCAGTCATTTTTAAATGAATAAGCAAGGTTTTTGAAGCAGAAAGATTAATAATAATATTTTTAGCTCGCCTTTTAATATCCTCAATTATTGATCCAGAAATCTCTTCCTTAAATTTTCTAAAGGAAGGTTCACGAATTAAATTTTCCCAATCACAGATAACATCAAGAATTTTATGGCCCATCACTTTTTGTCTTAGGTCATCTACAATTGTTTGTACTTCAGGCAACTCCGGCATAGCGCCCTCCGGCGAATTCAAAATTAAAAAGTAAAAAAATGAAAAATAAGATATTTTTGGATATTTGATTTGTATTTTGATATTTGTAAAATCTCTGATTTTCGCAACTATTTGATATTTAATCTTTCATCCAAGGTCTTTCAGGATGTTGACTTAAAATATATTGAAAGCGGTCAATTGTCTCTCCTGTTGCTTCATTAAACAATGGGGTGCCCCCAGCATAAATTGTATCTTTTGGATCACCATATTCATTTAAATCACTTTGCAAAATCCAAGCTTCAATTTCCTCCTTTTCTTCTTTAGTAACCTCTTTCCCGTTCTTTTTTTCTAAAACTTTAAATTTAACTTTGGGTTTTATAGGATTCCTATCTCCTTCTGGATAAATTTTAAGTTCATAATCACCTACTGGCCAATAAATAGTATTAATCCCATTCTTGCTCAATTTGAAAGAAAAATAATTATTGGGGTATTGGTTTGCAGAAATCTCTTTCGTTTTGGGATAATTTCCAAAATTTTGACCATTCCACCTTAACTCTATTTTAACTATTGTTTTTGTTATATGAGCTATTCGACCAGAAACAAAAATATCTGTTTTCTCATCATAAAAAGTATCTGTTGGATTAACTGGTTTATTGTCTTCAGTCACAGAAGTAGATATAGAAAGCTCGGTAATCTCAGGGCTAGAATGTCGATAAATTTGCAAAAATATAAAAGCACCTACTATAAAAATCACAAAAAATATTATTGAAATAATCCATTTTTTCTTTTTCATCTTCTACTCGCCTTAGAAATTGAAAACTTAAATATTTTTTTGATGTTTATCTCTAACCCTGTTGCTTTTTCTGCTAATGCAACAATATCACTTAAGAACAAAAAAGAAACTCCAAAAAACCATAAAATTTTATCTACTGTCTGACTTGTAAATATAACTTTAGCTTTTTCATCCCATATTGGATCAGCCCAAATATCTTTTAAGTCTTTTACTAAATTCAAAGATATAGAGGGCCCAGAAAAATGTAAAGTCAATCCTATAAAAACTATCCCGTAGGCTAAAATTAAAATATTAGCTGGGAGATGATGATGAGTAACAAGAAGAAAATATAAACCTACTATTATATAAGGAGTAAATAAAAAAACAACCAAAGGATGTGATTTATAAAAAAGAGGAAAAATTGCTGCCAATATTATTAGCAAACCAATTATTTTTATCATCCAATAACTAACTTTAGGCAGTTTTGATTTATCTATGGTTTGACTTTTTTTAGTCTTCTTGTGAGCTTTTTGGTTAATTTTTGTCATCTTTTCATTAGAATGATACACTAGTCCCCGCATAATGCGGGGACTAAATTGATGACAGATATTCAAGGTATTACTGCTTTTTCCTCTGGGTAATAAGAATCCATAATAAAGCAACAATTACAACGATGGCCAAAACCCACCAATACCAAGCAATTCCTAACATAATAATACCTCCTTTTTTTACCTCATAGTTTTAAAATAAATGAGGCGTTAATTAATAAATAAATACTATTATAAAGAACTTTCTTTACTGCATTCACAGAACCTTGTAATTCTAGCTTTGCTTAAATTATATCTTAATTTTTCGCTTTGCTTAAATTATAGAGTAAATAAACAAAAATTTCAAATCATTTCTAATTATTACACATTCTAAGACTATTATTGTTTTTTTTATCTCTTTAAACCCTCAAAGCTATTTTTCTTCTGCCTAAAAAAACAAATAAGACAAAAAAGACATCAAAGGAAAATAGTATGAGAATATCACTCCAAACATCCCCAAACTCTGCTGAGTGTTGGGTAATTTCTATAATAGGATTAAACAGATAATAAGTAGGGAATAGCTTACTTACCCAATCTGGCACTTGGGGGAAGAAATATAAAAGTGCAGGAAGAGCAACTAGAAAACCCAGAAGTTTTATATAAGTCCAAGCTGTAGTTAAATCCTTAGATAACAATCCAATAATCAAACCAAATTCAACAGAAAAAATTGCACCCAGTATCATAAAAATAACTAACAGCCATATATTACCAATAAAAACCTGATTTATAACAAGAATCACAATCCCCATAATAAAGCTTGTTAGGAAACCGACAACTGCCTTTGCTGAAATCAACTCACCCAAAGTCGCCGGGGTAATAGTTACTGCCGATACAGTCCTATTTTCCACTTCATCAACAATAAGAGCTGCTGGGAGTGTACAACCTCCAATAAGGATAGCATACATTATAAGAAGCGGAATAATTTTGATTTTTATAGGAAGCTCAACATCTTCACCTAAAGATATTTCAACTATATCGATTGGCAGCTTGTGACCTACTTCTTCTCGCAGGAGACCTGCTAAAGATGTAGCCAGAGTAATCCTATTGGAAGCAAGGCTCTCTCCTCCAATATAGATTTTAACTCTTGGAAGTTCATTACTTTTTAATTTTTCATCAAAATCTTGGGGCAAAACCAATCCTCCGTCAATTGCTCCACTTTCCACTCTTTCCCTAAGCTGCTCTTCATCTTCTACTTTTTTCATCACTACTGATTCTAAATTTTCGATTTTGGCAGCAATTTCAGAATGCCCTTTATCGATAACTGCAAAAGTAGGTTTCCCAACAAAAAGTTTTCCAAAGATCAAATTAACCATTAAAGTCATTAGTATTGGTATGATTACCGCAAGAATAAAAAATGTTTTCCCTAAACCACCAGAGAAATCTTTACGTATAATAGCTAAAATTCTTTTTATGTTCATCTAAATTTCCTCCTTAGGAGTAATATGCCTAATGGAAAGACAGCTATATTAAAAGCAATTAGGATAACTATATTTTTCCAAAAAGCAGTAAAACTTTCTCCATATGTCACCACCTGATCAAAAATCTCCACTAGATAGTACGAAGGAAATAACCTAACCCAAAAAGATGCAGAACCGGGGAACATTACTGCAACCGCAGGAATTATTAGAAAAATAGCCGCCAAAATTGCATATCCAGTCACGCTTATTATATCTTTGGAAAAAGTTGCAATCACAAAAGCAATTCCAGTTACCATTATAGCCCCTAATAATAAAGTGGCTAAAATAACAAGAACATTATTCTCAAAAACTCTAAGTAGTAAAGATAAAACAACTGCTTCAGATGTAGCTAAAAATGTTCCTACAATACCTTTTGCAATAATCACATCGCTTGCACTGGCTGGGGTTATAAGAATTGCTTCCATAGTTTTGTTTGCATTCTCTTCTGTTATAAGATTAGCTAGTGCCCAAAGCTCCATAAATAAAAGAAGTATAATAAATACAGGTCTGAGTCTTTCTCTGGGCGGAATTTGTTCTCCTGCCCGATCTCTTCCTAAAACTTCTGCATCAACTTCAACTGGCAACTCTTGTCTAGTTAAAGTAAAAGCAGACTCTTTAAGAATAAGCTCAACTGCCTTTTTTACATCTTGCGAGGCATCTGAAGGATAATAAACTTTAACTTCTGGTTTCTCCCCCTTGCCCAATTTTTCTTCAAAATCTTCTGGCACTACAATTCCGGCATTAAAATCACCTTTATCCACTTTTTCTCTTAATTCATCAACTGACTGGAATGACCTAATTTCAACACCTTTTTCACTCTCAGTACTTTGTTCTATAAGATCTCCATACTTAGGTGCATATAGTGCTATATCAAAAGTCTCATCAATGGTTTTAGGCATAACATAAAAAAGTACAGCATAGGCAACAATGCTCAAAATTGTCATTGTAGCAACAAACTTATTGGTAAATATTTGGTTGATATCTTTAGCCATCAAACCTTTTATGATTGTTGTTCTTTTTATTGAAGCCCCCTTCCTGTAATCTTTATAAAAATCTCTTCTAGGCTAGCTTCTGCAGTATGGACCGTCACTACATTATCCTTGGCAAATATATTAGTTATATCACGAGTTGTTTTTTTCTCATCTAAAGGAAGTTCTTCCTCAACTATTTTATCTCCCCTTCTTACTCTCACTTTTAAAGCCCGCTTTCCGAATTTTTGCTTTAAATTTTCAGGAGTATCAATTGCAGCAATTTTTCCTTCATTTAAAAAAGCAATTCTATCGGAAAGTTTATCAGCTTCCATCATTTCATGAGTTGTCAAAAATACAGTTACTCCCTTATTCCTTTCTTCTAAAATAACCTTTCTAATGGCTTTAGAAGATACTGGATCAAGACCATCTGTAGGCTCATCCAAGAATAAAATTTTGGGTTTGTTGACTAAAGCTCGAGCAACCATAAGGCGTTGTTTCATGCCTTTGGAGTAACCCTCAACCTTATCCTTTTCTCTCCCCTCCAGGCCAACTCGCCTGAGAAGAGGGTAAGGATCAAATTTTCTAATCCCAAAAAGTTTAGCGAAGAACTTCAAATTGTCTGCTGCGCTCATTCGTTCATACAGATTCTTTTCTTCAAAAACGACTCCAATTAGACCCTGAAGATATTCTCTATTTTTAGTTATATCTTTGTCCAATATTATAGCCTGGCCTTCTTTAGGAACAAATTGGCCAGTAAGTATTTTGACAGTAGTTGTTTTCCCAGCACCATTAGGGCCCAAAAAACCTAAAATTTCTCTTTTTGCCACCTCAAAATTTATGTGATCTACAGCTGTAAGATCACCATAAGTATAAGTTAAATTTTTTGCCACAATTGCTTTTTCCATAATCACTCCTATTTCCTCCGATGACTATCGGAGGAACTGGCCGTCCCCCGATGGAAATCAGGGGAATAAGCCTTTCTGATTATTTTTTCTATTTCACAAGATAGTTTTTCACCTACTCCTTTGATTTTTTTAACTCCTGCGAGTCCTTCTTTATTATAAACCTCTTTTATATCATCTTTCAAATTATCTATAGATTGACCAGCTTTGTTATAGGCTGCAACTTGATAAAAAGAAGCACCAGAAGAAAATAAATCTTTACCTTTGACATATAACTTCTCTGCCACTTTGTAATTATTAATGATTTTATATTTAGGAATCCAGCGGGGAATATAGTTGAAAAGACGGTATTTCTGACATAATTGATCAATTTTTTTATTCAACTCAGCAAAGTAAGAAGATGCAGTAGAACCTATGCCCCAACGACCAGCTGAAGCATACAACTTTTTATATTTTGTAATAGTCTTTGGGAAATATTTTTCTAAGACTTTATAATATCTTTTTTGAAATGGTGGATTAAAAGTCAATCCCCCAAAAAGAATATATTTCCCACCATATTCTTTGACTTTTTTTATTGTCGCCTCTAAACTTTTATCATCGTCAGTTATAAATGGCAAAACAGGCATATAAGTTGCACCAGATAATATACCCTCAGATGTAATTTTACTCATAGCTTTAAGTCTTTCAGAAGGCAATGGGGCATGAGGTTCAAAAATTTTGGCTTTCCTATCATCTGTTGTAGAAAAAGAAAAGGAGACACAACTACCCCAAGGTCCAACACCACAAGCTTCCCTGTTAATCTTTTTTAATAAATCTAAATCTCGGATAATAATAGTGGACTTCTCTATTCCATGGAAAGGAAAGCCAAAATCCAAAATAACTTCTAGACATTTTCTGATTAATTTATATTTCGCTTCCGAAGGCTGATAATCACCAACAGTTATTACATCAATAGGTTTGCCTGCGAGTTCCTTTCTCAAAAGATCAGGGGCATTTTCTTTAATTTTAATATCAGTATTTTTTCTCCCAAATGTTTGATTATAGCAATAGACACAATCATGCTCACAACCAACATAGGGATAGGCAGCATATTTACACCAAAACCAACCATAGTCTGGTTGTTTTCGAACTATTAAAATTTTTTTCGCTTTGTACTTTAAATAATTCATTCATACCCTCTTTCATTATATAGCAAAATATAGCAGACCTTAAGATGATATATTATTTAAACTTTGTTATAATAACAGTGTTATGAGTTTTTTAACTTTAATCTTCAAAAATATCTGGCGAAATAAAATCCGAACGATTTTAACTGTCTTGGGAATTTCCATTGGTATTGCCACTATTGTAACTTTGGGAGTTATTACTGCTGGACTGAAAGATATGGTTTCCCAAGCTATCTCTGGAGGTAATGTTGATTTTACTGTTGCCCAAACAGGCGCAGCTGATGTAGTCTTAAGTTATATATCCGATGAACAATTAGAAAAGATTGAAAAGACTGAGGGGGTAGATAAAGCAGCTGGTTTTGTCTTTGGTCTCACCCAAATACCTGGCAACCCCTATTTTATAATGGGGGGAATTAAAGCTAGTGATATAGAAATTACTAATGCCAAAATTATTGAGGGAAGAAATTTTGAAGATGACAGAGATGAAGTAATCTTAGGCAAAATTACTTCCAAAAATCTCAACAAAAAAGTAGGAGACGAGATAGAATTTAATCAAAAGAAATTTAAGATTGTGGGTGTCTATGAATCGGGCATCACTTATCAAGACGGCGGGTCAATGGCTCCAGTTAAAATATCTCAGGATTTACTTAACCTGCAAGGAAAAGTGAATATGGCTCTAGTAAGAGTGAAGGAAGGATTTAAAGTTGAAGAAGTAGCCCAGAAAGTCGAAGATCAATTTGGTGGTGAGTTAACTTCAATAAAGGATTTAGAAGATTTAAGTTCTATTGATCAGGGGATGGAAATTATTGATGCTACTACCTGGGCTATTTCTCTCCTGGCTATTATAATTGGAGGAATTGGCGTAATGAATACAATTATGATGAGCGTATTTGAACGAACCAGAGAAATTGGAATTTTGCGAGCTTTGGGCTGGAAAAAAAGAAGGGTGATTGCTTTAATTTTAAGCGAATCTCTTTTAATTGGTATTCTAGCCATAATCTTTGGAATATTAGCTGGGCTTGTCGTAATCTGGATAATTATGCAAACTAAAATTGTTCAGAGCTATCTTTCCCCCCAATATCCTCTTTTAGTCTTTGAACAAGCAGCTACTGTGGGAATCCTGGTCAGTTTGGTTGGTGGATTATATCCAGCTCTAAGAGCGGCAAATTTTTCACCACTAGAGGCACTCCGTTACGAATAAATATTAAAATAATTCTCGTGTTTAATTATCACCTGCGGTAAAATTCTTTTGTAAAAAAAGGAGTTCGTGTATGAAAATCATTAAGATAAAAAATTTAAAGAAATATTTTGAGCGAGGAAAAATCAAAGCCTTAGATGGAGTTAATTTAGAAATTGCCGAAGGAGAGTTTTTAGCAATTATGGGTCCCTCGGGTTCAGGGAAATCAACTCTGTTAAATATGCTAGCTGCTTTAGAAAAACCAGATTCAGGAAAAATTATAGTAGACGGAAAAAATTTATCAGAAATTAGTAATTTAAATAAATATAGAGCTTCTGAAATTGGTTTCATATTCCAACTCCACAATCTTCTCCCTAACTTAACTGCACAAGAAAATGTCTTGATCCCTATGTTTGAAAAAAAAGGAACAAAAAAAGAGAAAAGAAAAAAAGCTAAAAATTTATTACAACAAGTAGGACTTAGGGGTTATGAAAATACTTTGCCAATTAAACTCTCAGGGGGAGAAAGACAAAAAGTCGCTGTAGCCCGCGCTTTAGCTAACGATCCCAAAATAATCTTGGCTGATGAGCCAACAGGAAATTTGGATTCTAAATCCGGGGAAACAATTTTGAAATTAATAAAAGAACTCCAACAAAAAAATAAAGTTACCACAATTATGGTAACCCATGAAAACCCCGTTGCCCAAACTGCCCAAAAGATTGTCTATATGAAAGATGGGAAAATAATATAAAGAATATTTAATATTCCAATATTTTTCCCAAAAGACCTATTCAAAAGGTCTTCTTTGAATCTTTTATCTAATAAGTGGTTTATTTCTTTTTTATCAATTGAGTAATTTTTTGGACTTTTTCTAATACCTCTTTTTCTGAAATGGTTAAAATTTTTCTGTCTTCCATAACCACTTTTCCATTAATTATCACTGTCTGTACATCGGAACCACAGGCTGCATAAACCAGGTGGGAATAGATATTATAACAAGGAGTAAGATGGGGCTTTTGAAAATCTAAAATTATAATATCAGCTCTCTTGTCAACTTCTAAAGAACCAATTTTATCTGCCATATTTAAAACTTCTGCTCCGCCTCGAGTAGTCATATCCAATACTTGCTGGGCAGAAGTTGTGGTAGAATCACTGGTATTAACTTTGTGTAATAAAGCAGCGGCTTTCATCTCAGAGAACATATCTAAATTATTGTTGGAAGCAGGACCATCAGTACCTAATCCTATTTTGATACCTAAAGATAATAATTCAGTAATTGGCGCTATACCTGAGGCAAGTTTCATATTGCTCTGGGGGCAATGAGCAATACCTATTTTATATTTTTGGGCAATTTGAATATCATTTTTATCTAAATGTACACAATGGACAGCAATAATTTTATCGCCTAATATACCGAGTTTTTCTAGAAAACCAAAAGGAGTAGAGTTATGCTCCTTTTTTATTTGCTTTATTTCATCTTTTGTTTCAGCAATATGGATATGATAAGGAATCTCATAATAATCGGAGAAATTTTTAGCTTTACGAAGAAAACCAGGTGATAAAGTATATGTAGAATGGGGGCTTACAGCAGGTGTAATCAAATCATCATCTATATATTTTTTAATAAATTTTTCAGTATAAACCAATCCTTGCTGGGGGCCTTTGCAATTGGGAGTGGGAAAATCCAAAAGCCCCTCGGATAATACCGCTTTTATACCTATATTTTTACAAGCTTGGGCAATTTCATCTTCAAAAAAATACATATCAGAAAAAGTTGTTATACCCGAATAGATCATCTCCAAGGCAGACAAACAAGAACCCCAATAGGAAGACACTGGATTAATAAATTTAGCTTCTGCTGGCCAAATATATTTTTCTAACCACTTTTTAAGTGGTAGGTCATCAGCAAAGCCTCTAAATAAAGTCATTGCCGCATGGGTATGGGTATTCACCAAACCAGGGGCAACTACACACCCAGATGCATCTATAACTTTATCTGGTTTATGCTTTTTTTCTATCTCTTCAGTTTTACCAATATCTAATATCTGATCATTCTCAATAACTATGGCGCCATTTTCAACAATTTCTCTTTTTTTGTTTTGAGTTAAAATAGTTCCGTTTTTAATTAAAATCATAAAAAACCTCTTCAAATTAACTTAATATTTTATTTCTAATTCTCTTCTAATTTTTAAATTAATTTTTTGTTTCTTTTTCTATCCAATTCAAAAAATCTGGATTGCCATCCTGGATATCTAAAGAAATAATACAAGGAATATCATAACTATGAATTTTCTTTACCTCGGCAATTACTTTAGAAACTAATTCTTCTTTGTTCTAGCAATAATCACTGATTCTGTAGCATTTTCTATTCTCCCCTTCCAATGATAAATTGACTCAATTTGGGGAATAATATTCACACAGACAACTAATCTATTTTTTATTAAATGTTTACTAATCTTCTTGGCTTCTTTTATATCAGAAGTAGTAATGTAAATTAAGGAATAACTCATAATCTCCTCTCTTGACTCTAATTCCTTTTTGGAAGTTGCCCGATAAATCGGGCAGCTACACTTTAAAAAATATTCTACTTTACCAATGGAATATCCGTATCTAGATATCTGTATTTTAATCTATCCTTTTCTTGCCAGGCTTGGGAAAATTTCTCTTGCCAGTCTTCTGTCCAAAACAAAGGACTGGGTAGGTATAAAAATCCATCTTTATACCCAATAAAATTTGTTAGATTTTGGCTATGCAGGAAAGCTAAAAGAGTACATATAAAAGCTGACTTCTGATGAGTCAATTTCTTATCAGATTGGATAGACAAGCAGGGAGGGGTTTCAATTTTAATCTGACATTCTTTTTCAATTTTTAAAATTAAATTTTCAACTGTTCCGCAAAGAGCTAAAGTGATAGTAGGGAAAACTTCAATGATATTTCCATTAAGCCTAAAATCATATTTTTTTTGAAGACTGGAAGTTAAATCCATCCCTAACTCTACAACTTGAGACATTAAACTGGGTGGTAAAGGCGAAACTTTTTCCTGTCTAAATACTTTGGTAGATAAAAATTTCTCATAAAGTCGCATTTTGCCTTTACCTCTCCCAAAAGCCAATGGACCGTCAATAGCAATTGTAAAAGTCTTTGGCAAATAATATTTTATTTTTTCAAAAACCTCAGAACCAATTTCAACTTTACAACTCTGGCAATGGTTCTTGTAAGGAATAAGTTCTGTCTTTTTCTCTTGTTGTCTTTTTTTTAAAATACATATTCCTGTAGTTTTTTTCTTCCATCCCCCAAGATCAACACCAATAAATAAATTTTTCTTTACTTTCTCACATTTTGGAGAAATTTCCTTTTTCTCTTTTTTAGGCTCCCATAGTTCATCTTTCTCTAAAATGTGTTTTACTTTCCATCCTTTTTTTTCTAAAGATTGAGTGATATAGACCCGGTGGCACTTCCAAGGAAAACGCTCAGCACACATAATTACTATATTCTTTTCACAAGCTATCTTTTCCAGCTTTAGCAGTCCTTTTTTAAACTCTTTACTAGAAGTAAAATGTTCATAACCGCCTGTTCTATATCCTCCAAATTCTTCGCCCATCCAAAGATAGTTTATAGTCTGAGTTTTGAGTCTGAGAGTTAAATTTTCCTTAGAAAACCAATCAAAATGAGAGGTAGGGAATCTACGAACATCTATTAAAACTTCAATATTATAAAATTTCAGAATTTCTATAAATTCTTTCCAAGTTCTGTTTGAAGAACCTAATGTGTAAACCCCGTATATCCCTGCCCTAAAGGACGGGGCTTTTTTCTTCTTTCTATTCCCTAATTCTTTCATCCCCGGTCTGAAGTCTAGGGCTTTCTGATTTATGGGGTAAATCTCTTTTTTCATAAATTTTAATAATATTTTTCTCTTAACTCTTCTATTTCTCTTAAATCTTCTTCAGAAAAATCACAGGTTCTAATATCCACCTCTCTCCCTACAACCTCTACAGTCTCAGACATTACTGAATACGGACTTTCTGAATGATCTAAGGCTAGGAGATGACCAAATTCATGTAATATTGTAGATTTTTCCAAAAGCAATTGATTGTCTTTATAATTAGGCAGATCGGAAATAGTGCCTTCAAAAATAGCCATTGATGTCTCTTGGGTTGTTGTTCCAATATTAGTAGGACTATCGGCAAATTTATTTAAACAAATAATGTATAAAACTGCTTGTCCTTTTTGAGGATAATAATTTCTATAATCTTTTTGCAGCTTTTCAATCTCATATATAGTAAATGACAGATGATCATCATATATAGTATCATCTTCAATAATTTCTATATCCTCAGGTTTTTGGCAAATCTCTTGAAGGTCTTCTGGGATCTCTTCTTTTGCCTTTGAAGATAATTCATAACCATCTAAACTATCTATTTCTACCAAAAGTTTAGGAAACTTTTTAGAGTTAAGATAATCGCCTTTACCATCGCCAAAATCATGGAGTTTAAAAATAGTACGCAGATAAGGGTAATAAGAAAAACTATCTCGAAATTTATCATTAAACCAATTATCTCTTTGATAGAATAATAAAAGAATTGCTGAGTAAGCAATAATTGTAAGACAAAGGGCAACTATAAAAAATTTTAATATTATAACAGAAAGTTTTTTGAACATATCATATAAATTTTTCAATGAGAAAAGTTTTTAGTTTTACGTTTGTCGCCACGGATTATCTCTTTTAAATCTTTCCAATTTGTACCATAGGAAATATCTACTTGGACAGGAACAGAAATCTTACACACACTCTCCATCTCTTCTTCCAAAAACAAAGCCACTTTTTTTATATCTTCGTCTGGGGTTTCAAAAACCAGTTCATCATGCACTTGCAACAACATTTTTGTATTTTCAGAAATTTGGGATAATTTACTGGTAACATTTATCATAGCCATTTTCATTATATCGGCTGCTGCACCTTGAGCAGGAAAATTAATAGCCATTCTTTCAGCCTGGGCACCTATAATACGGTTGGAAGAATTTATCTCTGGAAGATAACGACGTCGACCAAAAATAGTTTCTACATAACCAACCTGCCGAGCCACTTCCACAATTTCCTGGACATATTTTTTAATACCTTGGTGTATAGAATAATATTTATCAATATAGGCTTGAGCCTCTTCATGGGTACACCCTATAGATTGAGAAAGTCCATGAGCACTCATTCCATAAATTATTCCAAAATTTATAGCCTTTGCTGCCCTTCTTTGCTGGTAAGTAACATTGTTAATATCAATGTCATTTACTTCAGCAGCAGTTCTGGAATGAATATCCTCGCCTTGCCTAAAAGATTCAATCATTTTTTTGTCACCAGACAGGTGGGCAATAATTCTCAGCTCAATTTGCGAATAATC
>CAYFQT010000002.1:0-4905 GCA_964345445.1 uncultured Candidatus Saccharibacteria bacterium
CAAAAGAGGCAAGAGGGTCACGATTTAAATTACTATAATATTCTTCTTTGAGAGCTTCAATAATCATTTCCCCAATTTCCGAGGAAGAGGGAGAAGGACTAGCAATTTCTACAATAAAAAATAAACTGCCGTGTTGTTTTTCCAGAAATTCTTCTGGCTGATAAGAATAAGCAGTAAAAAATCCTCCTTTTGGTTTTTGAGGAGATAATTTTCCTATTTTTGTAGCAAGTTGTTTTTCCATAATTTAATTCTTGCTGTTTTAAAAATGATTCATTACTTTAAAATATATCAATTTGATCCAAAAATTGCAAACACAATTTTTTAATTCGTCTAGTTAGAAATATGAAGAGTACTAATTGAATGTCCGATTAGATAATGAAAATTAGGGGAGATATTGTATCCTATCATAAATCATAAAATAATGTCAAGAGATAACATTTTTTTTGACATCCAGGTAATATTTATAATATAATAAAGTACTCCTTGTATAATACTTTTTCATAACATTTTTAGGATTGTACTTTGAAAATTTAGAACTTTAAATAAAAACTAGATATTCTGTGATGAGAGACTGAAAATAAAGTTTACTTTTAAGGAGTTGATAAAGTTGACAAAAGAAATGATATTTAAGAGGTTGAAAAAGATAGTTGCTCATTGTTTTAAGGTCAATGAGAAAAAGATTGCACTTGATGTATCTTTTGAACAAAATAGAGATTTCATTATTGGTTGTCCATATTTTTCTATAAAGAAACTGGCAGAGGCAGTAAAAGATGAATTTGGATTGGAAATTCCTATTGAGAAATTTTTTAAAGAAAAACCCAAAATTAAAACCGTTGGTGATTTGCTAAAGTATATTTATGAAAATCAAAAAAGGGAGTGATTTTGGTGAACCAGGAAATTTTTGATAAGGTTAAGGAAATTATTGTTAAACAACTTAGCGTGGATGCGAATGAAATTAAAGCAGATACTTCACTTACTGATGATTTAGGAGCGGATTCTTTGGATCTTGTGGAATTGGTAATGACAATGGAAGAAGAATTTGGAATGGAAATCCCAGACGAAGAAGCTCAAAAGATTACTACAGTTGGTGAAGCAGTAAATTATATTAAATCAAATCAAAGAGAAAATTAAAGGTGGTGATTTAAATGACAGCATTCGGAACAGAATTATGTAATCTTTTAGAGATTAAACATCCCATAATCCAAGGTGGTATGGCTTGGGTTTCTGATCATTCTCTAGCAGCTGCTGTCTCTGAAGCAGGAGGTTTGGGTACAATTGGTGCCGGACATATGCCCCCGGATGTTTTAGATAAAGAAATTCTGGAGACTAAAATTAGGACTTCTAAACCTTTTGCTGTAAATTTGATGCTTTTAAATCCTGATGTTGAAAAACAAATGGATGTGGTAATAAAAAGAGAAGTTCCCATAATTATTTTGGGTGCGGGGGATGCCTCCAGCCATATTAAAAAATTCCATGATGTGAAAATTAAGGTTTTAGCAATTGCTCCGAGTATTAGCTTGGCTAAAAGATCAGCAAAAAAGAACGTTGATGCCATTGTTGTTGAGGGTTCTGAAGCTGGTGGTCATATTGGTAAATTCTCTACAATGGTATTGCTTCCTGCAGTAATCGAAGCGCTCAGAAAAGAACAATTTGACATTCCTGTTATTGCTGCTGGAGGAATTTGTGATGGCAAAACTTTTGTGGCGGCAATGATTTTGGGTGCTTTTGGTGTACAAATAGGAACAAGATTTGTTTTAGCCAAAGAAACTAAAGTTCATCCCAATGTAAAAAAAGCCTATATTGATACTTCAGATGTTACAAAAGTTGTAGTCACCGGCCAAGCAATAGGTTTGCCTGCACAATGCTTACGGAATCAGCTGACTAAGGATTTTGATGAGTGGGACAAAGAATTTATTTTGAGTGGTAGGAGTGATGGCAAACGCGAAGAGATTGAGCTCAGGGCGGTTGGTAGATTAAGAGAGGCAATGCAGGAAGGTAATGTGAAATCTGGTAGTGTGATGGCTGGTCAATGTGTAATAAGGGTAAACAAAATTAATCAACCAGCTTCTGAAATAATTAAAGAAATTTTGACCGAAGCCGAAGAAATTCTTAAAAATCTACCAGAGGCTGTGGTTTAGATGAAAACACTTTATGAACATCATTTAAAGATTGGTAGATTAAAACCTGTACTTCCCATAATCCAGGGAGGAATGGCAGTAAGAATTTCATTGGCACCTTTGGCTGTGGCTGTTGCCAAACAGGGCGGGGTTGGAGTAATTGGTGCATCAGGAGTGCATCCACCTGAACTTAGGGAAGAGATTAGGGAAGCCAAGGGTCAAACTGGGAGGATAATTGGAGTTAATATAATGTATGCTGTCCGGGAATTTGAAAAGCTTGTTGAGGTAGCTATTGAAGAAAAAGCTGATTTAGTTATAATTGGCGCTGGTCTTCCCAAAAGAGAATTTCTTAATCAAATTAAGAAAAAAATTACAGTTTTTTTGATTGTTTCTGATCCAAAAGCAGTAGCAATAGTTGCTCGACTTGGACTTGCGGGAGTAATTTTAGAAAGCGGCAAAGCAGGAGGACACATTGGCACAGAAGCTAGTCAGAGCATCTGGGCCTTATTACCTCAAGCAGTTGATTTTCTAAAAAAGACCAGAAAGAAATATAAAAATAAAGTCGATCCTAATTTTTCTCTTGTTGCTGCTGGTGGAATTCTAAATGGCTTTGATATTGTTCGAGCTTTAGCAATAGGCGCAGATGGAGTTCAGATGGGTACACGTTTTGCTGTATCTTTTGAAAGTAGTGCTCACAAGAATTGGAAAGATGTTATAATTGGCGCTACCAAAAAGAATATAATTGTTATTAAGAGTCCAGTAGGAATGCCCCTGCGGGTTGTTAAAACGCCTTTTGTAGAAAAAATTGAAGCAAGCAATATTCCTGAATTAAGTGAAGAATTTCAAGAAAAATATTGTCGGGGATGTCTTTCTGAATGCGGAAGAAATTATTGTATTTTATTGCATCTTGAATTAGCCCAAAAAGGAGACATAGAACAAGGTTTATTCACTATTGGAGCCAGAGGATGGGAAATTAAAAATATTTTGTCAGTTGAAACAATTATTAAAAATCTCATTTCTGGATTTGAATATTGGACAAATTAATTAAAGGCCTTTGAGTTAGTGAATTGTATAAGTTACTTAAAACTCAAAGGCCTATTTTTGTTGTAGATTTTCTTTATTTCCTGGTTTTATAAAATTGGGCAAAGTATCTGGATCTTCTTGAGCTACTTGCCAAAGTTTTCGATATACTGCATTAATTTGCCAGAATACCAAAACTTTATACCATGATTTTAAATATCTTTTGGATTTCCATAATCTTCTATAAGCGGCTTTCCGAGAGTAAGCTTTTCTGCATATTCTGTCATAATTTTTTCGCAAATCTCTAGGAGATATTTTTTTAGGATAGATTGTTACATGAGTAGCATCATATTTTGCCCAATCACTGTGAAGAATTCTTTCTTCTTTTTCCAATTTTGCCCTTAAATCTGTAGCTGGATAAGGAGTAAGTAAAGTAAATTGAGGAACCTCAATATTGGTTTTTTTTACAAAATTCAGAGTATTTTCAAAAGTTTCCTCTGTATCTTCGTCAAATCCAAGAACAAAACAACCAATTATTCCTATCTCTGCTTTATGAATTTTTTCGACCTGCTCTGCATATTTTTGGACTTTGTTAACTTTCCCTTTACCTATTTTGTCAATAGCTTCAGGAGAAAGTGATTCAAATCCAATTAACATTCCCACACAACCGCTTTGAGTTGCCAACTGCAAAAGTTCTTGGTCTTGGGCTAAATTTAAATCACACTGGGAGAGCCAATGGATTTCCAAAGGCTTTAAAGCTTTGAAGAGCTCTTTGGCATATTTTGGTTTGCCCACAATATTATTATCCGTAAAAAATACAAAATTTACTTTTAGATCTTTTAATTCTGCTACTACTTCCTCAACCGGTCTATTTCTTATTTTTGCTCCGTAGATGATATTGGCTGAGCAAAATTCACAATCAAAGGGACAACCGCGGGAAGTTTCTGTTTTGGGAATATTAATGTAAAGTTTTGCTTCCATCAATTCTCGCCTTGGCCTGGGTAGATCTTTTAAATTATGTTTTTCTTCTGCTTGGTAAAATTTTTGCAGTCTCCTCTTTTTGAAATCTTCAAGTAATTGTGGCCAAACTCCCTCGGCTTCTCCTATGACAACAGCATCAGCATATCCTGCTGCTTCATGTGGCAATGAAGAAGGATGAATTCCTCCCATTACTATTTTTACTTTGTTATTTTTATTATGAAATTTTTTAGCAATTTCATAGGCTTGGGGAGTAGCGGGAGTAATGGCTGTGATAGCTACTAAATCTACCGGTTCCTGGAAATTAATTGCAGTTACATTCTCGTCAACAATTTTAATTTCCCAATCATCTGGAGTTAAACCAGCAAGATAGGGAAGAGTTAATTGAGACATATAGTTTCTGAAAAGAAATTTGACATTAGAAGAATGGGATGGCTGAACAATCATCAATTTCGGCAATTTTGACACCTCCTTAGAGAATTTTTTCATTTCATCTTGTTAAAGGGAATTTTATTCAAAAAACAACCCCTATAAGATTTTCTGAAAAATTATTATTTATTTTAAGGAACATTTTATTTAATTTTGGCTTTTATTATATCAAAACTCCGGATATAAAACAAACAGAATTGTATGTTATAATTAAATAAACTACATTGAAAAATATAATAAGAATTATTTAATTACGCTGGAATGAAATGGAAGCCCTAATTAAATAAACTACATTGAAAAATATAATAAGAATTATTTAATTACGCTGGAATGAAATGGAAGCCCTAATTAAATAAACTAC
>CAYFQT010000003.1:0-22916 GCA_964345445.1 uncultured Candidatus Saccharibacteria bacterium
AGACTATACATAGATAATAATCTTGTCTTAGATAGATGGGTTGACCAAGCTCCAACAACATATAAAGTTCCTTATTACCTGACCACTGGAGAACATCTGGTTAAAATGGAATGGTATGAGAATGGAGTATATGCTGTAGCCCAGCTATTATATTAGATAAATCGGCACTAATTAACACTAATAAAAGCACGAATTTAAACACGAATAAGAGTCCCGAATTATTCTCGAATAAAAAAAACGCCTCAAAGCAGGCGTTTTTTATTTGACAAATTTAATTTATTGCTTTAAACTAAGATATTAAATATCTTAGTTTTTAAAATTTAAAAACGCACCTGAAAAATTTAATATTTCATTGCAAAAAAGGGGTGTTTGAAATGAATTGTGCATTTTGTAGAAGAAATGAACCGATTTATCAATTTTTAGGTGGTGAGTCTTGTTGCAAGAAATGTTATATAGAAATGGAAAGAAAAATTGAAGATTTTTTAGATTCTGATGAGTCAAAAAATATCAAAGAGATTACTAATTCTCTATTAAATAATTGGGATATTCCTTTATGGTTAGGTTCTAATGCTGTTAAAGGAATTATTCAAGAGGGATGCAAATCAAGGAATATTATAGAAGAGTTTTGTCCTGGCTCAAAAATTGAATACAAGTTAAATTTAAGAGGTTGAAGAAAATGGGAAAGAAAGTTGAGGTTATTGGAAGAAAGATATTTGAAATTTCAAAGGTGGAAAAGGAAGAAATTATGGGAATATGGTTGGTTATTAATGAAGACAGTAAGATTATTGACATAGAAGAAGATGGTATTTTAATGCTTTTAAACAAATTAGCTAAAGCCAGGGGCAATAGAAAGTATAATAAAAATGTGAGAATAAAGAGGTTGGGAAATCTCCAAGAGTTTGAAGAGGTAAGAAGAGCTTATGGCAAGATTAAGATAATAAATAAATCAAGACCGTGAAATGCTTGATAGTTTTCTAGATTTTAGAAAAATATAGAGCAAACAAACGGTCTTTTTTCTTTTTGATAAAAATTTGGATATAATTAAAATAAATCAACACGCCTCCGAGGTGGACTGATTTACACCTCGGAGGTGTAATGAACTGTAACTTCTATGAAGCTTACCAAATCCAAAATTTTTCTTTTTTTATTAATTTCCGGAATTTTAGGAATTGCCTCCGCCCCTTACCTGTCTTATAATCCAGAGGTTTTAGGAATTTTAATACTGGCTTTTTTAATTATTATTATTCTTTGGTGGAGGAATAAAGCAGTGAAAATTTTAGCTTTTTGCTCTGTGATTTTTTTAGCGGCAATCTTTAGATATAATTTAGCCATACCCAAAATAGATGAGCATTATGTACAATTCTATAATGACCAGGAGGTTAGGCTACAAGGAATAGTTTGCAGGGAACCGGATATTCGTTCAGATAAGATAAATCTGACAGTAGACAGTAGACTGTTAGCAGTAGACAGTAAACAGTTTACAGTTTTTGGAAAAGTTTTAGTTACATTGCCGCGCTATCCAGAATATGATTATGGAGACAAGTTAGAGATTTCTGGTAAATTAAAAACGCCAGCAGAATTTGAAGTTTTCTCTTATAAAAATTATTTAGCTCGATTTGAAATATATTCGGTGATGTATAAACCAGAAGTTAAATTGATTGCTAAAGATAGTGGAAATAAATTCTATGCTTCTATTTTAGATATAAAAAACAAATTTAGGAAGACTATTGGCAGAATTTTACCTGAACCTCAAAGTTCTTTACTGGCTGGGCTTATTTTAGGGATTAAAAAAGGCATATCCTCTGATTTGTTAGATGTTTTTTCTCGGGTGGGAATTTCTCATATTGTTGTCATCTCCGGAATGCATATGATTATTATTGTTAGTATTTTAGGTAAGATTTTTTATGAGCTGGCTATTTCTCGAAGAGTGTCTTTTGTAATCATATCTTTAATAATCCTTTTGTTTGTTACAATTACTGGTTTTGGACCAGCAACTATTAGAGCAGGAATTTTAGCTTTTTTAGTTTTGTTTGCCCAAATGCTAAGCAGAAAAAGAGATTCATCTATAGCTTTACTGTTTATAGCTTTCTTGATGCTTCTTACAAACCCCAAATTGCTTAAAGATGATGTTGGTTTTCAATTGTCATTTTTAGCCACTTCTGGAATATTATATATTTCACCAATTTTAGAACCAAAAGTAAAAAGACTTTGGTTGCCCATAAAATCTGCTCTTTCTATGACTTTATCTGCTCAGATTTTTACCCTTCCTTGGATTTTATATAAATTTGGGGGAATGTCTTTGGTTTCTCCTTTGACTAATATCCTTGTAGTGCCAGCAGTTCCTTTTGCTATGGGTTTTGGATTTATAGCTACAATAGTTGGGTTGATTTTTATTCCATTAGGACAAATTGTTGGCTTTTTTGCCTGGGTATTTTTGCATTATATAATTTTTATAGCTTGTTGGTTCTCTCAAATACCTCTGGTTTTTTTAAAAATAGGAAAAATAAGTATTATTTGGGTTTTATTATACTATTTAGTTTTAATTTACTTTCTTTTTATATATAGTAAGAAAAGGGGAATCTCTAATTAAAAAATTGATAAATAGAGAATTAATAAATAGAGAATGGAGATAGTAATATACAGAATTTGGCAATTTCTCCCATACTCTCGAGTATGATAGTTTTTGCCATTTTTATATCTTTCTGTTAAAATAAAATTATGAATTAATTGTTAAATTTAAAAATAATTTATGGTTAAATTCTCTCAATATCAAAAATTACCCAGAGAAGAAAGAGAAGAACTTCTTATAGAGCTTTGTGAAGCTTTAGTTTCTGTAAAAAATTCTCAGGAGGCAGCTCAATTGCTAACTGATCTCCTATCATCCCAAGAAGCGGAGATGATAGCTAAACGTTTAAAGATTGCTCATTTTTTAATTTTGGGTAAAACATATGAAGATATTAAAAAAAATCTTAAAGTAAGTGATAATACAATTTCTAGAGTGAATTCATGGCTTAATTTATCCGGCGAAGGGTATCGTTTGGTAATTTCCAGGAGAAAAAAGCAGAGAGAAGAAGATCATGATGGAGAAGGTCGAGATTATAGCTGGAGATATGTTAAAAGAAAATATCCAACTTATTTCTGGCCACAATTAGTTCTTGAAGAGATTGTCAAAAATGCTAACAAGAAACAAAAAGAAAGATTAATTTCCACTCTTTCTCAATTAGATAAGAAGTCTAGATTGTACAAAGATCTTAAAAAGGTTTTATATATGAAATAGATAGATAAATTTGGCAATTTCTCCCATACTCTCGAGTATGATAGTTTTTGCCATTTTTATATTAAAGATTAATGTTAAATTAGATTAGATTAAATTAGATTAGTTTTTTAGGTATGTTTGGATTTGTAAAAAGATTTATAAAACTCAAAAAGTTCAGAAAATATCTTCTTAGTTTTTTGTTTATATGTACTTTGCTGATTTGGTTGGTAGTATTGACTTTACCTGACAGAAAGCTTCATGTTTATTTCTTTGATGTAGGTCAAGGAGATTCAGTTTTAATCCAAACATCCAAAAATCAACAAATTTTAATTGATGGAGGACCAGATAATACTGTTTTATCGGGATTGGGAGAAGTTATGCCTTTTTATGATAAAAAAATTGAACTTGTGATTTTAACACATCCTCATGCAGATCATCTTGTTGGGCTTTTGGAAGTTTTAAAAAATTATCAAGTGGATCAGATTTTAACAACGGGGGTGGTCCACACTACCCCAGAATATATAAAATGGCTTGAGACGATTAAAAATAAAGATATTCCAGTAAAAATAGCTCAGGCAGCACAAATTATCAATTTAGATGGAGCAAAAATGGATATTTTATATCCTTTTGAATCTCTTGCTGAGGAGAAAGTAGAAGATTTGAATAATAGTTCTATTGTTTGCCAGCTTTTATATGGCCAAATTTCTTTTTTATTTACCGGAGATATTGAAGAAGAAACTGAAGGTAAGTTGAAAAATAATAATTTGAAATCTAATGTTTTGAAAATTCCTCATCACGGCAGTTCTACCTCGCTTTTGTCAGGGATTTTAGAGCAAGTAGATCCAAATATTGCAATAATTTGTGTAGGGAGTGATAATCCATTTGGTCATCCAGCTGTAGAGACTTTAGATAAATTGAAGGATATAGAAGTTTATCGTACTGATCAGAATGGAACAGTGGAAATAGTAAGTGATGGGAAGAGATATGAGATAACCAAATAACTAAATAACTGAATAACCAAAGAACCTTTCGACATAGCTCAAGGCAGGCAAAAAATTGGGAAAATATAATAAAATTATGTTATAATTCGAACATAGTGAGAATTACAAGGTTCTTATTATAAATTATCAGTGATCTGTGGCTATCCGTAAAAATCCGTGTAAATCCATGTTTTAACCGGAGGTTAAAAATGAAAATTGCAACTTTAGGACCAAAGGGGACTTTTTCCCATCAGGCAGCGCAATTAGTCAAAAAAGATGCAAAGATTATATTTTGTAAAACAATCCATGATGTCTTAGAGAAAGTTCAAGGCAAAGAAGCAAAATGGGGGGTTGTTCCTATTGAAAATTCTGTTGCGGGGACAATGGGATTAACTTTGGATGCTTTGATGGAATTTGACCTGTCAATTTGTAAAGAAAAAATAGTCCCTATTCGCCACAATTTAGTAGTATGTAAGAATTATTCTAAAATTGAGAAGATTTATATTCACCCTCAAACTTATGCCCAGTGTGAGCATTATCTGAAAAATAATTATCCCAATTGTGAATTTATTGAAACATCTTCCAATGGCAAATCAGCAGAGCTTCTAGCATCTTCTTGTGGTTCTTATGAAGCAGCTGTTGTTCCTGAACTGGCAGCTAAAATTTACAAATTGAAAATTAGCCAAAAAGATATTCAGGATAATAAATTTAATGTCACTAGATTTATTGTTTTGGCAGAAAATGGGGTTAGGAAAACTGGCTATGATAGAACCTCTATTGCTTTATATCCTCAAATTGACCGCCCAGGGCTTTTATATGATTTATTAGGTGAGTTTGCTTGTCGTAAAATTAACTTGACTAAAATTGAATCTCGGCCATCTAAAGGAAAATTAGGAGACTATATTTTCTTTATTGATTTTCAGGGGCATATTGAGGATACAAAAGTAAAAAAAGCCTTAAAAGCTTTAGAAAAAGTGGCATTTTTGCGTATTTTGGGTTCATACCCAAGAAAATATTAGAGTTACGAACGAAGAATAAACCCTAAATTCTAATATCTAATTTCTAAACAATTTCTAATATCTAAATTCTAATTACCAAAATAAATATTTAGAACATTTGAACATTAAAGATTTGAAATTGTTTAGTATTTCGGATTTAGAATTTTATTGATTAACTGGTCATTTTTAATTTTACGCTGATTGCCGATGAATCGGCAGGCTACATTTATTCGTGTTTAAATTCGTGTTGTTATTCGCGAAAGATTCGTGTTAATTCGGGAGGGATTCGTAATTATGCCTATTCCAGAAGTTTCTAAAATTTGGATGGATGGGAAATTAGTTAATTGGGATGAAGCTAAAATTCATATTCTAACCCACGGGCTTCATTATGGAAGTGGAGTTTTTGAAGGAATTAGAGCTTATGATACTAAAGAAGGAACTGCTGTTTTTAGATTGAAGGACCATCTTGAGCGTCTTTTTAACTCGGCTAAATTTTATAGAATGGAAATTCCTTATACTTTGGAAGAACTGACAGCTGCAGTCAAAGAAACAATAAAAATTAATAATCTTAAAGGTTGCTATATTAGACCAATTGTTTTTAGAGGTTATGGAGAAATGGGTCTTTCTCCTTTGGAGTCAGCAGTTTGTGTAGTTATAGCTTGTTGGCCCTGGGGAGCTTATTTAGGGGAAGAAGGGATTAAAAAAGGAGTTACCACTAAAATCGTTTCTTGGCAGCGAATTTCACCTAAAGCTCTACCCACCCAAGCAAAAGCAACTGGCCAATATTTAAATTCCATTTTAGCCAAGATAGAAGCACAAGATGCTGGTGCAGATGAGGCTATAATGTTAGACTGGCGTGGTTTTGTCTCTGAAGGGCCTGGGGAGAATATATTTATTGTTAAGAAGAATAAACTTTTTACTCCCTCTTTAGAATGTGGAATTTTAGCTGGAATTACCCGGGATTCAGTAATCAAAATTGCTGGAGATTTAAAGATTAAAGTGGAAGAAAAAAATATAGCCAAGGAGGAGCTTAAAAGCTGTGATGAGGCATTTTTTACTGGCACAGCAGTGGAGGTTGCTCCAATTCGGGAAATTGACGGAAAAGAAATTGGGAAACCTTGGCCAGTTACCCGGAAGATTCAAGATACATTCTATAGTATTGTCAAAGATGCCAACCCAAAATATAAAAATTGGCTGGAATTTGTGTAAAAATTTGACAAATGTTTTTTATTTGTTATACTATAATCTAAACTAGAAGTTATCCACATGAGGAAAATATGAGTTTTTGCATTCTAATCTCCATTATAATTATTTCTATTATTATTTCTCACTCAGTGAGGGAGGTTAGTTGTGAAATTAAAAATTAAAAGTTAAAAATTAAAAATAAATTCTAAAAACTAACCTCCTTTCTGGGAGGTTTTTTAATTTAGTGGGCTTGTAGCTCAAAAGGCAAGAGAGTCTGAAGTGGTGAAAGTCCACCGGAGCTTCCCTGCATTTTTGGTTCCGGATTCCAAGAGCGCTCCTTAGTAGGGGGAGGAGAGGCTGTCGGTTCGATTCCGACCAAGCCCACCAAAAGAACTTTAAAAATCTGATAAAAAACTAGGTCTTTAATTTGAAAGGGGTTGAGAAAAATGGCAGAGCAGGAAAAACAAGTGGAATTTGAGGTTGGAGAGAGAGTTTTATATGTTTCAGAAGATAATGTTTATAAGGCGAAGATTTTGGATGTAATTCCACCTGAACATTACAAAATCAAACTTATTGATGTTGGTAATCAAATTATAGAAGCTCACGAGCTAAGATTAGCCAGGCATTTTAAAGATTTTGAAGCGAAATTTGTCAAAGATGATTGTTCCGGTTTAAAGTATCCTTATCATCCTTATATAGAATTTTAAAGTTGATCAAAAACTATTTTTGGCAGTTGTTATTTTTCTAAGTATAAGCCATGAACTATATATGAGTTCATGATAAGCTTGGAATTTAATCATAACAGCTGCTCTTTTTTATATAATTTAGCTTTAGTTTTAGTTTAGCTTGTCGATTTATTCTCTTATTGTTCGACCTTGTGGAGAACTACTCTAGTTTTTATAATAAAGTAAATTAAGGTACTTCTCGACTCGTTCACTATGTTCACTCGCTCGAAGAATAGTACTAAAAGTTCAGCAAGCCTTTTAAAACTAATTTATAGCTATATTAAGCCATAAATCTTGTTTTAGAGTTGCATTTATCAACAAATTGTTAGTTAAAATTTGACAATTTTTTTTATTATGCTATATTTTTATTAAGTTTTATAAATTTAGAGAAAGTTGTGGATATGTTGCATATAACCAGTCTTTCATTATTAGTATTAGTCCTATGGGTCGTTTTACCTCTTATGAGATTTCCCTCGGGAGGCTGGTTAGTATTTGGAAATTTATCAACATAGTTATATAACAGATAGATAGGACTAAAAAAACCATACCTCCCCAAAGGGAGGATTTTTTATTAGACACGAATTATCACTAATAAATTGTAGGACCGTATCACGAATTAGACACGAATATTATAAATATATTGATTTTATATATAGGGACGTAGCTCAGTGGCAGAGCGGAAAGGTTAAGCCTTTTGTCAGTCGCAGGTTCGATTCCTGTCGTCCCTACCTCGTCGGAGTAAACTTACAAGCTTTCGCCCCGAAGGCTCTCGGGGTTCCAGCTTTCCGTTCACTCCTCCTCTTTCGCAAAAATGCTTCAGCATTTTTGCGAATAAGCCTTTTTATACCTATGTTCATTAACAATTTAATTCTAAAGGAGATGATAGAGGTGGATAAAAAAAGAAAGCAAGAGATTGTTAGAAAAAGATGTCCTGAATGTGATAATATTCTAGAGAAAAAGGAGGTTTCAAAACCACCAGGGTGGGGAAGTCACGGTACTGAAACAGTGTTAAAATGTCCAAATTGTGGATATAAAAAGGAAGATCCATTTCGCAGTTCTTCATTTTTTCATAGTGAGAGGTGATTGAAAATGGGAGGATTTGAAGGAAGTAATTTTGGAAGAGTTGTGCCAGAAGGATTTAAAATGACTAAAGATCAACATCAACAAGTATTAAACTGTGCTTTTTTATCATTAAAATTAGATTGTATACGTCCAATGTTAGGTGTAGAATGCCCTTACTGGTCTCTTTGTAGTGACGAAAATCGTCCACCTGTGAAACTCGTTGATTTAAAAAACATTGATTGCCCTGAAGATTCTATTAAAAAATTTAATAAGCTTATGGAGGAAAAAGGCAAAGTTTCACCTCTTTATGGGGTGAGTGAGTAAGTTTGGAAATCAAGGAGGGGATTGGAATGGATTATGAGATTAGTAACTTAGCTCAAGTAAGATTTGAAAATGCCTGTACAGAAAAACAAGCTGTAATATCAAAATTGAATAATCCGGATGTGCCAGAAGAAAAAAAAGTAAGATTGAAAGAAAGATTAAAGCAACTTGACGAGGAATTAATCCCTATGTTTCGAGGAGACTTTGAATCAACTTATCCTCATTAAATTGAAAAAAATTGAGGCTTTATGGCCGCAGAAAAATTTCAAATTTTTCTGCGGCCTTTTTTCTTTTTAGGATAAAACAACACTAATATTATACGAATAAAACAGCACGAATTAAACACGAATAATATCAGGTCTCTAAAATTAAATATATAAATGTATCGCGGTCACGGTAAAAAATATATTTTTATAATTTTAGATAGCACACTTTATAAAATTTCAATAAACCAAAATATATTGCGGTCGCAGAATAGTTTGGTTTTTACTTTTTCTTATCTTTTGCTTTTATTGCTATAAACTGGCTTAAAGGTTATTTTTTTGATAGAATATAAACATAATAAGATTAGTAGTGAACTAAGGTTTTTTAGTTATTTTGTCTTAAGTTCTAAGTTTTTGCGGAGCAAAATATGTCAGGGCATTCAAAATGGCATCAAATTAGATATAAAAAAGCAGCCACTGATAAAAAAAGAGGCCAAATGTTTACTAAAGTGGCCAGGATGATTTCTGTAGCTACTCGTGAAGGCGGTGAAGATTCAGAGATGAATTATAAATTGAGATTAGCCATTGACAAGGCTAAAGAAATAAATATGCCTAAAGATAGCATAAAAAAGGCAATTTTAAGAGGTACAGGAAAATTAGCCGGAGCTGTGTTAGAGAAAGTTACTTATGAAGGATATGGACCAGGTGGGGTGGCTTTATTAATTGATGTTTTAACTGATAATAAAAATCGAGCCTCAGCTGAGATTAGAAATATTTTAACAAAAGGTGGGGGGAAAATGGGGGAAATTGGCTGCGTTTCCTGGATGTTTTCCCAAAAAGGAGTAATAAGAATAGAGACAAGAGATATGAAATATGAGAAAAGAGAAGAATTAGAGCTTAAAGCTATTGATTTAGGTGCAGAAGACTTTAAAGAACAAGAAGATTCTATAGAAATTTATACCAAACCTCAAGATTTACATAAGATAAAAAAAGCACTAGAAGATCAAGGAATTAAAATTTCTTCTTCAGAAATTTTGGCAATTCCCACTCAAACTGTTAAAATAGAGGATGAAAGTATAGCTCGTCAGATTCTAAAACTTATGGAGAGCTTAGAAGATTCTGAAGAAGTTTCGGCAGTACATTCTAATTTTGATATTGAGGATAGGATTTTGGAGACACAAGTAGTGTAGAAATAAAATGACTAATTAACAATTGAGAGGTAAAATTCTAAGTACGAAATCCTAAATTCTAAACAATTTCAAAACACAAATGACCAAAATGCTACCACAGCCCCGCCCAACCACCCTTTGATTGTATTGGATTATATAACAAAACAATGTTTTGAACATTTGAATTTAAAATTTTGGATTTGTTTAGGATTTAGGTATTAGATATTAGGATTTAAATGCCCCGTCATCCACTTACGTTATGACCCCGAAAGGAACGGGGCAGGCAGGGCTTTGGCCTTTGTAAGGAATAATTGTATAGCAAAGGCCTCGGGAGGTTTTATGGAATATAGAGGTTCTATATTAACAGAGGAACTTGTTTCTAAAAAGTATCGCTTTTTTATTTGGGCAATTGTAATTGTTCTTGTTGTAGGTGCAGGTCTTTGGACTTATGTCTATGTAACAGGGGTAGATTTGGAAAGCGCACCTTTTATCAGTGGCCCTATTTCTCAAAAAGGAACAATTGATGTTAGTTCAGAACCTCAAGGCGCCAAAATCTACTTAGATGACCAAGACACAGGAAAACAAACCAATGATACTCTAAAAGTAAAAAAAGGAACCCACACAATTAAATTAACCAAAGAAGGCTATGCAGATTATATAGAAGAAGTGGAAGTTAAAAGAGGAAAAACCGTTGAAGTCTCTGCTACTTTGGAGAAAGGAGAAGGAGTAGCAACCCCAGCTGAC
The DNA here is from genome assembly GCA_964345445.1 of uncultured Candidatus Saccharibacteria bacterium. Classification (GTDB taxonomy): domain Bacteria; phylum Patescibacteriota; class CPR2_A; order CAYFQT01; family CAYFQT01; genus CAYFQT01. The sequence goes on from CAYFQT010000003.1 coordinate 10,644, forward strand.
GAAACCGCGGATTGGAAGACTTATACGAATGAGGAGTATGGGTATTCTATTAAATATCTAAATAACTATACTTACCGTAGAGGTACTATAAGTGAAGACGATAAACTTAACACTTTATCAATTATACACTTTTATGATGAAAAATATGAATATTCTGAGACTGAATATGGATATCCAACATTTTATGTTGCAGTTTATAATAATCCAAATAACCTAGAGGTTTCACAATGGTGGACAAGTTTATTCGAAAGAGAAAAAAATTCATTAACCTCTCAGGAATTTATAACTGTAGCAGGAGAGAAAGCATGGAAAGTGTTTGATCAACTTGGAATGGTAGAACATCATGATATTTATATTCCTCATAAGGGAAGAATATATACAATATCAGAATTTATGGACGAGAATAATTTTGAAAAAGCATATCTAACTTTCAGATTTACAAAATAAATCAAATCCTTTCTACTTTTAAATTCACTGACTAGACATAAAGGTACACTAATAAACACTAATAATCCACTAATAGCACACGAATAAATCACGAATCTTCGGGATTAGGGACGATCCCGACTACAGATCTATAACTGTTAGAGACCCGTCCTATAACATTTTTACTTAATTAACTTTTGAAAGGTGACTATATGATAATTTTGGGTATTGATCCGGGAGTGGCGACAACTGGATATGGGATTATAGAAAACAAGGGTAAGAATTTATCTACCGTAGGTTATGGTTATATTTCAACAGAAATAGATGATTTTGCCAAAAGATTGGATAGTATTTACAAACAATTACGAAAAATAATTAGAGAACATCAGCCTGATGTTTTAGTTTGTGAACAGGTTTTTTTCTATAGGAATACTAAAACTGCTTTGAATGTTGGCCATGCCCGGGGAGTAGTGTTGTTAGCCTCAATAAAATCAGGTTTGGTGCCAGTTGAATATACACCCCTGCAAGTTAAACAGACAATTGTTGGTTATGGATGGGCGGATAAAAAACAAGTTCAAAATGAAGTTAAAAAACTACTTAGGCTAGATTCTATTCCTAAGCCTGATGATATAACTGACGCCTTAGCTTGTGCTATTTGCCATTCATATCTAGATAAGAAGTCAAAAGTCAAAAGTCAAAAGTCAAAAGAAGAAATTAAAAAATCTCGAAGAGAAGGGAGGAGGATTAGGAAGAAAAAAGGAAGTAAAAGATGAGTGTAATAGTTATTAGGAATAGGGAATTAGGAATTAGTAAAAAAATTCGTATTTAATTCGTAGTTAATAGCCCCGTAATCCACTAACGTTTCTACGGGGCCTCGGCCTTTGCAAAGAATAATTATATAACAAAGGCCTCGGGAGAGTGTTATGAAAATTGCTCAACTTGCCCCTTTACAAGAAAAAATTCCCCCAAAAGGTTATGGAGGAATTGAACGCGTTGTCTATGATTTATGCCAGGGCCTTACTGAAAGAGGGCACCAAGTTACTTTATTTGCTTCCGGAGATTCCAAAACCAAAGCTCATCTGGTATCAGTATATCCTCGTTCTATTAGAACAGATAAAAGGGTTAAGCGACCTTTTACTTTAGAGTTTTTAAATATTACAAATGCTTTTTCAAAAGCAGACAAATTTGATATTATTCACAATCATACTGGAGAGTTGGGAATAATGCAGTCAAATTTTTTCAAAACTCCAGTTGTAACAACATTACATGGAATTTTTACCCCAGAAAATAGGCGGGTTTTTAGAAGATATAAAAAAAAGCCCTATGTTTCTATCAGCAACAATCAAAGAAAAGGAATGCCAAGTTTAAATTATGTAGCCACTGTTTATAATGGCATTAAAGTAAGTGATTTTAAACTTGATTTGAAGCCAAAAAATTATTTGCTTTTCCTAGGTCGTTGTTCTCAACTTAAAGGTCCGGATATAGCTATTAAAGTTGCCAAAGAATGTGGAATGAAGCTTATTATGGCTTCTAAGATAGACAAATGTGATATGGATTTTTACGAAGAGAAAGTCAAGCCCCATATTGACGGGAAACAGATTCAATTTTTTGGAGAATTGACTCATCCTCAGAGAGTGGATTTGTTTAAAGACGCCAAAGCCACTTTGTTTCCTATTACTTGGGAAGAGCCTTTTGGTTTAGTTATGACAGAATCAATGGCAACCGGGACGCCAATTATAGCCACAAGGAGAGGATCTGTTCCAGAGGTGATTAAAAATGGAAAGACTGGTTTTATAGTGAATAATACAAAAGATATGGTAAAAGCTGTTTCTAAAATTTCTAAAATTTCCCGAAGAGCTTGTAGAAAGCATGTTGAAGATAATTTTGATATTGAACAAATGCTGGATGGATATGAGAAAGTGTACAAGAAACTAATTAAAAAATCAAAATGAAAAATGTAAAATGACAGTCCAAAATTTAAAAAGTTTTTAAAATTTATTAATTTTGCATTTTGATATGCCTGCCCGCTAATGCCTGAGCATAGTGATGGCAGGCGGGTAATTTTTATTTTTAATATTTAATTTTTGAATTTTAAACGGAGTTTAATATGCGTGTAGCCATTATTGCTCCCTTATGGGAGCGAATACCCCCAGAAGGTTATGGGGGGATAGAAATATATATCTATGATTTAGTTGAGGGATTGGTTAAAAAAGGCATTGATGTTACTTTATTTGCTTCCAAAGATTCTAAAACTTTAGCCCACTTAGAACCTATTTGTTCAAGGGGATTGCGTACTGATTATCTTGTAAAAAATCCTCAAGCTTATTATTCTTTAATGATGGGAAGAATATTTAGGCAGGCTGATAAGTTTGATGTTATTCATAATCATACAGATCATAATGCTTTACCCTATAGTCAATTTATAGACACTCCAATAGTCACTCACTTGCATGGTCCTTTTGTTTCCGAAAGATTAAAGGTGTACAAGGAATATAACAATACTTATTTTATTTCTATATCTAAAAGTCAACAAAAACAGCAGCCTAAATTGAATTATGTGGCTAATATCTATCACGGAATCCCAGTGGAAAAATTTAAATTTAATGATAAACCTAGCAGTCATTTAGTATGGTTAGGCAGGATTTCTCCTCAAAAAGATACCAGAGGAGCAATTGAGGTAGCTAGGAGAGTAGGTCGAAAGCTCATTTTAGCTGGAAAAATTGACAAGACAGATGAGGAATATTATGAGGAGGAAGTGCGTCCTTACATTGATGGGGAGCAAATTCATTATATTGGTGAGCTGGGATTTGCTGACAAAATTGGATTTTTGAAAGATGCCTATTGTATGCTTATGCCTTTAACTTGGCAGGAACCTTTCGGTTTGGTAATGATTGAAGCTATGGCTTGCGGAACGCCAGTTATAGCCACTAATATGGGTTCTGTTCCAGAAATTGTTTTTGATGGCAAAACCGGGTTTATAGTTTCTAGTATTAATCAAATGATAAATAAAGTTGATCAGATTTCCAAAATTTCTCGCCGAGCTTGCCGTAGATATGTAGAGAAAAATTTTAACAGCCAAAAAATGGTAGATGAGCATATAAAAACCTACAAAGAAGTTATAAGAAGATATAAAAAGAAGTAAGAATGTCAAAATTACTTTTACATATTTGTTGTACACCATGTAGTATAGGGGTAATAGAGGAGTTAGGAATAGGGGATAAGGAATTAGTGAATAATGTAACTGGATTTTATTATAACCCCAATATTCATCCACAAGAGGAGTATAAAAAACGTAAAGATTGTCTTGTCGAGTATGCTCAGCAGAATAATCTGCCAGTTATTTGGGGAAAATATGAGCCGGAGAAATATTTTAAAAAAGTGACAAATGTGACAGAGGTAACAGATGTGACAAATGTAATAGAGGAGATTGAAAAAGGAAAAATATATATTCCCAAAGAAATTCGCTGCCCGGCTTGTTATAAGCTCAGGTTGGAAAAAACCGCCCAGGTAGCACATGAAAAAGGGTTTGATTATTTTACAACCACGCTTCTTGTAAGTCCTTATCAAAATTTAGAGAAAGTTAGAGAAATAGGGGCGGAGCTGGCTAAAAAATATAAAGTAAAATTTTATTTTGAGGACTTTACCTCGGGATTTAGAAAAGGTCAAAATAAAGCAAAAGAGTTGAATCTGTATAGACAAAAATATTGTGGATGCATGTTTAGTAAGTTTAGGATATAAAATAACCAAAAAAACCAAAGAACAGAATAACAGAAGAACCAAGTAACTAAATAACAAAATAATTTAGCCACTTGATTTATCGAACTAATAAAATAACCAATGAACAATTTCAACTATTAGATAACCTTTATTAGCTTATAGTAATTATTAGTAACTTTTTAATGTAGGAGTTTTTATGTTCAGAGAAATTATTCCCAAACAGTATCGCTGGTTTGTATGGGCCATTGTAATTATTATTGTAGTTGGTTTAAGTCTTTTGGCCTATGTGTATATTACTGGGTTGAATATGGAAGCTGAGAGTATATTTGTTTTTTAGTTTTAATTCACTAAATAATTTACTTAGTTTATAAGTTGATAAGGCACTAAGTTATTAGTGATAAATTCGCGAATTTAGTTCGTGATCAAACTGGCGACTATATGATTATCTTACTTTATGCCTATTTAATCTTTTTGTTTGTTTTTCTTTTAATAAGCATATTTATTTTCTATAATATTATTAGATTTGGTTATAAAGGAGATTTTTCTATTCCTATGATGTCTTTGTATATCATTTTGTCTTTGGCAATTTTGGGAATAACTTTTTATTATATAATTGTTTTGGATTGGAGTTCTCCCTTATCTTCTTTCTTTGCATAAGTATAATTAGAGTATTTACTGGAGATTATATGCTGGATATAAAACATTCTTTTCCCAATCAGAAAAAAGATGAAAAAGTATATATCTTTATAAGAAGACATCCTCTGGCTTTCTTGCCTTTCCTATTGTTGATTTTGGGAATGATATTTGTTTTTGTAAGTATTGTTTTGTTTATTTGGTTTTATAACCCAGAGTTTTTCTCCGGATCAGGAAAGAATCTTCTGGTTTTAGGAACAAGTGCTTATTTTTTGTTTGTTTTAGTAGTTTTTATGATAGGATGGCTGGATTTTTATTTTGATGTACATATAGTGACTTCGGAAAGAGTAGTAGACATTGATCAATTTGGGCTTTTCCATCGGAGGATTGATGAACTTGCCTTAGATCAAGTAGAAGACGTGAGTCATTCAATTAGAGGGTTTTTGGGAACAGTTTTTAACTATGGGGTTGTGGAAGTCCAAACTGCCGGGACAGCTAGAAATTTCTTTTTGGAGGATGTCTCTAATCCGGCTAAAATTGCCCAAAATATTTTAAGTTTGTCGGAGAGATTACCAAAGTCAGAAGATTAGAAGCAGAATAGAGATAAGAAACGGGAAAGGAGTAAGTAAGGAATAAGGAATGAGTAATTAGGGATAAGTGAAGAATAAAGTAATAGATAATATAATTTTCTTCTAATAATTTCGTTAACAAATAACCGCGGTCGCGATATATTGTTAACGGTTTTTTCTTATTTATAGCTTATTTATAGAGTTTATCAGTGTTTATTGGTTCTATTGTTCTATTTCAAAGTATTCATAGTCTAGACTATAAATACTAAAGATATTTGAGAGTGTTACGATAAAAAAATGAAAATAGAAAAAACTTCCATGACTTTTAATTATGAAAGTTTTTTTCAATTATAAAATATTAGTTTTTCAGTGCTAGGTGCTAAGTGCTGTGTGCTATTGTGCTATTTAGTAAAGGATAAAGGGATTATCTCGGCCGGTAAATTCTTTTTCTAAGTCTATAGGTATACCATGATATTTCCAATCTTTAATTTCTTCTAAAATTTCAGTATCAATTTTTATTATGGCAGCTCCTTCTTGTCCGCCCGTTTTATCTTGATCAAGTTTTGTTTTCCAATTGGTGTATTTTATAATTCCCAAGGCACCGCCTGCAACTATTAAGACAATAATTACAATAGCAATTATTGTTTTATAATATTTTTTAATTGGGGATTTTGCTTTTATTTTAACAGGGCTTGATTTTATTGCTCCAGAGATATTTTTTTTATCCATAGTCCCTTCCTTCGTCTTTCGCGAAAATGCTAAAGCATTTTCGCGAGCAAGATAATTAAAATTTCGCGGGGAAACTTATTTCCACATATCGCCCTGGCAAGTACCAGGTCTTGTCACTTCATAACTTTTCTTAAGGTTTAATATAACTTACCAGAGATAAACTGACTTGCATTGTATTATCACTTTCGTTTGCTTTTATATTTAAAGAAGTTACATCTACATATCGAGAGAGATTTTCTAAAAATTCTAAGAGACCCAAAAATTTATAATAATCTGTGGTTAATTTTATTTGCACAGACAATTCATAGGCTCCGGGAAGATTTTCACTTTCTGTTGTTTGAGTAAAAGGAGATTTTTCTTCTTCTTTCTCTTTTTCTTTTTCATCTGTTTCTTCACCTACTAACTGAATAGTTTCTAAAATACTCCCAGATTCTTTTGCCAATGCTTCAATTTGAATTATTAAATCAGAAACTTCTTTTTCAGAAGGTAGAGCTTGATATGCTTTAGATAATTGATCTTCAATATCTTTATATTCATCTTCTAATTTTTCCAAATCTTTTTCTTTTTGTTTAGCTTGGATAAGTTCTGTTTCTTTTTCTTGTTTTTGTTTATAGGAAGAGATTAGGTTGTTTACTTTAGGTCTAATAACAAAAACAGCTAATCCTAAAATAATTATAGAAGTGATGATGATTATTATATACAAAGAAGATAATTTATTTTTCATTTTATTTCCCTATTCCCGATTGACTTTTGTCAATCGGAACGGGCCGTCTCCCCGATGGCCATCGGGGAGAATAGGCCTCTATTTTATATACAAAGTTAAGGTAAAGTCTACTGGGGATGAAGGGTCATTTTTACTCTCTAAATTAGAAGAATTAAAATCCACTGCTTTGAAATAATCAGAAGCAGAAAGTTTTTCTTTAAATTTCATTACTGATCGCCTTGAAGAAGCTTCCCCTTTGATATTAATTTTCTTTTCCTCTTCTTTTTCGCACACAGAAAGTTGACCAATATAGATATCAGTAGGAGTAGACAAAGCTAATTCTTTTAAAAGCGAAGACCAATAAATGCGGTTTTGCTGTAAGGTTTTTATATCTTTAAGTTTGTTGTTTAGGCTGGATACTTTTTGTTCTATTTCAGAATATGAAGCATTTTTCTCTTCTTGGGTTTTAAGCTCTTTTTTAACTTTATTGACTTCTCCCTGAAATGTATGTTGAAGACTAAAAAGAAATACTATGCCAAAAGAAATTACCAAGATTATTATTATAGCCATTACTAAAACTAAAGCACTTTTTTTGGCTTTTTTACCTTTTTCTTGAAAGCGTGGGGGTAAAAGATTAACTTTAATCATATGTTTATTCGTCTTTCGGTTACGGTTAGGAAGTGCGTATCGAAATTTGGTTACGGTTACGTAAATTTTTATTGACGAACTCTTCGTAACCAAAAGACGATACGGGCCCAGAAAGCTTTCTGGGCAAGTTTTGTAACCTTAACCCTAACTAATTAATTTACTCTATTAATTCTCTCAAAGCCAGTCCTATAACAGATGTATAAGTTGGAGCTTTAATTTTAGGGACGGCTTTCAAGGGATAAGTAGTTATATTAACCCAAGGATTACCAATTTCAGTTTTGATTTTTGTTATGTCAGAAAAATAGGAGTCAAGTCCGGGCAAATTTGCTCCCCCACCACATAGAAATATTTTTTTAATCTCACTTTTTGAATAATCTTGATAATATTTAATAGATCTTCGCATTTCTTTACTTATAATTTCTAAAAGTGGAGAGATAGCTTTTTGGATTTGAGCTAAAGTTTCTGGTTTTGAAGGATTTAGTTTAATTCTCTCTGCCTCTTGTGGATCTATTTTTAAAGTTTTAGCCACAGCTCCAGTAAAGTCTTCTCCTCCATGCAGGACACTGCAAGTAAGCTGGATAGATCCTTGGTCATAAATAGTAATACCTGTTGTTAAAGCTCCAATATCGGCAATTAATATTCCTTTGAGTGATCCTTTTTTAACTAATGCTCTAGTCACTGCTGAAGGTTGAATTTCTAAAGCCAAGGGTTCTAAATCTGCCTCAAGAAAAGTGTCTACATAATCATTGACTACTTTTTTTTGGGATACAAGCATTAAAATCTTAGTTTTTTTATTTTTGTTAGTTACTGGTGTTTTTAAAATATGCCAATCCATATATATTTCTTCAAAAGAATATGGAATGGATTCATCTATTTCCCATTTTAGAGCTTCGGTAATTTCTTCTTTGGACATCCCTGGAGCTACCTCAATAATTTTGGTAAATACCAGTGTTTCAGGCAGAAGAGAAATTACTTTTTTGGTTTTAATAGGGTGAATTTTACTTTGGGCACAAGCTTTCTGTATAGTTTGAACAATAGCTTTTTTATCTTTTATTCTGCCTTTTTCTATAGAGCCAGGGGGGGTAGGCATACTATTATAAGCAAAGAGGTAAATTAATTTACCCTTCTTTTTAAATTGAAGCACTTTAATAGTTTGAGCTCCAATATCCAAGCCAAAAACATCTTTTTTTCCTGAAGATAAAAATCCCATACTATAATTCCTTATTAAAATTTCTAATTCCTAATTGACCTAATTAAAGAGATAAATCCTAATTTCTAAGCACTAAATCCTAAACAAATTCTAAATTCTAAACTTTCAGCTTTCGCTGAAGATTTGTTTGTTAAAACAAACAAATATATGCAAATGTCCAAAAAAGTGTTTAGTATTTTGGTCACTCGTGCTTTGGTATTGTTTAGAATTTAGTATTTCGGATTTAGAATTTTGTTTTTTGGTCATTAGGACCTGATTAGAAATTAGTAATTGGTCATTAGTCATTTATTTTATTATATCATTTAATATTCTTCTTCCCAATGTTCTACTTCTATTGTTGGTGATTCAGAAGCTTCCTGAATAAGTATTGTATTGATTCTATCTGCATCAAATATAATGTTTGGAGCTTGCCAGGCGGTTAAAATATTAACTTCTCTAGCAATGATTCCTCCTGTTAGGCTAATATTTGAAGAAAAATTAAACAGGCGGAATTCATCACAAGCATAGGCTAATCCGGAAATACTTACATCTTTAGCATGGACACCAATTTTTATTTTCCCTTTGGTTAATATACCTGAAGGACCGCTGTCGGATGGGGTATTTATGACAAGTCCACTGTCTCCAAATAAAGGAAATAGAGAAGTCATTCCTACTTTAATATCTCCGTCAGCCACTAAAATTCCATTTACTGTTAAAGATTGATTCTTTTTAATATCTATTTCCCCCTTAACATAAATTATACCATCTAAAGTAACCGGAGAGTTTTTTAGGAGATTTTTGAATTGATTTTGAGTATACACTGTTCCTACTTCTTCTGCTTGGCTTAAGAATGAATTAGAATTATCGGAATCAAAATCTATTTGAGGCATTTCAATTTCATCTGGTGGAGGAGGATAGGTTACTGAATCATGTTTTTCTCCTGTCACATCAAAACTAGAAAAGAAAGATTTATCAATCTCATCATAGGCGTCAGCATTGCCAGTGACATCAACATCAGAAAAACCCCAAATATCAATATCATCTTTGGCATAAATATTGCCAGTAATATCAGTGTTAGTAGCAAAAAAATCAATGTCATCTGAAGCATATACTGCCTTATCCCAGGTAGGATTAGGATTTAAACCTTTAATTATTTTAACTTTAACTTTTCTTTGTGCTGTTCCTTCACCGGTTGCGAAATAACCGTAAGAGGTAACTTGGGCTTCCCCTGGAGCTAAACTTACAATTTCTACTGTATATGATTCTCCATCGGCAAATACAAGAGTACGGCTGAAAGTACCAGAGGAAGGATCGAAAGTCCCTTGTTCAAAATTGTTTTTATAAGTTGAATCATTTTTTACTTTAAATATAGCTTCTTCAACCCCTGATTCAGCTAAAAAGAAAGCTCGTACGCCTACTTTTTGGCTTACAGCTATCTTGAATTCAGTAATTACAAACCCAATGAAAAATACCCCTAAAAGCAAAAGTAAAAGCAGAACAATAAAAGTAATAACTAGGGCAAATCCCTTTTCCTGTTGAGGATTTTTGATCATATTTTTTTTGTTTTTTTGCCAGAGGTTTTTCATAGTTCAATTTTTTACAAATTCCGTCCAAAAGCAGAGGTGCTAAAATCAATTGTATCCTCATTTTTTTGGACAGTTAAATCTATATTTATAACTTTTTCCCCATAAAATTCTAATTGATCAATATATTCAGCTATTGTTTGATCCTCATCAACTTTTTCTGTGGGTGGATTACCAAAAGAATCTTCGGCATTCCACACCACCCACTGGTCAGAAGGAGGGTCGGTGTCCCCAAAATAATAATGACTAATTTTTCGTTTGAGGTTTGTTCCATCTTTGTAATAAGTTATATATCTTGTATATTCTGTATGGCCGTCTTCAAATTTGATTGATGAAGGAGGAGGGTTACTAGGGTCACTTTTATCCAGGGGTAACAAAGTTACCATTTCTGTTGTTTGTCTGATTTCCCGAGAAATTCTATCTAAAGAAATTCTTCCATTTTGAGCCAGTTCTGCTTTTTGTAGACTTTTTCTGGAAACTTTTTCGCCCATAGTAAAACTGGCGTAAACTGCGGTGATTATAATAATAGCAATAGTAATAGCAATAGTAATTTCGATTAGAGTAAAACCAGATTTGAGATTTGAGATTTTTTTCATAAATGACCTTACTTTTTAGTTAAAATTCTTCTTAAAGTGATATTTTTTTCTTGATCTTTTTCTTGCCACCAAATATAAACAGTGATTTTTTTAAAGCCTATGTCTTCTAAAGAATCATTTAAATCAGCATCTATTAGGTCTACTTCTGTTTGTCTTTCATAGATATAAAATTGACTTTGGGGATCGCTGTCTATCTTGCCTCTAGTTTCAATTATTCCTGTCCCTATATCATCATAATGTTTGGCTATTACTTCTTCTATTTTGGCTTGGGCTAAATTATTGGCTACACTCATCTGTTTAGACAATCGAGAAATACTCAAGCCTTGAGGGAATAGTTGCATAACAGCTAGAATTCCTATAATTAAAATACTAATAGCAATAACTACTTCAATTACGGTGAAACCAGAAGAAATTTTTGAGTCTGAGTTTTGAGTCTGAGATTTAAGATCTGAGTGTTTTTTCATTTTTTATCCTTTTATGGAATATTTACAAATCCACTGGGGGCAATTTGTATTGTTTTATTTTTTCCTTTATTATTGGCTAATGTAATTGTTCCTGAACTTGAGGGAGTTCCTGCTGAATTAAATTTAACTTCAAAAGATGAAGGATCTAAATCAATAGAGGAAAAGGAAATTCCCTTCGATAGGCTAGTTGTATTTAATACTTCTTCACTGCTGTCTATAACTCTAATTAATTGATAACTTTTATTTGTTTGATTAAATCTAATTAGATGATTTTTTTGCTCAGTTACAGCCAGTTGCTGGACTTTTCTCAGATCAGCTACAATTTGTTTGCTGTCTTGAGAAAGTTTTATAGAAGGGGAAATATAGGAAAAAGAATATACTGTTATTCCAGCAACTATAGCAATAACACCAATTAAGGTAACTATTTCTATTAAAGTCATTCCTTGATTATGTATTTTTGTATTTTTCATTATAAATTACTCCGAAGTTACCCGCCATACTTCTTCCAATGTTGTTATTCCATCCAGAACTTTTAGAACCCCATCTTGTTTTATAGTGAGCATCCCTTCACCTATAGCTTTTTCTTGAATTTCAGAAGCTGGGACTTTTTTTAAAAGTAATTTTTCTATTGTGGGGGTAACCGGCAAAACTTCAAAAATACCAATTCTACCTTTATATCCTGTATTATTGCATTGATCACAACCTTCACCCCGGTAGAGTTTTATAGATTTTCTAATATCAATTATTTTCTGTTTTTGAGGGGGCATTTTTTTAATTTCAATTTTTACTCTTATATCATTTAGGAGATCTTTGGATAACTCATATTCTTTGCGACAATGAGGACAAATTTTTCTGACCAATCTTTGGGCAACTACTGTATTTACTGAAGAAGCAATCAAAAAGGGCTCTACTTTCATATCAATAAGTCGGGGGATAGCTCCTGCTGCATCATTGGTGTGCAGAGTAGATAGGACTATATGTCCAGTTAAAGCAGAGTGAGTAGCCATTTCTGCTGT
>CAYFQT010000004.1:0-23294 GCA_964345445.1 uncultured Candidatus Saccharibacteria bacterium
CAAAGGGGCATCTCTACTATTATTGTCTGGGTCGGAAAAGAAGGAACGGATGCCAGCAAAAGTACATCGAAATCAGCATTATTGAAAAGCTTATTGAGGATCTCTATGAGAGAATTCAGCTACCCAAACATGTTGTCCAAGAATTGGCCAAGAAGTTTGAAGATCAGTTAGTAGAAAAGAACAAGAACAGCACCGTGGAACGTAAGTATATTACCAGGAGACTAAACGAGCTGGAGAATGAAAAGATGAAGCTCCTGCAAGCTTTCTATGCCAATGCAATTGATATTGATCTGTTGAAGAAAGAGCAGGACCGAATCGGGAAAGAGACAGCTGTTATGGAAAACAAGCTGCAAGTTGCCGAGATAAAAAAAGAAAGCTATGCAAAGGTCATTGAGATTGCCACAAAGATGGCATCCAATTGTTATGGTGCGTATATGAAAGCCAAACCACAAACAAAAAGAAAGCTCAATCAAGCTTTCTTTGAAAAGGTATACGCAAGGGACAATGAGATATCAAAGACTGATTTCTCTGAACTCTTTGATATCTTTTTTAACCATGGTTCGAATAAAAACGTATTGGCTCCGGGGGTCGGACTCGAACCGACAACCCACTGATTAACAGTCAGTTGCTCTACCATTGAGCTACCCCGGATCATATGAAGTGATGAAGGTGTAGAGGAGTGAAGGAATGAGGGATTTATTTCAAATAATCTTTTAATTTCTTACTTTCTCTATGTTTTTTCAGTCTTTGGAGGGCCTTGGCTTCAATTTGACGAATTCTTTCCCGAGTTACTCCAAACTCTTGCCCAACTTCTTCTAATGTATGGCCTCGTCCATCATCTAAACCAAAGCGCATTCGCAAAATTCTCTGTTCACGAGGAGTTAGGAAATAGAGAACTTCTTTTATATGATTTTTTAAAAGCTGATGGGCTGCTGATTCTTCTGGAGAGAGAGTTTCTTCATCTTCTATAAAATCACTAAGCTGAGAATCTTCCTCCTCTCCTACAGGTGTTTCCAAAGATACAGTATCTTGAGAAATTTTAAGAATATGTTGAACTTTTTTTAGGTCCATATCCATCTCCGCAGCAATTTCTTCCGGCAATGGTTCTCGTCCTAAATCTTGGACTAGCCTTCTTTGTACACGAATCAATTTATTTATAGTCTCTACCATATGCACAGGAATACGGATAGTTCGAGCTTGATCAGCTATAGCTCGGGTAATAGCCTGCCGGATCCACCAGGTAGCATAGGTAGAAAATTTATATCCCTTCCGCCAATCATATTTTTGGACAGCTTTAATTAAGCCTAAATTACCTTCTTGAATTAAATCTACAAATTCTAATCCTCGACCAATATATTTTTTAGCAATAGAAACTACCAATCTCAAATTAGCTTCTGCTAGCATTTTTTTAGCTTCTGGATCATCTTTTTCAATCCTTTTAGCTAATTCGATTTCTTCTTCAGCTATAAGCAAAGGCACCTCGCCAATTTCTCTTAAATACATTTTCACAGAGTCATCAGAAATATTTTTAGTTACTTTCTTTTTTATTTCTTCCCTGGGTGTTTTTTTAGAAAGAGGTTTTTCTTTTGCTATTTTTTCTACCTCTTTTCCTCTCTCTTCTTTTATTTCAACCCCTTCTTTTATAAGATCAGCATATAAATTATCTAAAGCCTGAATATTGTTTTCAACATCGGGCACAGAATCTAAAATCTCTTTCTGAGTAATAAATCCCCGTCTTTTCCCTTTTAAAATTATTTCTTTCAATGTTTTACCCAAAGAAGTTTTGATTGTTTTCTTCTTTGGGGTTTTTACTTTCTTGGAGGTTTTTCTTTTTGCCTTTTTGATAGTTTTAGCTTTCTTTTTAGTCAATTTTTTCTTAGTTTTCTTGGAAGGAGTTTTTCTTTTCTTTGTTTTTCTCTTTGGGGTAGTTTTCTTTCTAATTCTAGTTTTCTTTAATTTTTTTGAAGAAGTTTTAGAGAATTTTCTCTTAGATTTTTTAGACCTTCCTCTAGGCTTTTTACTCACACTTTTTTTCCTTTTTTTAGAAAGCTTAGTTTTCTTTTTTCTAGGCATTATATATTTCTCCCCTATTTCCTTCCCCAATGGCCATTGGGGGGAATGGGCCGTTCTGGTCGCTTGCCAGCTACCAGGAATAGGCTTTTATTTAATTTCTTTGGCTATTCTTTGGAATTTTTTCATCAAAGAAGCTAATTTTTTCTTATCTTTTAGGCTTTCTGCTTTTCTAATTTCTTCTTCTAATTTCTTTTTCTCTTTTTCTAATTTGATTTTCTTAAGCCTTGAAATATAAGAATCTATTTCTTCGGTAATAATTTTTTTATCTATATTGGGATAGAAATGCTCTATTTCTAATGTTATCATATCAACTTTATAAGACAAGTCAGAGCTTAATTTTTCAGTAAATTTTTTTGAGTTAAATTTGTCATTATATTTAGTATAAAAAGATTGCAGGTGGGTATATATTTCTTTCAAATCAGGAAAAGTAAAACAATCAGCTTCTAGGTTAGTTACTAAATGTTTTATATATTCAGGAAAATTTAAAACTAGTCCTAAAAGACGCTGTTGTAAAACTCTCATTTGGTCAACAGATCTTTTTTCTTCTCTTCTTTTTTCTCTTGAAGTATAGGTGCTTTTTTGCATTTTAATATTGCCTAAGGCATCATAGATTACTTTTTCGGAGACTTTTAATTTGGCAGCTAATTTCTGGATATAATGGGCTTGTTCAATCTTATCAGGGATTTTTTTGATTATTGGCAGAAGTTTTGTGGCTGCTTTTTTCTTGTCTTCCAAAGTTAGTGTTTTTTCTTTTATTTTGGAAAATACATTTTGGAAATAAAAATCTAGAAAATATAAACTTTCAGAAATTGCTTTCCTCCAGAGAGCAACATCTTTTTTGATACACTCACCAGGGTCAGAGCCTGTGGGAATTTGAACAATTTTAACATTTAATCCCTTTTCTAAAGCCAACTCAATTCCTCTATAAGTGGCTGTATCTCCGGCTAAATCTATATCAAAAGCAAGGTTAATATTTTTAGTATATCGGCCTAAAATATCAATTTGGCCTTCAGTTAAAGCAGTGCCTGAAGAAGAAACAACATTGCATACCCCTGCCTGATGGGATGGTATAACATCCATATATCCTTCGGTAACTACAACTTGATCTTTGTCTCTTATATCACCTTTGGCTTTATGTAAGCCATAAATTACCCGGCTTTTATCATAAATTAGAGTTTGAGGTGTATTGATATATTTTGCTGTTTTTTCTGTTTCTTGCCTGGCCAATATTCTCCCCCCAAAGCCTATTATATCTCCATAGATATTAAAAATAGGGAAAATGATCCTTCCTCTAAAACGGTCATAATATTTTGCTGAGCGCTGAGCGTTAAACATTGAGCTCTTTTCAACAGATAATCCAGCATCATAGATTTCTTGTTCTTTATATCCTTTTTTATTTAAAAAATTACTTAAGGCTTGGGAAGAATCTGGAGCAAATCCCAATTCAAATTCAGCAATAGTTTTATCAGAAAATCCTCTTTTTTTGAGATATTCTAAGGCCTTTTCCCCTGTTGGGCTATGTAGCGTTCTTTTAAAATAATCTTTGGCTTGCTCGGAAATTTCATAAAGACGATTTTTTTTACTCCTTAATTTGGGGTCTGTTCTTTTCAGTTTTACCCCGGCTTTTTTGGCCAAAATTCTTAGAGCTTCGGGAAATTCCGCCCCTTCCATTTTCATTACAAAATCAAAAATGCTTCCTCCCTCTCCACAGCCAAAACAATGCCAGATTTGTTTTTCTGGAGAAACAAGAAAAGAAGGAGTTTTTTCTGCATGAAAAGGGCAGAGAGCCTTAAAATTCCTCCCAATCTTTTTTAAGGGAACATAGGAAGAAATCACATCCACAATATTCAATTTTTGCTTAATTTCTTCAATCTGATCCATGATATATTACCTTAATTTACACACACCCGGTGTGTTTTAAGTAGTAAATATTTTCTCATTTGTTCAGCCATCTCTTTAACTTCTTTTATGATATTATCTTTTACCATATTTTCTTTAGCATAATTCATTATGGGTCTTACTGATTGGATGTTTCGGCCAAATTTCTCCATCCAATCATATCTAGGAAACATCCATAGATGGAATTTATGTTTACTATCTTCATTTTGAAAAAGATAAATGTCCTCTATTTTTAATATATCTTTCATTCCTTTTCTTAAAGTTTGTACTAATTTTATAAATTCTTCTGCTTCTTTATCTTTAAAATCAGCAATAGATCGTCTATTTTTTCTGGAAGTAATAATAAAAAAACCTGGTATTGGAACTTCCCAATCTTGATGCACACCAAAATATTTAGTGGTTGTAATTATTTCATTTGGAAAAATTTTTTTCATTGCCATAATTATTAACCAAATATTATCTTAACAAAACCCTTATTACTATCCAACTCAACTCTTTGGCTATCTTTGATGATATTGATTTTTGACCATTGTTTCATTAAATTCTCAAATTATTAATAATTTTTACCGAAAAAATGCCTGAAGAAAAAATATATCACATTAAAAAGAATAAGTCCAAAAAGTCCATAAAGGCTGATTGTATATAAAGTATTGGAGATAGGATTGCCTTTTTTAAGTATTTCAATATCTTCTACCAGAATTACTTCGCAAGCTCCAGCACCAGTATCTTCTCTATCTGTGCTTGATTGAATTTTAGAAGAATAAAGAGGATCTTCTTTATCAGTCTCTATTACATTGACTAATTTCCCCTTAATTTTAACTTGATCCCCGTTTTTAAGTGATTTTGCTTTTTTATTCAGTTCTTTTTCATTGGTTAATAAGTGATTGTTGGAGATTTCATTATTATTAAATTTGATATTTCCAGAATATCGCCAAAAGCAAAAACGCATATCTTGAGAAAATTTCAACTCTTTGTCTTGATAAGCTTTACTTTCAGTATTCTCGCCCCAAATCATACATAAATCTTTTGGAAAAATACTATCGTGTTTGGAAAGACTATACCAATTATCATATGTCATTTCGTGCACAATAAGTCCATTTATTTCATAATGGTAAAGTGGCTCTAATTGATATTTGATGCCATCTTTTTCAAATTCAATATTTTCTTTTTCACTTTCAGAAAGTTCTTTTTGAATTGGTTTTTCTAAAACTTCAGGGGCAATTTCATCAACCTTGCGGTAGTTTTTCCGAGTGAAAAAAGTAACAACCAAAGTTATTATAAAAACCAAAAATATTAATTTTCTTATTTTTGCAAATATACTATTCATATCAGTTAACTATTTTTCGCATAAAGTTATTGACTATTTATAATATCTATGCTATACTTTTATCTTAAAAATTAAATAAAAAATATAGGCTGGATTGATTAATAAAGAAAGAGGTGAATTTGATGTCAAGTGTTACTGTTTTTTCGAATGGAAAAGAATTTTTCTTTTCAACGAGCCCTAATCAAGAAGTTTCTGAAGATTTTGTGCCAATGGTAGTTACAATTCCGCACAAGATTGAACCTATACCATCAATACCTTCAGGAGTTATCAAAACAGCAGAAGGCATCAAAGAGGTTTATTACCAAGGAGAAAAAGAAATTCCTAATCCAGATCCGAGCTTTCAACCTTAATCTGTACCATGAACAAAGGCCTTCAAATTGCATTGCCCCGTGGAGTTATTAAAACTGCGAAGCGGGGCTTTTTTCTTTTCTAAAAAATATTTTCCCTTGACTGTCTTTAATATCTATGTTATACTGTTTTCTTAAAAATTGAATAAAAAATATAGGCTGGATTGAATAATAAAGAAAGAGGTGAATTTGATGTCAAGTGTTACTGTTTTTTCGAATGGAAAAGAATTTTTCTTTTCAACGAGCAGTGGTCAAGATGTTCCTGAAGGTTTTGTTCAAACTACAATTACACTTCCGCTAGAGGCCAAACCGAGACCGTCGTTGCCTTCAGGAGTTATTAAAACGGCAGAAGATGTCAAAAAGGTTTTTGCTCAAGGAGAAAAAGAAATTCCTAATCCAGATCCGAATTTTCAACCCTAATCTGAACCATGAACAAAGGCCTTCAAATTGCATTGCCCCGTGGAGTTATTAAAACTACGAAGCGGGGCTTTTTTCTTTTCTAAAAAATATTTCCCCTTGACTGTCTTTAATATCTATGTTATACTGTTTTCTTAAAAATTGAATAAATAGTAAATGAGCGAAAATGAACAGGGAGGTGTTTAATTTGGATGTTGGTTTCGAATCGAAATCAATGAAAATTATTCGTGAATACTCCACATATGCTAAAATATGCGTGATCAGAACAAACATTTATGGATCTCAATTGTCTCATTTCATGAATCTTTTTAATGAGGCAAAAAAAGATTTTCCTGACTTAAAACCTGAAGAAGTTGATATTAAACAATTCGGTGGACGGAGGTATAAACGAACTTTCGGAATTGAATTTGATCGTCCAGAGGAATCAGTTCCGGAAACCTATAACCGAATTGAAAATTTGGAGCATACACTTTGAATTCAAAAACAGATCTCCAATTAAGGGCGTTGACTTAATATATTAACAAAGTTAACATCCTTTTTTTATTTTAAAATTATTTCACTTGCAAAAAATGCTTCAGTATTTTTGCGAAAGAGGAGAAGTTTATGGAACGGTATAGCCTACTAAAGCAAGATGTATATTTTCACTCGCGAAAATTTTCAATTTTCGCGAAAGAGGAGGAGTAAACTGTAAGTGATAGCGATTTCACTTTGTTAAATCGCGAAAACTGGAAGTTTGTTCCGACGTGGCGGTGGGGGCGAGATTTGAACTCGCGAGGCCCTTACGGACCTACCTGTTCTCCAAACAGGCGCACTAGACCACTATGCGACCCCACCAATACTATTCGCTAAGCGCTACCCGCTATATGCTATACGCTAACCATTATGTGCTATTTTTAATTATACTGCTTTGGAACAATAAAATGAAGATATAAATATTATTTTTTTCAAATTTCATATATAATATTGGAGAGGATTATTATGTCAGAAAAAAAGATTAATCAACAAAATATCCGTAATTTCTGTATAATTTCCCACATTGACCACGGGAAGTCTACTTTGGCTGACCGTTTTTTGGAAATAACTGATACTGTCCCTAAACAAAAAATGAGAGAACAATTTTTAGATCAGATGGATTTAGAAAGGGAACGAGGGATTACTATAAAGATGCAACCAGTCCGCATGCAGTTCAAATATCAAAAATCAAAGTGCAAAGTTACAGATAAAAATTCAAAAATTTTAAATTTTGATTTTTACACTTTAAATTTAATTGATACTCCTGGTCATGTGGATTTTACTTATGAAGTTTCCCGGGCACTAGCTTGTGTTGAAGGAGCAATTTTATTGATAGATGCCACACAAGGAATTCAAGCTCAAACTTTGGGTAACCTTAACCTAGCTAAAAAACAAAATCTGAAAATTATTCCTGTTATAAATAAAATCGATCTTCCCCAAGCTGATATCAAGAAAGTCAGTGCAGAGATTGAATCTGTATTGAATATTAAAAAAGAAGAAATACTTACAGCTTCAGCCAAAGAAGGAAGAGGGATTGAGGAAATTTTACAAGCAGTAATCAGGCGCATTCCTCCACCAAAGGGTGATCCCAAAAAACCTTTATCTTGTTTGATTTTTGATTCTATCTTTAATCCTTATAAAGGAGTAATTTGTTATGTAAAGATTGTGGATGGACAGGTAAGGCCTGGAGATCAAATTAATTTTTTGGCCTCAAAGACATTTTGTGATGCAACTGAAGTGGGTTATTTCAAACCAGAGTTGAAATCCAAAAAAATCTTGCAAGTTGGAGAAATTGGATATATTATAACTGGCTTAAAAACTGTACAAAAAGCAAGGGTTGGAGACACGATTACAATATCAAAGATAAAAGATAAAAGATCAAAAATAAAGCCTTTGCCGGGCTATAAACAGATTAAACCTTATGTTTTTGCTTCCATTTATACAACTTCTGGAGACCCCCAGGATCTCAAAGAAGCTTTAGAAAAATTACAATTAAATGATGCAGCTTTATCATTTCGTTCAGAAAGCTCCCCGGCTTTAGGGATGGGTTTCAGGTGTGGTTTTTTGGGGCTTCTGCATTTGGATATTACAAAAGAAAGACTCTGCCGGGAATATGATTTGGATTTAGTGATTACTGCGCCAAGTGTACAATATAAAATAAAGACAAGGGGCAAGGGGCAGGGGACAAGGGAAATTACAATCAGTAGCCCATCTGAGTTACCCCCAACATCAGAAATCGTGAATATTTATGAGCCATATGTACGCCTAGAAATTATCACCCCCTCTAAATATTTAGGTCCAATAATGAAATTAACACAAAGTAAAAGAGGTAAATATAAAGATACTAAATATCTAGATCCCAAAACTTGTTTTTTAACCTATGATATTCCTTTATCAGAAATTATTATTGATTTTTATGATCAACTTAAAAGTGTCTCCTCTGGTTATGCTTCCCTAAATTATGAATTTTTGGATTTTCGCCCAGCCAAATTAGTGAAATTGGATATTTTAGTAGCTGGGGATAAAGTTGCACCACTTTCTCAAATTGTCCCTGAAGAAAAAACTTATCAGACAGGTAGAGATTTAGTGCAGAGATTAAAAAACATAATTCCTCAGCAGCTTTTTAAAGTTGCCTTGCAGGCAACAGTAGGCAGTAGAATTTTAGCCCGAGAAGATATCCCGGCTTTAAGCAAAGATGTTACAGCCAAGTTATATGGCGGTGATGTAACCAGAAAGAGAAAATTATTAGAAAAACAGAAAAAAGGGAAGAAAAGACTAAAGCGTTTTGGCAAAGTAGATATTCCCCAAGAAGCCTTTATGGTGATTTTAAAAAAATAATCAATCTTTTTTACATTCTGAAAGAGCTAATTTTTGGCTCTTTTTAAGTTTATTTGACATATACCTTGATTTTTAAAACAAAAGGTGTAAAATATTGTTCTCGCAGTGGAAATATATGTATTTTTAACAACTTAATAAAAGGAAGGTGGAGGGAATGAAAATGTTTTTAATTGAAGTGCCAGATAAGATTTTAGTAATGTATCCCAAATCTCAACGTGGTGGAAATCCTGCTGAAAAAAGAAATTTTATAATAACCGAAGAAAAGGTTACTGCATCATTAGTTATCGATGCTTTAGTTCAAAAAGATGAGCCTGGTGATCCATCGGTTTGTTTCTCTAGGCAGAAAATGGATAAAGTAGAAGTTATTGAGTTAACAGAAGAACAAACAGATTTTAGGAATATACCTTTACGGAAGCTATATAGAGAACTGTGTGACATATCTCATCTTTGTGATGATTTAGAGAATTTGAAGATTAGTGGTTTCCTACCAATAATCCAGCTGGCTAAGATGGAAAAACAAAAAAGATTGAGAGTTTGTATCAATAGGATAAAAAATACATCATTAAGGAGATTGATGACTCACATTCGTTATATTCCTACAAGTCCCTCTCCTGATGATCTCGAAGAGGAAGATTCTAGATTGGGGCTAGCAGAATGGAGATTTAGAATGAGTGATGGAAAAGAAAGGGATTTCTATAGTTTGTTCGGCAAAACAAAACTTAGAAATTTGTATAGGTTATTAGAAGAAGAGAACTTTATTTATGCCCATGAGCTTCGAGAAGAAATACAAAGAAGATTAGGTAAATCTCTCTAAATTATTATTGAAAGTAGGTGATAAGTATGGGTGTGGATATGGAAGAGATTAAAGAATTGGTAAAAGCTGTTGAGGAAAGCGGAATTAATGAGTTGGAGATTGAAAAAAATGGCTCTATAATTTTGATTCGAAAAGGAATGCCTATTGTTACTAATAAAGAAAAAAATATTGCTGAAAAAAACACTAAGGTTGTAGTATTTGAAGAATCAGAGAAGAAATACCCAGACAATTGGAAAGAAATTGTTGCTCCAATGGTGGGTACTTTCTATAGAGCTCCTCAACCTGATGCCGATCCATATGTAAAAGTAGGAGATAAGGTAGAAGCAGGACAAGCTGTTTGTATCCTTGAAGCAATGGGATTAAAGGACGAAATTAAAGCTGAGGAACCAGGGTTAATTAAAAAGATTTTAGTTGATAACGGAAAAGCAGTAGGATATGGAGAGGTATTATTTCTATATAAGCCTTTAGAAGAATTAGAAGATAATAAGGAGGTGAGGTAGATTGGCTAAGTTGTTTGATAAGATATTGATTGCCAATAGAGGTGAATGTGCAGTTAGAATAATAAAAGCCTGCAAAGAACTTAAAATTCCCACAGTGGCTGTTTATTCCCAAGCTGATGCAAAATCACCTCATGTAAAACTAGCTAATGAAGCTATTTGTATTGGCCCTCCTCAAACTGATAGAAGTTATTTATATCCATTTACTATTTTATCTGCAGCAGAAATTACAGGAGCTGATGCTATTCACCCAGGTTATGGGTTTCTGGCAGAAAATACTCTATTTGCCCGGATGTGTAGAGATTGCAAAGTAGTTTTCATTGGGCCTTCTATTGAAACGATGGAGCAAATAAATAATAAAGTACAGGTCAAACAAACAATGGCATTTGCAGGGGTTCCGGTTATTCCTGGTAGCGATGAGGAAGTTAAAAATGAAAGGCAAGCAATAGAGATTGCCAGAAAAATTGGCTATCCAGTTGTCCTTAAAGCGGCTGCCGGTGGTGGGGGTCGAGGAATAAAAGTTGTTAATAATGATAAAGAACTTAAAGATCGTTTCCTACTTACTCAAAGCGAAGCAAAATCATCTTTTGGGGACCCTAAGGTATATATAGAAAAATATTTTTTCAAAGCTCGGCATATAGAGTTCCAGATTTTGGCTGATCATAATGGAAATATTATCCATTTAGGTGAAAGAGACTGTTCTCTTCAACGCCGTCATCAGAAATTAATTGAGGAAGCCCCTGCTCAAATAACAAAAAAACAGCGGAAAGAAATGGGAGAGGTAGCTCTGGCAGCAGCAAAGGCAGTTTTCTTAAACAATGCAGGAACAATTGAATTTCTACTCATAGAAGATGGCGATTTCTACTTTATAGAGATTAATGGGAGGCTACAAGTAGAACACCCAATCACAGAAATGATTACAGGAGTAGATTTAGTAAAAGAACAGATTCGTTTGGCTGCAGGAGAAGAATTAGGTTATGATCAGTCAGATATAAAATTTTCTGGACATGCCATTGAGTTTAGAATCTATGCCGAGGACCCTGAAAAAAAATTTTCGCCTATTAGTGGCAAAATCACTCATTTTTTTCCTCCTGAAGATCCATATATAAGAATAGATTCTCACTTAGATTCTAAATTGGAAGTTGGATATGAAATTCCGCCTTTTTATGATTCGCTTTTAGCAAAACTTATTATTTGGGGCAAAAATCGCCGGAAGGCAATTTCTAAGTCTAAGAAAGCTTTAGAAAAATTTACGATTGCTGGCATTAATAGTCAAGGCGGAAGTATAAAAACAACTATTCCTTTTTATAAAAAGTTCATAGAAGAATCAGTATTTAAAAAAGGAAAAGTTTATACAGACTTTCTTTCAGAAAATAGGGTGAAGTCCATTTGATTAATTTGTCTTTTGGACTTTACCCTTTTTTAATTATAAAAATTTGTATCCCCTGGTATGTACTGAGTAGAAAATATAATATTCGTAACGATTTAGTGAAACACATTGTTGAAATATAATTCTCAAAACTTTACAGAGTATTTTATTAGGTCTATTATTAAACATCTGTTCTTTTAAATGTAAATATTGAGAGTGTTCGAGTTACGATCTCGAACAATTATCTAAGGGGGAGATTAGTGTGGGGAGCCAAAAAAAGAAAAAGCAGAATAAGGAAGTTAAAAAGTTTAGGGAAGAAATATCATCTTTTCTTGAAGGCAGAGCAGTTTTGGAAGCTTATGATTTGCTTGATGTAACTGAGCTAAAAAAGATCCCGAGCAACCTTGGATTGAAGGAAAAAGTAAAAAGTTAGGTACCTGGGTAAAATTGATTTCTCATGGAAAAAGTGACAAAGATTTTGATCTTCGGATCACTTCTGCATCTATTGGAAGAATAGAAATCAAAAAAGGTGAAAAACCATGTTTTTACCCGGCCACAGGCTGTTATTCAGATAAAATAATTTGCAGTTTAAAAAAGGAGAATATCGGAATCACATTGGGTTGTAAAGATTGCCCTGATTATATACCATGTCCAGATTTCTTGAAGCCTTTTAAATTATTTTTTAATCCCAGATCTAATCGAGATCTTCTAAGGATTAATTAAAAATTGGACGAGACCCAGCTTTTTTGTTTCCACAAATTTTTACAGAAAAGTCTGGGTCTTTTTTTATTAGAAAAATCCCCGAGATGGGTGTGTATATTTTAACATCCCGGGGATTTAATTACTTGTAAAATTGTTCCAAAGTTTGCCAAAATTCTTTGTTCGGTTTCCCTAATATTCTGTTTTTTGCCAGAAAAGCACAGCCTGCGCTCCAGCCAAAATTAGCTGCTCCCAGTCCTCCTTTTGCCCAACGTTCATCTGGATAATAACCCTCAAAAGCGCCATTTTCTTCCACCAACTTAATTGTTTTCTGGTCTAATTCTTCAGCAATTATATCATAACCATTGGCATAACAAGTAGTAGCAATATCGAAATTTACATGGAGCCAAGTTAATCCTCTTGTTGGTATTAATCCTCTTGTTGGTAGGAGATTTTTCTTAGCAGTCAACAAGCTGGGATTTTTTCTGTAATATTTGCAATTTATAGCTACCTCTGGGATTGGCATCTGGGTCCAAAACTCTTCTTTATTTAGTAGATGTTTTTCCATCACCTCCTGGAGATGCGATTTTGAAAAACAAGCTACTATTGGATACAAATTGACCGTGGTTATTGCATCTGATTGCATAGCACAAGGGAACCAAATTCCAACTTTTTTATTCCAAAGATATTTGTCAATTACTTTTGCAATTCTTCTAGCTCTGTTTTTATTTTCTCCTGCTTTCTCATATTCTCCAATTTCACTCCATAGATAGGCCTGAGTTTTTAATCCTACTACAGAAAGAGAATTAAAGATTGGATCTTCCACTACAAATGAGCCAGAAGATCTTCTGAATCTTTCTTCACCAAGATATTTTAGCCTTTTCAATTGGAGACAAATAGAAGGATAACTGTAAGTTTTTTCTGCTAGCCATCTTTGTCTGGATGGATAGTGATTGAAATAGGATGGGCTGTCATCATGACCACTTTCTAAGGCATTGTAAATAAAATATAGCCCTGTGTTATTGTTTAGCCTTTTTCTTTCCAAATAATCAAAATTGGTTTGAAGTATTGGTAATATTTGCCTTAGATAATTTTTGTCATCAGTTATTTTGTAAATAGCAAAAAGCCCTAATGGCAGAATTGGTGGTTGGGTGTGGATTGATCTCCAATTATATCCTTGATAGTTTCCAATAATATATTCCTTGGAAATATGAAATTTTTCATATATAACTGGTCTGGCTATTCTGTCGATGGCAGAACGTAGTTTGTCATATATTACTACAGAAGGAATCATGCCATTTGCTTTTTGGGCGATTGTTGCATTTTCCAGCTCTAATTGAGCTTTTTCGATATCTCCTGCCAAAGCTAATGCCATACAGTGTCGAGCAGCATCCCATTCAAACCACATAGGATATTTTTCAGGTGATGGTTGAACATAGCCTATTTTGGTTTCCGGCAGCATTCTGAAATTCTCTCTGAGTATTTTTGGGCCGTAATTCAGAACATCAAATCGGTTCAATTAAATCCTCTCCTTTCTCTTACCTCAAAATTCCTCAATTCATCAATAGTCCAATATTCTATTTATCCGTTTTTATTGCCGCTTTTCTTCTTTTATATTTAATTTTTAAAAAACATAATTTATTAAATTGAGGCTAAATTGTATCACAAGAAATATAAAAAGTCAAGACAAATTTATCCAGCTGTAAATCAGCTTTATACTTGACAATATTTTTCCCTCTTGATATTATAAAAATAGCAAATTAGCACTCACAGGTTGAGAGTGCTAATCCCAAGATCTATAAATGCTATGTCTTATATCCTAATTCCTTATTCCTAATTACTAATTACTCTTATGACCTCTCGTCAAAAACAAATCTTAAAGTCTATAATTGAAGAATATACAAAAACTGCCCAGCCAGTTGGTTCTTTAACTTTGCAATTAAAATACGGTTTTGATGTAAGCCCTGCTACTATACGGGCAGAAATGAATGAATTAGAAAAGCAAGGTTATATTTATCAATCACATACTTCATCAGGAAGAATTCCTACAGACCATGGTTATCGGTTTTTTGTTAATTCTTTGCTAAAAGAAAAAGAAGAAGAAAAAGAAGGTATATCAGCAAGAGAAAAAGAAGCTTTAGCCAAAAGATTAGGTGCTTTGCAACAAAGTTATGACCAAATGATTAAAGAAGCTGCTCAGCTTTTATCTTATTTAACCAATGATGCTGCCTTAGCTGCTTTATCTCCAGATGATATTTATTATTGTGGGCTTAAGAATATATTTGCCCAACCAGAGTTTCAGGAGATAGAAAAAGCTTTGGAGATTGCCGAAATTATTGATCGTCTTGATGAATTTATCTGTGAAGTGTCTAATAAAAAAGAAAAAAAGATTTATATAGGAGAAGAAAATCCCTTAGGTAAGATTGCTGATTGTAGTGTAATTATTTCAGAATATAAAATTCCTGATTATAAACATGGATTTGTTGGAATTATAGGGCCTACGAGAATGTCTTATAACCGAAATTTGTCTTTAGTTGATTATATAGCCAGAATTTTAAGTGAAAAAGTATAATCAGTATTTGATTTAACAATTGTATTAATCAGGAATATGGAGAATCTCTTATGACTAAAAAAGAACACAGAAGAAAAAGCGATAAAGAATTAAAAAAAGAATTAGAAGAGACTAAAAAGAAAGCTCAGGAATATTTAGATGGTTGGAAGAGAGCCAAAGCTGATTATATTAATTTAGAAAGAAGAGCAGAAGAGGAAAAAAAAGAAATAATAAATTTTGCCAACACTGTTTTAATTTTGAAAATATTGCCGGTCTTAGATAGTTTTGATCAAGCATTTAGACATCTCAAAAAAAAGGAAAAGAATGACAAGTGGATAGAAGGCATCAAACAGATTAAAAATCAATTAGAAGAAATATTAAAAAGCGAAGGTGTAGAAAAAATTGAAACGATAGGATGTAAATTTGATCCTCAATTGCATGAAGCAATGGCTTGTGAAAAAAATAATAAATTTAAAGAAGATGAGATCACGGAAGAAATTAAAGCGGGCTATAAATTGAGAGATAAAGTAATTTGCCCCGCAAAAGTGAAAGTCTGTAAGAAAGAGTAAGATATTGCCCCGACTTTACTAAAGTTTCTTCGGGACTATGGCCTTTTTAAAGAATAATGGAATAATTATAAAACAAAAGGCCCCGTCATCCACCTCCGGTTCCGATCCCGAAAGGAACGGGGCAGGCAGGGCCTCCGCCTACGTCAGAGACTTCGGCGGATAAATCGTTCTCTGTAAGGAAGCTAAGCTCCTTGTAATGAATGGATATACAGAGACCTCGGGAGGTAAAATATGTCCAAAATAATAGGTATAGATTTAGGAACAACTAATTCATGTGTAGCCGTGATGGAAGGCGGCGAACCGCATGTAATAACTTCTGCCGAAGGGGGCAGAACTATCCCTTCAATGGTTGCCCAAACTAAAGAAAGAGAGCGTCTGGTAGGCCAGTTGGCCAAGCGTCAAGCAATCACTAATCCTGATAATACTATTTTTTCTATCAAGCGATTAATGGGGCGTAGATATGAAGATAAAGAAGTTCAAAAAGATATTAAACTTCTTCCTTATAAAATCTCCAAAGCTGATAGTGGGGTGAAGGTTAAAATGGGAGATAAAGAATATTCTCCCCCAGAAATTTCCGCTATGATCCTGCAGAAAATTAAAGCGGATGCGGAAGCTTATTTGGGTGAGGAAGTTAAAGACGCCGTAATCACTACCCCTGCTTACTTTAATGATTCTCAACGCCAAGCCACCAAAGATGCTGGAAAAATTGCTGGCTTGAATGTAAAAAGAATTATCAATGAACCAACTGCGGCATCATTAGCTTATGGTTTGGACAAGAAAAAAGAAGAAAAGATTGCTGTATTTGATCTTGGTGGAGGAACTTTTGATATTTCTATTTTGGAATTAGGTGAAGGTGTTTTTGAAGTGAAGTCTACAAATGGTAATACTCACCTAGGCGGTGATGATTTTGATCAAAGAGTAATGGACTTTTTAGTAGATGAGTTTAAAAAAGACCAAGGGATTGATTTAAGGAATGATAAAATGGCTTTGCAAAGACTAAAAGAAGGAGCGGAAAAAGCCAAATGTGAATTGTCCACTGTCCAAGAAACAGAGATTAACTTGCCATTTATTACCGCCGATTCTTCAGGACCAAAACATTTAAATATCAAATTAACCCGGGCCAAATTAGAACAATTAGTAGGAGATTTGATAGAAAAAACAGTAGAGCCTTGCAAGCAGGCCCTAAAAGATGCTGGGGTTGAGCCAAAAGATATTAATGAAGTGATTTTAGTGGGAGGACAAACCAGGATGCCCAAAGTTATAGCTCAAGTGGAAGAATTATTTGGCAAAAAACCCTTAGCTGGAGTTAATCCTGATGAAGTAGTGGCTGTTGGGGCAGCTATTCAAGGAGGAGTCTTGGGTGGTGAAGTTAAAGATGTATTGCTTTTAGATGTTACACCACTGACCTTAGGAATTGAGACTTTAGGAGGAGTGCGTACTCCTTTAATTGAAAGAAATACAACAATTCCTACTTCCAAAAGCCAAATTTTCTCCACTGCTGCAGACAACCAACCTTCTGTGGAAATTAATGTCCTCCAAGGAGAAAGAGAAATGGCTGCCGACAATAAATCATTGGGAAGATTTATTTTAGATGGAATCCCTCCAGCACCCAGAGGCGTTCCTCAAATTGAAGTTTCTTTTGATATTGATGCTAATGGAATTTTAAATGTCAAAGCCAAAGACAAGGCAACAAGCAGAGAGCAACATATAACCATTAAAGGTTCATCGGGTCTTTCCAAAGAAGAAGTGGAGAATTTGCGAAAAGAAGCAGAATCTCATGCTGCAGATGACAAAAAAAAGAAAGAAACAGTTGAAGTGCGCAATAATGCTGATTCTTTGATATATACAACAGAAAAAGCTTTATCAGATGCCAAAGGCAAAATCTCTGATTCTGATAAAAAAGAGATTGAGGAAAAAATAGCTAAATTACGCGAGGTTATGACTAAAGATGATTTAG
Source organism: uncultured Candidatus Saccharibacteria bacterium (assembly GCA_964345445.1). GTDB lineage: Bacteria > Patescibacteriota > CPR2_A > CAYFQT01 > CAYFQT01 > CAYFQT01. The sequence continues at coordinate 17,370 of CAYFQT010000004.1, forward strand.
AAGCTATTAAAAAAGCAACAGAGGAGTTGTCTTCTGCTTCCCAGAAAATTGGCCAGGCTATGTATGGACAACAACAAGCTGCAGGTGGAGCAGGGACTGGGCAGGCTGGACCACAAGCTGGGCCTGAAAAAGAATCAACACCCAAAGCAGATAAAAAAGAAAACACTGTTGAAGGAGAGTATAAAGAAGTAAAGGATGAGAAGAAAAAAAAGAAGAAGGATAAGGAGAAGGGCAAGTAGAAGTAGCAGATGAATAGTTTATAGTATTCATAGTCTAGACTATGAAGAATATAGAAAGCATATCAGAAAGATAGAAAAAAGGGTTGATTGAAATAGGAAAAGAAACAAAAAAATCAACAAAGTAAATAAATTTTATGGGATTGGTGCTGAAAAAGCAAAATTTTGGTATCAGTCCCATTTTTATTTTTACCTGTTCTTTATAATTTCTCGCCGTCGCATAGCTATGATGAAATACAGTAGCGGAGTACAATAGTAAACTAAGATTTATTTTTGATAACTTGTAGAACAAAGAGTTTTTTCTCTATTTTAATTATTTAACACTATTGTGCCATGGCTTAAAAAGTGTTATCTTATTTATTTTGATATTTTAGATGATTTTTTCTATTTCTTTGTTGCTTGGCTTTAGAACAATTGATATAATTAAATAGATTACATTTTAAAATATATCTTAATTTAGAACTGTCGTTTTAAATTATAATCAAAATTATTTAATTATGCTGAAGTGAAACGGAAGCACTAATTAAATCTAGTCATTAATTATAAAAGAGTATTCTATGTCTAAAAATTATTACCAAATCTTAGGTGTTTCCCAGAATGCTACAGAAGAAGATATAAAAAAAGCTTACCGCCTTTTGGCTAAGAAATTTCATCCTGATAAAGATGAAGGATCAGAAGAACAGTTTAAACAGGTAAATTTAGCCTATGCTACCTTGTCTAATTCTTTAAAAAGAGCTGATTATGATGCTCAATTAAGCCAGAGTTTTGTCAAAACTGAAGTTCCTGAAGCACCGGCTGGAGCAGAAGAAGAGGTACCATCTTCAAAATCTCTTTTTGCTGCTGCTTATTTCAGAACAATAATTTCAGCATTAATAGGAGCAGCAGCTGGAGTAGTTTTGGAAGTTCTTGTGTGGTATTTATTTGGCGGAGAGAAATTTAGTTTCCAGGGAGGTATTTGGAGTATTGTTTGGGGTGGGGTCTTAGGTTTTCTTTGGGGTGCTGATTTAAATTTCAAGATGGAAGATTACCTGGGCTCAGGATATGCAGGCCGGACTTATACATTCCTGCGAACTTCCCTTTTTGGCTTAGGAGGAGCTTATTTTGGTGGTTTCATATTTTATTTTTTAGATAAAGCAGAGATTATAAAATCTTTTCCTTTGACTTTGGTTGGCATTACCCTAGGTCTTATAATTGGAGCAACATTAGGTTCAGACGGAGATACAGCCTCAAAAATCAAGACACCTTTTGGAAGATTTAATCTTCTGTATACTGCCTTAAGAGGAATAGAAATAGGACTGGTTGGACTTGTCTTAGGGTTACTTTTGGGCAGTATTTTAGGGAAAATTTTAGGAATTCAATTTCTATTTTGGAGTGGATTTTTTGGTTTTTGCTTAGGAGTAATTTTGGGTTGTATTTCTCCAGCTAATTTAGCCGCCTATGCCAGTTATGCTTCATCGCAAGTTAAGAATGTGATTGTGATATTAATGGTGGCTTCTGGCTTGCTTTTAGGGATTATCTTTGGACATATTTTTGGTCAAAAAATTATAGATTTGTTCCGGTCGATTTGGGAGAAGATAATAGGTTGAGGATTTTATTGCTCGTTTGCCACAGGAGGTCACGCAGTTAGCCACTTACCCGCTCAGGGAACGAAAATTTTCTTCTGCGGAACTCGCTCACTAACGTTCGCTCAAACAGTCCTCGTACGAAAATTTTGTTCCCTTCGCTTACCGGATTTATATCGTGAAGGCAAATCAACCTTTAGTAACATCTAGTAATTATTAGTAACTAATAGTAACCTTTTTAGGAGCAATATGGCAGTGAAAAACAAAAGAGATTATTATGAGGTGCTGGGAGTCTCCAAAGATGCCTCCCAATCTGATATAAAAAGAGCTTATCGAAAGCTTGCCCATAGGTATCATCCAGATAAAGATGGAGGAGACGAAGCTAAATTTAAAGAAATAAATGAAGCTTATGAAGTCCTGTCTGATTCTAAAAAAAGACAGACTTATGACCAATTTGGACATGCAGGGTTCCAGCAGCAGGCAGGCTATGGTCCTTATGGATTTGATTTCACACGTGGCTTTGAAGAGTTTGATTTTTCCGATATTTTTGGCGGGGGAGGAATGGGAGATATTTTTGATATGTTTTTCAAAGGAGCCAGAGCAAGACCCAAAGGGCCTGCTCGCGGAGCAGACCTAGAAACCAGTTTAACTTTAACATTTCAAGAAGCTGTTTTTGGTACTGAAAAAGAAATTGAAATATATAAAAGAGTACCTTGTCCTAAATGTAAAGGAAAGGGGGCAGAGCCAGGAAGCAAAATTCAAAAATGTCCTAGGTGCAATGGCACAGGAGAGACAAGACAAGCCAGAAAATCAATTTTTGGTCAAATTATCCAGGTTGTAACTTGTGATAAATGTAAAGGAGAAGGGAAAATTTTTGAAAAACCTTGTACTTCCTGCGGTGGTGACGGCAGGATAAGAAAGACAGAAAAAATTAAAGTGAAAATTCCTGCTGGAGTGAATTCTGGTTCGGTTATTCGTTTAACTGGGGGAGGAGATGTTGGAGAAAAAGGAGGTCCAGCAGGAAGTTTGTATATAAATATTGAAGTTTTGTCTCATAAATTTTTCCAAAGAGAAGAAGATGATATCTATTGTGAGGTTCCTTTAACTTTTTCCCAAGCTGCTTTGGGAGATGAAATTATAATCCCTACAATTGATGGAAAAGTGAAATTGAAAATTCCTGCAGGAACTCAATCAGAAAAAATTTTTCGTCTTAAAGGCAAGGGAGTTAGACACTTAAGGGGCGCAGGAAAAGGAGATCAGTTTGTTAAAGTGAAAGTTCAAACTCCCACTGGTTTATCTAAAAAACAAAAAGAACTTTTAAAAGAATTATCCAAAGAAGAAAAACCCAAAAGTTTTTTGGAAAATCTAAAAGAAAATTTAGGATTATAGATGTGTGACATTGCGACATATTTAAAATAAATGATTAATTGCTAGTAATTGGTTATTGGTATATAATAAGTACAAAATTTGCATTTTGTTTTTATAAGAGTATAATAATGTTAAATTAATAATAGAATTAGCAACTTAGCAGCTTATTACTTTATCAAATATATTAGGAGGGAAAATATGACTTTGACTTTACCAACTTGGGATTTATTTATCACTTTATTTTTCATTGTTGTTATTAGCTTTGCTTTTATTTTAAGAAGAGAAAAAATTGGGATAGTTATAGTTTCTATTTATATAGCTTTGGCTGTGGCTTCTGAATTGGGAAATGCTATACATGAACTTTTGTCTGGCTCGGGATATGTAGCTGATCATATATGGATCGCTAGCAATGCTCCTATTTTCACTATAAAAACTCTATTGTTTATTGGACTTATTTTACTTCTTTCTTTAAAAGGAGAGCATGCTCAGATTGGAGAAGCAGGAGGCCAGACTATAGTAGGTGCAGTACTTACAGGAATTTATGGGTTTTTGGCTGCTGGTTTAATTATAAGTTCAGAAATTCATTTTATGGCTGAGGAGACACAAAGGATATTATTCAGTCAATCTCGCTTAGCAGATTTGGTGATGCGTTATCGAGTCTGGTGGCTATTACTTCCCATTGTTATAATGATTATAACTAGTATTTGGCGAGGTAGAGCAGCGGCTGAATAGGATAGGATAGAATTAGTATTTGTAATTAGGAATAAGGATATAAAGTAGATAGTTATTTTTTAGAGAATATCTATTTGTTTGCTTTCTGGATGTTTTATTTATATTTTTTAATAATAACATTAAAACACTAATAACACTATTGTGCCATGGCTTAAAAAGTGTTATTTATTTTATATTTATATATTCATTTTTATATTTTTTTTAAAAGAATTGAGTAAAACAAATGGAAAAAGATCCTTTAACTTATAAAATTCTTAAAACCATAATTACAATTGGAGGCGAATTAGCTGAGGAATTGCCTAGAATTAAATCCTTTAGAGAGTTATTTAAAGATTATAATTTAAGAAGTTTAAATCCCACTTTATATAGACTTAGAACGAGAGGCTATATAGAAAGAATTGAAATGGAAGGAAGGGTAATTTATAAATTGACTCCAAAAGGCAAAGTAAGAGTTATTAAAGAATATCTTCCTGAAAATCCAAAATGGGACGGCAAGTGGCGAGTTGTTATTTTTGATATTCCTCATAAAAAGAAAAGAACCAGAGAAGCATTTAGAAGGAAATTATATGAACTAGGTTTCAAAAAGCTGCAAAAAAGTGTTTGGATTTTTCCTTATGATATTACAGAACAGTTGGAATTAATTATAGAATATTTTTATATAAAATCTTTTGTTAAATTTATTGTGGCTGATTCTATAAGTGATGAGGAAAAATGGAAAGGTAGATTTAGATTAGTAAAAAAGTAGATGCTTATAAAAAACAATATAACACTATTGTGCCATGGCTTAAAAAGTGTTATGTCTAGATTAGTGTTTTATGACAAAGTGGGGATAGGATTTTCGTTGACTGAAGGAAAGATATATAATAAGATTAGATAAGGATTTTATAATTATGGGTCCGTAGCTCAGTTGGTTAAAGCGCCCCGGTTTTAACCGGGGGTGTCGAGGGTTTAAACCATAATGTATTATGTTTATATTCTTCAAAGTTTAAAAGATAATAGTTATTATATTGGTAGTACTTCTAATTTAGGCGAGAGAATTAAAAGACATAATAGAGGTGGATCTAAATATACAAAATATAAAAAACCATGGAAATTAGTATATAAAGAGAGTTATTTGACAAAATCTGAAGCAGTTAAAAGAGAGAAATATATTAAAAAACAAAAAGACAGATCTTTTATTTACAGATTAATTATGGGTCCGTAGCTCAGTTGGTAGAGCACCAGCCTTTTAAGCTGGGTTGTCGAGGGTTCGAGTCCCTCCGGACCCTCGTCGAAGCAAAGCTTTGACCTACATAACTCCTCTTCGAGAAATTATTTCGGACTACGCTTTGCTTCTCCTCTCTCGACAAAATACTAAAGTATTTTGTCGAGTGAAATCAAAGGAACTTTCAGCTTTACTCCAATGTTACATCGGAGTTGTCGCTTTCAGTTTATTTCTTATTTTTTTGCAGAAATACCATAAAATAAATTTACCAAAATATATTGCTCCGGTTTTACATTTTTAGTACAATCTAAGGAAACCGGGATCCTCAATTTCTTTATTTTTAAGCTATAATAATATAAATTAGGACCCTACTTGCCCGTTCGCCATCGCTTTACTTAGGCGATAACAGGCGAACAACACTATGCTTGCATTAATGGCAGGCCGTAGAAATCTATATTTTTACAAGATTTAAATATAACACTATTGTGCCATGGCACGGAAAGTGGGGTAGGAGATTAGAAGTATAGAATACGGTATATAATTATATAGCGGAGAGGGGGGATAAAAATAGCGGGGGTAAAAAAACGGCTTGGGTCGTTTTTTATTGTTTAAAATACTAACTCTTTTTTGGAAAATAGGCACGATGTCCTGGCTCATTTACAATCAACTCTTGACATTTTTAAAAATATATGGTACAATTTAACAATTTAGTGGAAAATATCAAAATGCAAAAATCAAAGTGTAAAGTTACATATTAAAAATAAAAAATTAATAAAAATTTTGAATTTTAATTTTTCCCGAAAATCTCTAAATTAAGATTTAG
>CAYFQT010000005.1:0-9374 GCA_964345445.1 uncultured Candidatus Saccharibacteria bacterium
ATTTATTTTTGATCAAGCTAAGTATCAAAGAGAATTAGCAAATATTAAAAAACTTATTTTAGAATAATTAAATTAGTAATTAAAAAGACTAACACCCTGTGATGGCTCCGCCAACACCGGGTGTTTTATTTTTCATACAATCACACACCCCAAAAAAACCTTACTCCTAGCCTTCTCGTCAACTCCCCGTCTTGACTGAGTAGACACCTAAGGAAAAAAATCTAAAGGCTAAATCTCTAAGCCTCTAATATTTAAATATTCTCTAACAGTGTAACGGTTTTTTGCTTTGAGAAATTTTCTATGTTATTATTTAAAGCATGAGAAAGAAATTATTCTGGCAAATTTTTTTAGGGATTTTGGTGATATCTATTGGGATAGGACTGGGTTTTTTTACTTTTTCTAAAATAAAAAATAAATCCCAATCCGAGCCTGTAGAATCTGCAGAAATTCCTAAAATCAGTATTGAAGAATTGAAACAAAAAATGGAATTTGGGGAAGATTTTGTTTTAATTGACAGCCGCAGCCAAGTGGAATATGAAGAAGAGCATATCAAAGGCGCTATCTCTGTCCCCTACCCTCAAACAGAAGAGGTGGCTTCTGGTTTGGATAAAAATAAAGAAATTATCATTTATTGCCGAGGAGAAAAATGCGGCACATCTCGGACTATGGGCAAAAAATTAATTGAGCTGGGTTTTGAAAATGTAAAAGAACTTCCACATAAAATTAAAGAATGGAAAGAAATTGGCGGGGAAACAGAAAAGGGACATGATGTAGAAACTAAATCACAACAGAGTTACTTTTCTCTTTTTAAGCAAATTTTTGCCAAATCAGGGTTTGGAAACTGGGTTTTGGGTGTTGGGTTTTGGGTGTTGTTTATTTTGGGACTTATATTGTTTTTTACTTGGTTTTGGAAATTAGATAACAGACTATTTTTAAGAAAGCAGCCAATTTCCGTAATTAGCATATTGTTAATTATTTTTGGAGCTGGCACAATAGCTGTTGCCAATTTCTATCAAAAATCAGAACCTCTTATAATATCTCCGCCTCAAGACATGGCTCCATTTCCTGGTTTTATCATCTCCGCCTCCCAAAATACCAAAGAAGCATATATGTTTGTCACAGAAAAACCAGAAACTTTGGAAAAAATTTCTTGTTTGCAATGTCAACAATGCAACCAAGATATAAAAAATTTAAAAGATTGTTTTATAACCAATATTTCACCAGAGGGTATAGACTATACTGTTCAAGCTCTTTATTGCACCAAATGTGTTAATGCCACTTTGGAAGTTAAAAAATTGCTGGAGGAAGGAAAGAGTTTAGAAGAAATACGAGAATATATAAATAAATGACCAATTACTAATCAAATCCTAATAAGCAATCAAGAAGCAAAAATTCTAAATCCGAAATACTAAATTCTAAACAATACCAAAGCACAAATGACCAAAATATTAAACACTGTTTTGGACATTTGCATATATTTGTTTGTTTTAACAAACAAATCTTCAGCGAAAGCTGAAAGTTTAGAATTTAGAATTTGTTTAGGATTTAGTGCTTAGAAATTAGGATTTGTTCTCTAAATTAGGCATTTGAAATTAGACATTGATTAGGAATTAGGTTAATTAGGAATTAGACATTTAAAAAACATGTTTTCATCTAAAACTAAAAAATATATTTTCATCTTAATAGCTCTGCTTATTGCAGGGATTATTTTAGGATTTATTGTTGGTTCTTATCTTTATGAATGTCATATTTGTAAAGGAGAAATTGACTTAAAAGATGCCTCTGCATCTTATATTAATTGGCCTACTTTTTTAGTTATGGCTGGGGCGGGTCTTCTAGCCGGCATTAACCCTTGTTCTGTAGCAATGATGCTGATGCTTTTAGGATATTTAGCTATATTTATGGAAAAATCCCAGAAAGTTTTAAAAATAGGTGCAGTATATATCTCTATTTTATTTTTCACTTTTTTATTTTTAGGACTGTTTTTTTACCAAACACTTGCTTCTTTAATTGCCCAATCGAGTTATCAAATCATCCACTCTATTTTTTACATTCTTTTGGGCTTTTTTATATTCAGTTGGGGAGCTTTAAATCTAAGAAATTACATTATTGGCAAAAAACACAAAGTAGGAGAATGGAAAATGCAGTTGTTTTCCTCCTGGATGGCTAAAACTACTGTTTTAAAAACAATAATTTTAGCTCTTATTGTTGCTTTGTTTGGTCTCCCCTGCTCTTTGGTAATATACACAGGAATAATCAGCACATTGCCCCAAACTCTGCCTCTTTCAATATTAATTTTTTATTTGATAATTTTCAATATTATGTTTATTTTGCCGCCAACTATCATATTAATTCTAGTTTATTCTGGAACAAATATTGCCCTTTTAAAAGAATGGCAGGAACAAAAAACCCCAACATTAAAATTAATCTCCGCTTTAGCTCTTATTTTAATAGGAATTTTAATAATCTTAACAACCTTTATTTATTAAATTTTATCTTTTATTTTAAAAATAGTATAATAATCCCCAGGGGAATAGAAATGTCTAAAAAAGAATTTGAAAAAGAAGTAACAAAAATTACAGAAGAAATTAAGAAAAAATATAAACCAAAAAAAATTATCATTTTTGGCTCTGCTGCTTTTGGTAAGGTTACAAAAGAGAGTGATTTAGACCTATTTATTATTAAAAAAACCTCTAAAAAATGGAGAGAGAGAATTATAGAAGTATATGGATATATTATGGACAGATCAATACCTGTGGATGTTATTGTTTATACTCCGAAAGAAGTAAAAAAAAGACAAGAAATAGGTGATTTTTTTATCGAAGAAATATTTAACAAGGGAAAATTAGTTTATGACAAAGAAAAAGAATTTTCAAAAACAAGCTAATGAATGGTTTAGAAAAGCTGATGAAGATTTAAAAACAGCTGAAATTCTTCTTGTGGAAAATGGACCGCAAACAATAATTTGTTTTCATTGTCATCAGGTGATAGAAAAATATTTAAAAGGTTTTTTAATTCTTCAAGGAATTAAATTGGAAAAAACTCACGATTTAATCAAATTATTAAAAGATTGTACCAAATATAATCCAAATTTCTCTAAATTTTTAGAACAAGCAAAAAATTTAAATGCATTTTATCTGGCTACTCGCTATCCTGTTTCTTTTGCTGAAGAATATTCAACTGAAGAAACAAAAGAAGTATTACAAACAGTTAAAAAAATCGTGGAGATGATTAAAGGAAAGTAATTATGGACTTATTTTTTATTATCCTTTTGTTTATTTTAGGTTTAATTGTAGGAAGTTTTTTGAATGTTGTAATCTGCCGGCTTAAAACTGGTGAAAAAATCATAACCCCCAGATCACACTGCCCTCATTGTAAGAAAAAACTTACCACGGTTGATTTAATTCCTGTGGTGAGTTTTATTTTATATAAAGGAAAATGTCGATATTGCAAAAAGTCAATCTCCTGGCAATACCCAGCAGTGGAACTGGGAACGGCTTTTGCTTTTGTCTTAATCTATCTAAAAATAACTTCTATTCTACCTACTACTAATTCCCTATTCCTTATTCCTTATCTACTTTTTGTTATATCCATCCTCATTATCATCTTTGTCTATGATTTAAAACACTATATTATTCCAGATAAAGTAATAATCCCAGCAATTGCAATAAGTGCCGGGTTATGGGTTATAAGTTGCGGGTTATGGGTTTCAGGTTATAAACAACTCATTAATCTTTTATATCCTAATTCCCTATCCCTTATTCCTAATTCCTTTGCAGCTCCTCTAGGTGCTGTAATTGCCGGGGGATTTTTTCTTATTTTGGTGTTAGTCTCAAAAGGAAAATGGATGGGAGGTGGTGATATAAAATTAGGAATTTTTATGGGATTGATCTTGGGATATCCTCTGGTCTTAGTGGCTTTGTTTACAGCTTACATTTCCGGGGCAGTGGTAGGAATTAGTCTAATGATTTGCAGAAAGAAAAAATTAAAAGATATGATTCCTTTTGGACCATTCTTGTCAGCGGCCACTTTCATAGCTCTGCTTTGGGGAAATCAAATATTAGAATGGTATCTGAGGATGTTGGGAATATAAAAGTATAAGTAATATGGAATGAGGAATAAGTAGGTAATAAGAAATTAGGAATAAGTAAAATGGTGATTCAGAAATTTAAAAATTTAAAAATCACTAATTACAAATTACTAATAACTTCTACTGATACTTCCCGAAAGGGTTTTACTTTAATAGAAGTAGTGATTTCTCTGGCTATTTTCGGAATTCTTGTAGGTTTGACTTTTTTCGGCTATACTGATTACAGGAAAAAAAATGTTTTAAAATTAGGAGCTGAGCAAGTGAAATCAGCCTTGGATGAATGTCAAAATAGAGCTTTAACCCCAGAGAAAGAATCAGGATATACACCTAAGGCTTATTTTTTACAAGTATTAGCCGGAGATAATAGTATAAATATGCAAATGCTAGCAACTGATGATATTACTACTGTTCAACTAACTGTTGGGCAACTATTACCAACAAATGTAAAATTTTCTGATGCTTTTGGATATCCAGCATTAACCCCTGATTCTGCTGGAGATAATCAAGGAGATATAAAGTTTCTTGTCCCTCAAACAATTCCCAATGGAAAAGAAATTACTTTTGATAATTATTATGTAAGCAATCCAGAGCTACAAGTTACTGGTGGAATAGGAACAATAACTTTAAGATATGGAGGCGAGAATTTATATATAGATATTACTATAAACTGCTATACAGGAAAAATGGATATTGGACAAGTCTATAGTTAAAATGACCAAATAACTAAAGAACTAAACAACCAAATAAAAAAACAACAGAAAAATAAAAAATGTTATTAAGTTGTTAGGTTTATTAACATGAAATCAATGATTGATTCAATTACCCCAAAGAAAAAATCTAAAAAGGTAAAACTAAGGGCGGAAAAAAAATCAGCGGTTTTAGTTTTAACTATAATAGTCATTAGCATTTCAATGGTTATAAGTTTAATTGTTTCTCAACTGGTAACTAAAGAATTGATTTTAGCACGCAAATTGGAAAATTCAACTCAAGCATTTTATGCTGCCCAAGCAGGAATTGAAGATGCTTTAAATCGTTTGGTAGGCAATCCTACATTGAGAATTACAGGATATGGAGACACTACCCTTTTAGATACATCTCAATATACTATATTTATTGAAGATGTTGCTAGCAATGTAGAAATCAAAAGTGAAGGACAAGCAAATTCTGTACTCCGTACTATTAAAATTGTAGTGCCCCCAAAAAGCTTAGAATCAGACCCACCATTTTTAGAAAGAGTCATTTCCTGGGAAGAAGTGGCGCCGTAGTGAAGAGTGAAGAGAGTCTGAGTCTGTCGGTAGGAGTTATGAGGAATTAGGAATATGGAATTAGTGATAAGAAAGAATGAGGAATTAGTAAAAAATTGGTAAAAAAGAAAGGATTCTGATACAATAAGAACAATAAGAAAGAGAAAAGTCTGAGTCGGAGTTGTGAGTCTGAGCAAATTATAGAAATTACAAAAAACAAAATAACCAATGCCCAATTAATCACAAACGGTTAAGGTTTTGACTTATAACTTTTAGTAACTAATAGTAACCCTTAATAATATTAGATTTTGTAAAATTAAACATCAGCATATTTATGAATAAAAGCAAAAAACAACAAACAAATTTTCATTCTGGTCTTACCTTGGTGGAAATGATTGTAGCTATATCTATCATAAGTATTCTTTTAGGTTTATCTATAGCTTCTTATATAAATTTCAGACAAATAAGTAAACTTCAAATTGCTGCCCAAGAGGTTAGATCAGCTTTAGTAGAAGCTTCAGATTTAGCTTTTGCTCCTCAACATAAAGATCCAGTAACAGAGGATATAGCCAAAGGATATGGAGTAGAGCTAAATAAGGAAACTGGTACTTATCATGTATTCTGGACTACTGAAACTTCCTATGTTGATTATAGCCTAGATTATAATCGTCATAATATAAAAATCTACCAACTACCTAATAGAATTCAATTTTCACCTCCTGAAGGACAAATTCTGATATTTTTTAGGGTTCCTCCGGAAATCCCTGGAGGAAAAGAAATATATTGTGATGAATTAAACATCGGAGGTTGCTGCCCAATAGGAACAATAGATTTACTACTTAGTGGCAGCACCGCAAATAGGAGAAGAATAACAGTAGACTGTGAAACTGGAGCCATTGATATCATCACTCCTTAATTAGAATGAGAACAATATGAAAAAACTTCAAAACTCATCAACCATCATCTATCACCCATCATCCATCAACCCATCAACTTCTTTTGGTCAGACTTTGATAGAAGCTATTGTGGCTATTGGAATAATAATTATGGTTCTAACAACTGCTTTCGTTTTGGCTGGAAGAACTATTCGAATGGGAACTGTAAGTCGACAAAAGTTGCAAGCTATTAATTTGGCTCAGCAAGGCATAGAAGCAGTGCGCAATATCCGAGATACAAATTGGATTCAAATTAAAAAAGGAGTTTCTGGAGCCACATGGGATAATGGTGATGGCGATATTAATACTTTTACTATTGAAGATAATTTAGATGATACCGTGCAACAAAGAGGAGTACAAATGACATTTTATGGATGGGGAATTACTGAAAACCCAAATTATTTCGATAGCAACCTCAATACGGTTCTCTATAGTGATGATACTTTTTTTACAAGAACTATTGATATAGAAGATGATCCTAAAGGCACAGGAGAAGAGAAAAAACGAATTACTGTCACTGTCAGTTGGCCTAATGGGCAAGTAGAATTAGAAAAAGATATAACTAATTGGATAATCCAATAATAAAAAATTAGGAATTGGGAATAGGGAATTAGGAATAAGTAAGTGATAGGAATAAAGGAATACGGAATTAGGAATGAGGAATAAGTGGAAATAAGGAATTAGTAAAATGGCGATTCAAAAACTAGAGGATTTAAAAGTTTGGCAAGAAGCAAGAATTTTAATGAAATTAGTGTATAAAATTACATCTAAATTTCCTAAAAGTGAAGAATATAACTTAAAAAAACATATGCGAGAATGCTCTCGAAATATTTGCGGAAATATTGCTGAAGGATTTGGCAGGTTTCATTGGAAAGAAAGTATGCAATTTTACAGAATTGCTCGAGGTTCACTTGCAGAATTAAAAAGTGATGGTTATTGTTCATTTGATGCAAAATATATCTCTAGGGAAGACTTAAAAAAATTAATTAATCAAAATGAAAAGGTTAACATGTTTTTAAATGGTTTAATTAATTCTACTTTTAATCTAAAAAATAATAAAAAATCAACTAATTCCCGATTCCTAATAACTTCTACTGATACTGCTGGTAAGGGTTTCACTCTAGTAGAAATAATTGTAACCGTGGCAATTTTAGTTATTGCTTTAACTACTGCTGGTAGTTTATTAGTAAGTATTATCAAAATTCAGGCTCGAACTAATGCCAGTCGAACTGTTCAAGAAGAGGCTAGAAATATTATGGAAACCATTGCCCGAGAAGCAAAATTGGTTGCCGGATCAAGTACATATCCTCCTTTTTTAATAAGTAATTTAGCAGATAATTATAGCAGAGATGAATTAATGGGTTTTATAACTAGCGGTATATCTATAAAATTTAGTGGAGATCAACTCCGTTTAACTAGCGAAGACAACTCAGAAAAAATCTTTCAAAAAGAAGGAGTGAATATTACTTTAGATGGAAAACGTATTAACTCTGGACAGACTGAAATCCAATTTTTAAATTTTTGGACTAGTGAAGCAAGTTTAAAAAACCCCAATAAGTTTGTCGAAGCTGACCCTGCTACTTATCCTGATCCTCAACCCTTTGTAAACATATTTTTTATTATCAGAAGTACAACACAGCAAGATGTATACTTAATACTAGAGACAACAGTCTCTTCAAGAGATTATGGATATGGTGTGTAACTGTCATCTAACCGACATCTGGGTCAGGGGCAACCCAGAGTACTTTATTCTTCGAGTAATCCCGGTAATTCACCGGGGGAATCAAAAATATACCTTAATTAATTTTAGAATAAAATTAAGGTAGCTTTCTGAAAGGTTAGACAATAAGAGCATAAATCAACAAACTCAATAAATTATATTGTAAATTCTATGAAAAAATCCAGCCTAAAATCCATCACCCATCACCCATCATCCAAAAATCAACAAGGGATAGCTTTGGTTGTGGCTATTTTAGTCATAGGAATAGTTGTTTTAATAGTAATGGCTATTTCCCAAATGATGACCACTGAATTTAAACTGGTAGGAAGTTTAGATAGATCAGTATTAGCCTATTATGCTTCAGAATCAGGGATTGAAGATGCTTTATTACAATATAAAGAAAGTGGTGGTGATCTTGACTTAATTTCTGTTGGTGACCCTGTTTGTTTTGACTCCCCGACAGATAATATTTGTTATACTGTAACAGTTGATGAGCCTGAAAATAGAATTTATAGTACTGGCACAGCCTATGGGGTAGTACGGAAATTAGAAGTAGAACCACCAAGTCCACCTTATACTGGACCAACGAATTTAATAGACGAGGCAGCAGGAGTAGAAGGAGTAGGAAGTTTTGAAGTAGATACAAATCCTGCGGATGGTTTTCCTGATTACTGGCTGTCTTGGTATGAGTATGGACTTGGTCCTCCATGGATAAATTGGGAAATGGACAGTAGTGGTGACAATCCAGATGGAGAATATTCTATAAAATTTACTTCTGATACAACTGAAGATTATTTACAGAGTATAGACTTCTCTGTAGATAATACCAAAAGTTATACCGCAGCGTTGAAGGTGAAGTTAGAAAATACATGGATTTTTAACGCTGAGGTCCAGTGTTTCGATATTAATAATGCATGGGTGGGCTCAAGATATATTGCCCAATTCAATTTGCCTCCCAATTCTGATTGGACACCTTATTCAATAATTTTAAGTGGACAAGGATCAGAAGATGGGCAATTCCCTACGGGCACAGTTAGAGTATATATTCTTATTTATATCCAGCCTAATGCAGCTTTAAGTCCCAGCTATTGTTGGATTGATAATGTTCAGTTTTATGAAAATTAGTGCTTCTATTTTTTATAAATTAAGTATTTAAAAAAGCAAACTTAATTTGCTTTTTTTAAAATAAAGGCTTATTCTTAGTCGACGCAGGCGACTGAGACGGTCCGTTCTGATTGACAAAGTCATTCAGAAATAGGGTGACAGATGAAAAATAATTCCAAAATTAAAACTTCCTTGGATAAAACTAAGAACAGGCAGACTCAAAACTCAAACTCTAAAATTTCTTTTGGTTTCACTTTAATTGAAATGATAGCCACAGTAAG
>CAYFQT010000006.1:0-2856 GCA_964345445.1 uncultured Candidatus Saccharibacteria bacterium
AGACTCAAACAGTGCTGCAATTAATCATCAAGAGATTAGAAGAAGCCTTCAGCTGGCTGAGGAAGTTATTTAACTTCTTGGGCAGTAAGATTAGGAATTTGTTTAGTTATGTGAGGTAAAACAACATAAATAGTACACTAAAAAAACGCTCT
Source organism: uncultured Candidatus Saccharibacteria bacterium (assembly GCA_964345445.1). Classification (GTDB taxonomy): domain Bacteria; phylum Patescibacteriota; class CPR2_A; order CAYFQT01; family CAYFQT01; genus CAYFQT01. Next base: position 153 of record CAYFQT010000006.1, read on the forward strand.
GAAACTTCTGGGGCGTTTTTTTATAAATCCTAATATCTAATTTTTAAATCCTAAACAAACTTATTAAAATTTCTAATTTCTAATTGACCTAATTAAAGAGATAAATCCTAATTTCTAAGCACTAATATCTAAACAAATTCTAAATTCAAATGTCCAAAACAGTGTTCAGCATTTTGGTCATTTGATATTGTTTAGGATTTAGAATTTCGGATTTAGGATTTTATTTTGTCATTAGTTATTAGGATTTGATTAGTCATTAGCAATTAGTTATTAGTAATTTATTCTATACTCTCTCTATATTTATAATATCTTTTATCTCTTCTATTTTTCTAAATGCTTTAGTTATTTGGTCTATATTAGATACTTCTAATGTTACATTTAAAGTAATTATTTTATCCGGACTGGTCTTGGTATGTAAATCAGTAAGATTAATTCCTAAAATAGACATAGCATTTCCTATATCTCTAAAAAGCCCTACTCTATCCCAGGCTACAATTCTAATATTAACTAAAGAAATCTTTTTTATCTTTTTCCATTGGACACCAACTATTCTTTTTTTATTCTTAACAGAAGTGATATTAGGACAATTTTTTTTATGAATAGTAATGCCTTGGCCACGAGTAACATAACCTAGAATCTTATCCCCTTTATGTGGCCTGCAACATAAAGCATTTTTTACCACCACTCCATCATGTCCTGTAACCTCAACTTTTGTATAACCTTTAATTCTCCTGCTCTTTTTAATATATACTGGGGTTCTTTTTTTAATTTCTGTTTTTTGAGGTAGAAGTTCAGAGGCAGAAAATAATTTCTTAATAATTTGGTTAGCAAGCAAAGAACCTTCCCCACAAGCAACTAAAACATCTTCCAAAGTATTATAAGGGAGGGTATTCAACATCTTTGTAATTCTTTCTTTTTCAATTTGAGAAATAGTTTTTCTACATAATTTTTTCAATTCAGAATTTAAAATTTCTTTTCCTGATTGAAGATTTTTTTCTCGGTCTATCTTTTTAAACCAATTTTTAATTTTATTACGAGCAAAATTAGTCTTTATAAAAGTAAGCCAATCTCTGCGAGGACCCTGGGGAATTTTGGAAGTTAAAATTTCTACCACATCTCCATTTTTGAGCTTATCATCCAAAGGAATAATTTTTCCATTAGCTTTTGCTCCTATACATTTGTGGCCTAATTCTGAATGGATTGCATAGGCAAAATCAATTGCAGTTGCTCCTTCAGGTAAGTCTTTAACATCCCCGCGAGGTGTAAAAGCAAAAATTCTGTCTTGAAAAATATCTATTTTAAGACTTTCAGCAAATTCCTCAGATGATGCCAATTTCTTTTGCCATAAAGCCAACTGTTTTACCCAAGCAATTTTTTCCTTCGAGATAGGTATAGATTCTTTCTTTTCAGCATAATGCCAGTGAGCAGCTATGCCCCACTCTGCTTCTTGATGCATTTTTTGAGTTTTAATTTGTATCTCTATTATTTTACCCTCTGTGCAAAAAACAGTGGTGTGTAATGACATATATCCATTAGGTTTAGGCATAGCTATATAATCTTTGATATGACCTAAAAGTGGTTTATAATCTGCATGAATAACACCTAGTGTTTCATAACAGCAAGCTACTGAATCTACAATTATTCTAATAGCTACTAAATCATAGATTTTATTTATATCATTATCATACTTCTGTAATTTTTTATATAAACTATATAGATGTTTGGCTCGTCCTTCAACTACCAGAGGGGTGATGCCAGATTTTTTTAATTTTTGAAGAAGGATTTTTTTAACATTTTCTACATATTGTTCCCGTTGTCTAAATTTTTCTTCTGCTATCTCCTTCGTCCAATTATATTCTTTTGGTAAAAAATATTTAAAAGAAAAATCTTCCAACTGACCCTTCATCTCCCCCATTCCTAATCTATCAGCTAAAGGAGCATAAATTTCTAAAGTATTTCTGGCTATTCTTTTTTGTTTCCCTCTAGGTAAATAAGCTAAAGTTTTTACATTGTGTAATCTATCTGCCAGTTTAATTAATACTACACGCATATCACCAACCATAGCTAAAATCATTTTTCTAAAATTCTCTATCTCACCTTTTTCTCCATAATAACGAATTTCTCCTAATTTAGTTACTCCATCAACTAATTGAGCAACTTTTTTACCAGTTTTATTATTAAAACATACTTTCCCCTCAGAAGTAAAAGATACAGAATATTTTTTATTTTTTTGTAAAGGGGCAGAGAATTCTTTTTCAATATCTCCTAAAGCTAAATTTGTATCTTCTTTTACATCATGAACTAAAGCAGAAGATAAAGTTACCCCATCAAGTTTCAAATCTGCTAAAAAACAAGCTACTTCAACAGGATGTGTAATATAAGGATCACCAGACAAACGTTTCTGACCTTTATGAGCTTTTTCAGCAAACCTATAGGCACGTTTCATAAGCTCTAAGTCGCAATAATCTAAATATTTAGTTTTATTTAGGAGTTTCCTTAAAGACACAGTGATCTCCAAAAAATATTAAAATTCAAAATGTAAAGTTTAAAATGACAAATCAAAATGTAAAAAGATATTGTTCGAGCGAACGGAGTGAGTCGACCTGCCCGCCACCGTGCCCGCCAATACCTTCGGCATAGCCGGATGACAGGCATGTTGGCTCCGCCGAAGGCGATGATAGGCGGGGAACTACATAATTATAAT
>CAYFQT010000007.1:0-2269 GCA_964345445.1 uncultured Candidatus Saccharibacteria bacterium
AACATCCTCAACTTCGCAGGCTAAACAAAAAAGCCCTGCATTTGGGTATAGATTTGGTTAAAGATTTATACAAGAAAAAAATTGATCATTGTGAAAGATATTATTATGTGCAGAGGTGACAATAAAATGTGACATAAGTAATAATAAAGTGTAATAGACGTAACAATATAATGTGATACAGATTACATTTGTTACCTTTGTTACAGACCAAAGTTCTTGTCACTTTTGTAGCTGCGCCGGAGGTGCAATGAACTTTAAACCCAAAACATATAAACATAACAAAAAATCCTGGACTAATTTTCGGGGTCTTTGTAAAGGCTGTGGGATTTGTATTGCAAAATGTTCCCAGAAAGCTTTAAAGTTTTCCAAAGAAGATACAGGATATTATGGCACCCCAGCACCAGAAGTTGATATTGAAAAATGTATTTCCTGTGGAACCTGCGAACTCCACTGCCCCGATTGCGCTATTAAAGTGGAGAAGAAATAAAATAACCAAGACCAGAGATTGTACAAATTTAAATATTCCCATGTTATAATAGATTGACAGAGAATTCTCCTCTGTCAATTTTAAATAAGGATAATCTATGGAAAGAATTTTTAGTTTTGCATTAGGAAATATGTGGCAATGGGAAGAATCAAAAAATAGAGATATTTTAATAAAATATGCAAAAAAACTTCCCATTTCTGGTGTTGAAATTACATTTGCAACAAAAAAAGAAGTTTATTTATTTAAATTGTCTGAAAATAGCAAATCTTGGCTTAGAAGTCTTGATTATGTCACTATCCATGCGCCTTTTAAATTAGTTGCCGAATCAGAAAATGAAGAGGAAATTATTAGACAGTTAGATATAATTTCAAAGATTTATGATAATATCAATGCAAAAAATGTAATAATTCATCCAGATTACCTGCCTAAAGCAGAAATACTTAAAAAATATAATTTTAATATTTCCACAGAAAATGTTACCCCAGATATTGGTATTACTATTCCTGGGTTAAGAAAAATTCTCAATAAATATTCCAAAATAGAACTTTGTCTTGATGTCTCCCATGCTTACCTGTGGTCTAAATATGAAACCAGCAAATTAATTAAAGCTTTTATGGACAGGATTACCCAGATTCATTTTAGTGGAACTTATAGAAGAAAACCTCATCAATTTTTTCAAAAAGTTACCAAAGATTTTTTATTTTCTATCCAGCCGATTAAAAAATTGAATGTTCCAATAGTTATTGAAGAAGACATTAAAGTAAAAAGTTTAAAATTTGTAAAAGAAGAGATTAAATGTATTAAAGAATTTTTTAAAACTGTTCGAGAGCCGACCGTGGACAAGTAAATGTTGAATAATGAATATTTTTTATGTAGAATGATAAACAAGGGTTTGATTCCCCTTGTTTTTTCTTCCCCCAACTAGCGAATAAAAATAATATAGTCCTCTAATTACCTTACCAACTTAAAATTTATCAACTAATCAAACTAACACGGCCCGTTCGTCTAGTGGCTAGGACATCAGGTTTTCATCCTGGAAACAGGGGTTCGATTCCCCTACGGGCCGTTTTTATTGAGTTATTTAATGTTATAAATTAATTATAAAAATAGAAAGTTTTTTAAATGAAATGTCCTATTTGTTCTGAAAATTTAGAAGATTATTTATATGAAAGTATCAAAATAAAAAGATGTCCTTCTCGTCATGGTATTTGGCTTACTCCAGTTGATTTTCGTAGATTTTTTCAGAGGTATTTAGAAAGAGAAAAAGTTGAACATTTAAAGTTTGCTTTAGAAAAAAAAGAGGTCTTAAAGTCACCTGTTAGTGAGTCTAAAAAATGTCCTCAATGTGAAATGTCTATGATTAATTTTAACTATTCTTATAATTCCAATATTTTTTTAGATAAATGTTCTCAATGTAATGGAATTTGGATTGATAATGATAAGATTCAATCGATTGCTAGTTATTTTAAAAAAAATCCAATAATGAAAGAATTTGGCAATGCTATTAGTGGAATGAATAAAGAGAGTGAAAAGACAAAAGAGGTTGCTTCTATAGCCAAATCTTTAACTTCTAAAACAGGTAGATTTTATTACTTTTTACCTTTTGTTATTCCTTTATATGCTGATGCCCGAGATAAAAATTTAAAAGTAATTTTTCCAACAGCTACAATTTTTATTATATTTATGAATTTTTTTGTATATTTTATAATACAATCTTCAGTAACTGATTTTTCTTTTTATTTAAAATATGGTTTTGTTTCTGCTGATTTTTTAAGTGGAAAA
>CAYFQT010000008.1:0-3426 GCA_964345445.1 uncultured Candidatus Saccharibacteria bacterium
TCAGACTCAGACTCCATACTCATTTCTGTTGAAGATACAGGAATAGGAATAAAAAAAGAACATCTACCTCATATATTTGATAAGTTCTACCAAGCAGACACTTCCTTAACCCGCGAACAACAAGGAACAGGATTAGGTCTCTATGTTGTCAAATCCATCATAGACTTACATAATGGCAAGATTAAAGTTCAAAGCAAGCCTAATGTAGGAAGCAAGTTTATAGTTAGTTTACCAAACCATTCCTGAACCATTATATTAATGTACTTCTCCACTACAGTCGAAGAATAAATAATCTTAATTCGTAACTATCATGATTATCAATTTCAACACAATTTCATCAATTATTGCTATCCTAACTCTCTTTTTTTTAGGATTATTTGTATATTTCAAGGATCCAAAAAGTAAGTTAAACAAAACTTTTGCTTTTCTAATGATTTGGTTATGTGTCTATGTTTTGGGTCAAGGAGCTTTATTTTATGTAACAAGTAGCGAAATGGCTATGTTGGCACTAAAAGTTCTTTATTTAGGAGCCTGTTTTGCTGTAGTTGCTTATCTTCATTTTGTTTTTTCTTTCTTAAAATTAACTAGCAGGAAAGATTTTCTGGTAGTTCTTTACTTTTTGGCTTTTATTTTAGCTTCTTTAACCATTTTGGGAACAGGTTTAGTTGTAAGTGGAGTTACTCATTCTAAATATGGTTTTTATTATGAAAATCCTGGAATACTTTACCCTATATTTGTATTAATGTATTTATTTTGTGCTTTTTATGGAAATTATAAATTATATAAAGGTTATAAAAAATCAATCGGATTAGAAAAAAACCAAGGGAAATATGTATTTTGGGGATGTCTTTTAGTGTGGATAGGTACAGCCACTTCTTACCTGCCACTTTTTGGTCTAGGCATATTCCCTTTTTGGGATATAGGAGTAGTTATTTTTGGCGGTTTAGTAGCTTATGCTATTATGAAATATCGACTTTTGAATATCTCTTTAATTCTTAGTAAAACTATATTATTTACTTTTTTAATTGGATTTATTTTGATTTTACATATAGGTTTTGTTAATCTACTTGGAAATTTAAGTAAAGGATTAATAAACTATACTTTATCCACTGGTTTATTTATAGTATTGGTTGTATTGATTTTGTTTGTAACTCCAATAAAACTAAGACATAGAATTCAAAGATTAATAGAAAGTTTATTTTTTAAAGGAGAATATGAATATCAAGAAATACTTAAAGAATATGCTCAACAATTAATTACTATATTAGATCTTAATGAATTATTAGATTATATTGTGAATATAATTGTCAAAAATATGGATATAGATAAAGTGGCAATTTTCCTGAAAGAAAAAACAAATGAAAAATATAAGATAAAAGCCTCTTATAACATAAATCAAAAAATAGTAAAAAATTATCTTCTATATTCAGATACAGGAATTATTCATTGGTTAAAAAACAAAAGAGATATTTTTGTTAAAGAAGAGATAAGACAAGATTTAACGCCAAAAGCATTTGAACGAATATACAGAGATTTAGATAAGGTAGATGCTCAAGTTATTATTCCTCTGGTTATTCAAGATGAATTAACAGGATTAATAATTTTGGGTCGTAAAATCTCTGGAGATTCATATTTTGCCGAAGATATAACTTTGTTTTCTACTATTGTTAATCAAATGGCTATTGCTTTAGAAAATGCTCAATTATATCAGAAAATTATGGAAGATAAAAAAAGAATTGGAAGATTACTGGAAGAAAAAAAGGAATTAGATAGGATAAAATCAGAATTTGCCGCTATAGCTACTCATGAGATTAATACCCCTATTGTTGCCACAGAAGGTTATTTGTCTATGATATTAGAAGGCAAAGGAGGGAAGACAAGTAATAGAATTATGGGCTTTGCTAAACAAGCTTACTCTGGTGTTCAAAAAACTCATTCTTTAATCAAAAGTTTACTTGCTGCTTCCAAAATTGAACGAGGGACACTGAAAATTGAAAAGATGCCTATACAACTGGAAAGAATAATTACTGAGGTAGTATATGGTTTTTCTTATAAGACTAAACAAAGGAATGTAAAACTAAGATACATAAAGCCTAAAAAAACTCTACCTCAAATTTCAGCTGATCCTATAATGATTAGAGAAGTAGTCACAAATTTGATTGACAATGCTTTAAAATTTACTAAAAAGGGTGATGTTATAGTTATAGTTTATAAAGAAAAAGACAAAATAATAACTGAAATAAAAGATACAGGAATAGGAATTGCCAAAAAACACTTGCCTTACATTTTTGATAAGTTTTATCAGGCTAATACTGCATTATCTAGAGAGCAAGGAGGAACAGGTTTAGGACTTTACATTGCTAAATCTATTATTGAGCTACACGGTGGAAAAATTTGGGTTAAATCCAAAGAAGGTAAAGGAACTACTTTCAGTTTTACTCTTCCTATATCCAAAGATGGGAAAGAAGCAAAACAAAAAATAAGCAAAACACTTATTAAAAAGTAAGGAAATAAAATGAATACTCATCTTATTTTTACAATTACCATAGCCAGTTCTATTATAGTTTTAGGCTTACTTGCTTATACAAGAAATAAAAAAAGCAGTACCAACAGAAGTTTTGCAGCTTTCACATTGAGTACAGCTTCTTGGATAGTTACTTGTTATTTAGCTGACCTACATGTGTCTTATAATATTGCCTTTTTGTTTAACAAAATGGCTATGATTACTGGTTGCTTGCTGGGAATAACATTTGTTCATTTTGCAGTAGTTTTTCCCAAGAAAAAGAAAGTTTTTCCTTTATATGATAAAATAGGAAATTTCTTTATCGCTTTTCTTTTTATAATTATTACCTTATTTACTCCTTGGATTTTCTCAGACATTCAATATTATGATTGGGGTATTAATGTAGTTTTAGGTCCTTTGTTTATATCCGCAGTAATTTGGGCTGTGGTTATCACTGGATTTGCTATTGGTATTCTGATTAAAAAGTTTTTCAAATCCAAAGGTATTGAGAAAATTCAGCTCAAATACCTATTTTTAGGAAGTTTCTTATTTTTATTATTTGTGCTTCCACCTAATATGATTCTTCCAGCGATAACTGGTATGAATCCTTGGGCAAAATATGGTCCTTTTGCAACAATTTTCTTAATTACTTTTACCACCTACGCTATCATCAAACACAGATTTATGGATATCAGATTAATAATCTTTCGCAGTATTCTTTATTCTTGTTTAGTATTTCTTTTAGGAATTATATATGTATTAGTGGTAAGTTACCTGAGAAGTCCTTTAGGGAAGATATTAGGTATGTCTCCTGCAGTAATGTTTCTTGCAGCTGGTTCTTTGATTGCCTTTGGTTTTCCTCAAATAAAAAAGCTTCTAACCAAGATAACAGACAGATGGTTATATAAAGGAAGATATAATCC
>CAYFQT010000009.1:0-4726 GCA_964345445.1 uncultured Candidatus Saccharibacteria bacterium
TATATTGTTTTGTTATAGAATCTATACAATAAAAGGGTAGTTGGGTGGGGCTGTGGCAGCATTTTGGTCATTTGATATTGTTTAGTATTTAGAATTTCGGATTTAGGATTTTATTTTGTTATTAGTTATTTGGATTTGATTCGTCATTAATAACTGGTTATTTGCTATTATTATTCTCATCAGTCTTATAAATCAGTAAGCCAATTACTTATAACTTTATCGCTTCCTCTATTGTATTGTTTTTTTTATCTGATGTCAAAGTTAAACTTTCCTCTTGACAAAACACTTGTATATTGTGGATAATTTAGTTAGGATAAAACTACCTGTGGATTAATTATTTTTACACTTTAATATTTTTCATAAAAACCATGATATAAAGTCTATAAATAGGTAAAAACTCTACATTGGGATTCTCAATATAAACAATTTTTAAACATTAGAAGGTGAACAAAATGAATAAAAAACAGGTTTGGCAAGCTGCTTTAGGTGAATTAGAAGTAATCCTATCTAAAGCTAATTTTACTACTTGGTTTAAAGATACTTCTATTGTTTCTTATAAAGATGGGGTTTTTATAATCAGGGTTCCTAATGCTTTCACTGAAGAATGGCTAAAAAATAAATATCATAAACAGATAATCCAGGCTCTTGAAAATGTATCAAAACAAGAAATAGAAGATATTAAATATATAATCGGGCCTGTTCAAGCTGCCCAAAATTCTAATCTAAAAACAGTCTTAATCCCAGAAGAAAAAATATTATCTAAGGAAGAAAAATTGGCAGATGGACAACTAAATCCTAAATATACCTTTTCAAATTTTGTGGTAGGGGGGAGTAACCATCTAGCCTATGCAGCAGCGACTGCTATAATCAAATCGCCAGGGAAAACCTACAATCCTCTATTTTTATTTGGTGGAGTAGGCTTAGGGAAAACTCACCTAATGCAAGCTATTGGGAACGAAATTGTTAAAAAATTTCCTAAAAAGAAAATTTCCTATATTACTTGTGAAAAATTTGTTAATGAATTTATTTATTCTATTCAAACAGGCAACTGTAATGGATTTAAAAAAACCTATCGAAATGTTGATGTTTTATTAATTGATGATATACAATTTTTATCTGGTAAAGAAAGCACCCAAGAAGAATTTTTCCATACTTTTAACGCCCTCCATCAATCCAATAAACAAATAGTTATAAGCTCTGACCGTCCACCTAAAGCTATTCAATTGGTAGAAGATAGATTAATTTCTCGTTTTGAATGGGGCATGATTGCTGATGTTCAACCGCCAGATTTAGAAACAAGGGAGGCTATTTTAAGAAAAAAATGTGAAAATAAAGGATATAACTTACCTGAAGATATTTTAAATTATATAGCTCGAAATATTCAACACAATATTAGAGAATTAGAAGGAGCATTAACTAGAATCATTGCTTATTGCGAATTAAATAATATTGCTCCTAGTTTAGAAATAGCTTCTAATATATTAAAAAATGCCCTTGTTGTCCATTCCGAAACTACTTTAAATGCTGATCAAATTTTAAAAACAGTAGCTGATTTTTTTAACATTAATATGGAAGATCTAAAAGGAAAAGTACGAAAAAAAGAAATAGCTAATCCTAGGCAAATTGCCATGTATTTAATAAGAGAAGAAATTAACCAATCTTATCCTAAAATTGCTGAAATTATTGGGAAAAAAGACCATACTACTATAATTCATGCTTATCAAAAAATTAAAAAAGAAATAAAAGAAAATGAAACCACCCAACAACAAGTGAACCTAATAAGAGAAAAATTATATTCTGAATAAATATAACATTTAGCGCATAACCCTTATTTATATTTAAAATCCTTAAATATTCTTGTTTTTAATCTATTGTGGATAATATGTGGATAATTTATGGAAAATTAAAGAAAAATCGAGAAAAATTAAAAATAAAGCAAAAAATCTATCTATAATACAAAAAAATTATCCACATTCTATACCCAAAAAATAAAAATATATCCCCAATTTTAAACAAATTATCCCAAAATAAATTTTATTTTATCCACTTTAATACTTTCCAAAAAAATATATAAAATAAACTTTTTAAAACAATTCATCCACAAATCCACAGAATCTATTATTAAAATTACTATATTATTATATTATTTAATTTAATAAAGCATAAATAATATCAAAAGGAGAAAAAAATGAAGCTGTCATGCATTCAAGAGAATCTAAATAAAGGACTTTCTATTATAGACAAAATAATATCCCCACGAGCTAATCTACCTGTATTAAATAATGTTTTACTTAAAACTAAAAAAGGACAGTTAGAATTATCAGCAACAAACTTAGAAATCGGGATTAATAAATTAATTGGTGCAAAAATTGAAAAAGAAGGAGCAATTACAATACCGGCTAAAATTTTCAGTGAATATATAAATTCTCTTCCCAATAAAAAAATAAATTTAGAAGTAAAAGATGATAATCTTTCTATTTCCTCTGATAAATATAAAGCTACAATTTTAGGAATCTCAGCTTCTGAATTTCCTTTAATCCCAGAAATTAAACAAAAACCAATTACTTCAATTAAACCAGGTGTTTTAAGTAAGGGTATATCTTGCGTTGTTTTTGCTGCTGCATTAGATGAATCTCGCCCTGTTCTATCAGGAGTATTCCTTCATTTTAAAGATAAAAAATTAAAATTAGTAGCTACTGATAGTTATAGATTGGCAGAAAAAACAATAAAATTAGATAAAAATGTGGCTAGCGAAAAAAAAGTTATTGTCCCTACTAGGACCTTACAAGAGGTTAATCGAATAATAATGGAATTATCTGAACCTATAGATATATCTTTAACAGAGAACCAAATACTTTTTCACATGTCAGACACAGATTTAGTATCTCGGTTAATTGAAGGTAACTTCCCAGATTATAGACGAATTATTCCAGATAGTTTTCAGACAAAAACTAAAGTATCTACTTCTGGATTTTTAAATATGATAAAAACAGCAAGTATTTTCACGACAACTGGTGCTAATAATATTAAATTGCAATTTAAATCTAAAGGAGAGATAATAATTGAATCTTCTACAGCGCAGGTAGGAGAGAATATATCTTCTATAGATGCTGAGGTTGAAGGAGGGGATGGAGAGATTACATTTAATGCCAAATATTTATTAGATGTTTTAAATAACATTGAAGCTGAAGAGGTTATTTTACAAATAAAGGGAAAATTGAATCCTGGGGTTATAAAACCAGGAGGATCTGCTGATTATATTTATGTAATAATGCCTTTAAGAACATAAAAAATTAAACCTTCATATTTTCATAATTTAAGATAGATATTTTCAGACTTTTTAAACACCCAGTGTTGATTTCAATACTGGGTGTTAATTTAGGTTAATATTAATATACTATATTTTATGATATATTAATTATAAAGAGATATTTTTTACAGGGAAAATAATATGATAATTAAGCATCTTGGTTTAACTAACTTTCGTAATTATAAAAAATTAGATATAAATTTTGGAGAAAAAATAGTAGTTTTTTTAGGTGACAATACCCAAGGTAAAAGTAATTTAATTGAGGCAATATTTTTTTTAACTTCTGCTAAATCACATCGTGGTGGAGCAAGTACAGATGTAATAAATTGGAAGGAGAATTTTACTAGAATTTTAGGAGAGTTAGAGAAAAATGGACAAAGATGCAAAATTGAAATAGCAATAATTAAAAATAACAGATTTCAGAGAAAAATAAAAGTTAATAAATTAACAAAAAAACAAGTTGATTTGACAGGTGAATTTAATGCTGTTTTATTTTCTCCTGAGGATCTTAATTTAGTTTCCTCTTTTCCGGGCGTAAGAAGAAGATATTTAGATTTATTAATTTCTCAAGTTAATTGGAAATATGCTTCTTATTCGGTTGAATTAAAAAAAATAATTTCCTCTCGCAATAAGTTGCTTTTTGATATTAAAAAAAATGAAGCTCAGATCAAACAATTAGATTTTTGGAATGAGAAATTAATTAAATTAGGAAGTTTTATTATTTTAGAAAGAAAAAAAGCTATAGATTTTTATAATAGTTTACTTTCTCAAACTTATCAAAAAATAAGCAACAGAGAAGAAAGTCTATATATAAAATATTTACCCGGTTTATCTTCTAAAAATTCTATTATAAAAGAAAAAGATTTTAATCTAACCGATATTTGTAATATTTTTAGGGGAAGATTACAAAAATACCAACAGCAGGAGGTTCAAGCCGGGGTTACTCTTTTTGGTCCTCAAAGAGATGACTTTAAATTTATATTAGCCGGTAGAGATCTAGCCAGTTTTGGTTCTCAAGGCGAACAAAGAAGTGTTGTTTTAGTAATGAAGAATATAGAATTAGATTTCTTAGAAAAATTTACTGGTTATCGTCCTGTCCTGCTTTTAGATGATGTTTTTTCTGAACTTGATAGCCAAAGAAGGGATTGCATTTTAAATTTGATTAAAAAACAACAAACTATTATCACCACAACAGATATAGAACATATTAAACCACATTTTAGAGGCGATATGCAGTTTTTTAAAATAGAAGATGGGGTAGTGAGTGAGATAGATTACTAATGACGAATCAAATCCAAATAACTAATAACCAAACTAAATTCGAAATTCTAATATCTAAATCCTAAACAAATCCAAAATTCTAATGTTCTAATGTTCAAAACAGTGTTTAGTATTTTGGTCATTTGTGCTTTGAAT
>CAYFQT010000010.1:0-5539 GCA_964345445.1 uncultured Candidatus Saccharibacteria bacterium
CAAGGAACAGGTCTAGGTCTCTATGTTGTCAAATCCATCATAGATTTACATAATGGCAAGATTAAAGTTCAAAGCAAGCCTAATGTGGGGAGTAGGTTTGAGATTTGGTTGCCAATGCAGAAATAAAGGTTAGAAAAAATTACAACACTATTCTGCGGTCGGCCGAAAAGCGTTGTAAAAATTTAGTATAATTTGTGTTATAACTAAATTCATAATAGAATAAGAATAAGTTAATCATCATAAAAAGAGAATTTATGGCAAAAATTGAACAAATAAAAGCAAGAGAAATATTGGATTCACGAGGAAATCCAACTGTTGAAGTTAAAGTTATATTAGATGATGGATCATCTGGAGTAGCTTCTGTCCCTTCAGGAGCTTCTGTTGGTTCAAATGAAGCTTTGGAGCTTCGTGATAATAATCCCATAAGATTTAAAGGTTTAGGTGTAAAAAAAGCAGTGGAAAATGTAAATGAAAAGATTGCCCCAGAATTAGAAAGTAAAAATGCTACAAATCAAAAATCTGTTGATAAATTACTTATCGATTTAGATGGAACAAAAAATAAATCTTCCCTTGGCGCCAATGCAATCCTGGGGGTATCTTTGGCAGTTTGTAAAGCAGCGGCGAATTCAAAAAAATTATCATTATATAAATATATTTATAAAAATCTAACATCTTTTTCTCATAGATTAACTTTGCCAACTCCTATGTTCAATGTAATAAATGGAGGCAGACATGCAGACAATAATCTAGATGTTCAGGAGTTTCTAATTGTGCCTCATGGTTTGGAAAATTTTACAAAAATGCTTCAAGCTGGTTCAGAAATTTTACAAAGTTTAAAAAATGTCCTTAAAAATAAAGGTTTTTCTACTAATATTGGTGATGAGGGAGGATTTACCCCGGATTTAAAAACTAATGCCAAAGCTATTGAAATAATTTTAGAAGCTGTCCAAGAAGCTGGATATAAACCTGGTGAGAGTATTTTTATTTCTTTAGATATCGCAGCAAATGAACTTCTCACAGACAATAAATATGTGCTAAATGCTGAAGGCACTTCTTTAAGCCCAATACGAATGATTGGTTTATATAATGAATGGGTAACAAAATATCCAATTATTTCTATTGAAGATGGATTATATGAAGATGACTGGAAAAATTGGAGAGAACTGAATAGAAAATTAGGTGATAAGATAAGAATTATTGGCGATGATTTATTTACAACTAATCTCAAAAGATTACTAAAAGGAGCTGTAGAAAAAGCAGCTAATGGAATTATTATTAAACCAAATCAAATAGGAACTTTAACAGAAACTTTAGAGGTAATAAAAATGGCAAAATCTTCAGGATATACAATTGTTGTTTCTCATCGTTCAGGAGAAACAAATGACTCCTTTATTGCTGACCTTTCAGTTGCAGTAGGTGCTGATTTTATTAAAGCCGGCGCCCCTTGCCGAGGAGAAAGACTGGCAAAATATAATAGGCTTTTGGAGATTGAGGAAGAGATAAGTAAGAAATGATTAGGAAAAAGAGATTTGAGATAAGAGATAAGAGAAATAGAAAGAGGGATTAGTTAATTAGTATAATTTTATAAAAATCAAGGAGAAAATTATGGAAGAAGGAAATTTAAAACCAGATGTTTCAAATAAATCATCTGAGGAACAAAAAGAAAAATCAATGGAAGAACAATTAAAAGACAAATCAAAACCAAAAGAAAATTTTTTATCTAGAATGATTAATATTTGGAAAAGAATTATGTTTGATCCAGAAGATTTTTTGGAGAATCCTCCTGAAATTGGCTGGATGCTTGCTTTTGTTGCTATAAATTTTGCTATTTTGATGTTTTCAATGTTTTTGACCAGCTGGATTGTTATAAGCTCAGCTTCTCAGGTTTTTAAAATCCCCAGTATTTCTTTTGGTTCTATTTTTGTTAATTTTATTAGAGCTCTTATTATTGGTGGTATTATAGCTGGCGTTTGTTTATTTATTATAGCTGGTCTTACATTTTTGATGACTAAAATATTTGGCAGCAAAAATAATAATTTTGTTTCTGTATTTGATATTGTCTCTGCCCCTTATACTATAGGTGTTTTATCGCCCATTATTATTATATTTTTTCTAATCGCCAGAGATATTACTAGCTATTATGTTAATTTAATCTTGCTGGTAGCTTTAGTTGCTATAATTAGCATCTTCTTTATTTATTTAATCTATGTAATAATTGCTGGTTTAAAAAAAGTTTGCCAAATTTCTGGATTGAAAGCTTCAGCCAGCTGGATTATTGCTATAGTTATTTTTATTGTAGCTTTGATTTTAATTTTCCAACCCACGATGCCCTGGGATGAAAGTTATTACAGTCCTTATAGCAATCCTTATAATAAGAAATATTATGATATCAAAGGTCAGAAAGATTATGAAGATTTATTAAAAGAGTTTGATAAGAATGACTATGATTATGACTATGATTATGATTATTGAAATATAATAGTTAAGAAAAGTTAAACAAAGTTAATAACAGCTAATATTGGTTTTAACGTGTATTAACCGTCATTAACCATAGATAATCCTAATTAAATATGAAAAAAATTTTATTTATTATAATTGATGGACTAGGTAATAGACCATAGTAAATTCAAAATTCAAAGTTAAAAATTAAAAATTATAATCCAAAATAAAACTTATTTACAATTTTTAAAATTATGAAAAAGATTATTTTTATCATCATAGATGGTCTTGGGGATCGGGCTATAAAAGAATTAGACAACAAGACTCCTTTGGAAAAAGCTTATACGCCTGGTTTAGATTTTTTAGCTAAAGATGGACTTTGTGGTATTTTGTATCCTATCTTCAAAAAGATAGCCCCAGAATCAGATCAAGCAATGCTAGCTCTTTTGGGATATGATCCTGTAAAATATTATACTGGCCGAGGTCCTTTGGAAGCTTTTGGATCTGGTATTAAATTTAGAGAAGGTGAGGTTGCTCTGCGTAGTAATTTTGCTGAGATAAAAGGTAATATAATTACTAAAATTGGAGCTAGAAGACCTTCTGCCAGGTTAATTAGAAAATTAAATAGTATCCCGGGTGTGAAATTTGTTCCCACAGTTGGTCATCGAGCAGTGCTAGTTTTAAAAGGTAGCCCTAGGATTACTAACACTCATCCAGGATATAAAATTGTTAAGAATTATTTAACCTCAGCTTTACCCATTGCTGGTCGCAATATAAAAATTAGAAAATGTAGACCCTTGAATAAAAAAGCCGCACCCACAGCCTGTAAAATCAATGATTTTATTAAAAAAAGCAAACAGACTTTAAGCAGTAAAGTAATCATAACCAGAGGAGCGGGCAATCGTCTGCCTAAACTTAAGAAGATGAAAAACTGGGTTTTAATAGCTGATATGCCAGTAGAGATAGCCATAGGAAAATTAGCGGGAATGGAAGTTATTAAAAAACCAACTAATCTTGAGAAATTAACTCGAATAGTTAAAAAGAATATTAAAAATCATAATATCTATCTGCAAATAAAGGGTCCTGATACTTTTGGGCACCAGGGATTACCTCAAAAAAAGAAAAAAGCCATTGAACAAATAGATAAAAAATTTATTTCCAAGATTAAAAATTTAAAAGACACTTTGATAATAATTACAACTGATCATTCTACTTCTTGCCAGCTGAAAGCCCATTCTTCTGACCCTGTTCCCATTTTGATTTATGATGGAACCCATCGTGACTCTGTAGCCAAATTTGGAGAGAGTTATTGCCAGAAAGGTAACTTAGGACATATGATGGGAATAGATTTGATGAAGAGAGTGTTAAAAATGATTAAATAATGGAATCCCCCAGATTTGTCTGGAGTAGTAGTCATTTATTAAAAAGAGACTAGGAATTCATTCTTAGATAATAGGAAGAGAAAAATGAAAAATAACTCAAAACTTAAACTCAAAACTCAGACTAAATTTGACATTATAACAATTGGCGGAGCAACCAGAGATGTATTTTTCAGAGTCTCAGAAGGTGAAGTAATTTCTACCCCAGAGGATCCTACTAAGCAGAAATTACTTGCTTTTGAATATGGTGCTAAAATAACCCCCCAGGAGGTTTATTTTTCCTATGGCGGGGGTGGAGCAAATACAGCTGTTTGTTTTGCTAGATTAGGTTTGAAAGTTGCTACTTTGTTGAATTTAGGCTCGGAAGGAACCGGGGATATTGTTATAGATAATCTAAAAAAAGAAAAAGTAACAACTCAATTTGTAAGTAGAGATTCTAAACTTCATACTGCTTTATCAGTTTTATTAAATGTTCCTTCTGGAGAAAAAGTAGTTTTTCGGTGCATAGGGGCAGATAGAAATTTAAAAATTAAAAATTGGAGTAAAGTTACAAATACCAAATGGTTTTACATAACTTCTTTAAGAGGAAAATCAGCTAAATTACTGGATAAAATAGATAAGATAGTGAGCAAAGGAGAAGTAAAATTAGCTACAAATCCAGGTATAGAACAAGTTAAAAAGGGCTATAAAGGTTTAAAGGATGTTATAAGATCTACCTCTATTTTGATTTTAAATAAAGATGAAGCTATTGAATTAGTGTTAAGTAAAAACAAAAATGTGAGATATAATAATGTTAGAGAATTACTTAGGATTATCAAAAGCTGGGGCCCAGAAATTGTAGTTGTCACTTGTGGTAAGAAGGGAGCTTATGCTATAAATGATAAAAAAATATATTGTCAGAAAGCTTATAAAGTTAAAATGGTTGATTCAACTGGAGCCGGTGATGCTTTTGGATCAACATTTGTATTTGGGATTATAAAAGGATTTCCTGTTGAGGAATCATTAAAGCTAGCCGCCAAAAATGCCGCCTCAGTTGTTTCTAGGCTAGGAGCACAGGAAGGGCTTCTGAGTTTTAAAAAGTTGGTATAATCGCTCAGGGAACGAAAAATTTGCTTCTGCCCCGTAATAAAACGGGATAAACGGAACTCTTTATCTCAGACAACTTGCCCCGTAGGAACGAAGCGACTTTTGGAACCCTCGTGCGCAAATTTTGTTCCCTTCGCTTAAAAGATTTATTATTTATTGAATGAAATCATGAAAAATCAAAAAGGTGTTTCTATATTTACAGTGATAATAATTTTAGGTATCATAGCAGGGCTGGTTTTAGGATTAGCTTATTATGTTTGGTGGCGATATCAATATAATGTTACTGAACAATACTTAGAGAGCAAAGAAGAACTTCAAGAAATTCAAAAAAAGCAAATAGAAGATAAAGCCAAAGAACTTCAAAAAGAGGAGGAAGAAAGACAGAGATATATGGAGGAAGAATTTGATAGTGAATATTGACTTCAAATGTAGCTTACCGATTTATTGACAATTAGCTAAAATTAACAATAACTAATGACCAATTACTAATTTCTAATCAAATCCTAATGACTAATGACAAAATAAAATCCTAAATCCGAAATTCTAAATACTAAACAATATCAAATGACCAAAATGCTGCCACAGCCCCACCCAACTACCCTTTTATTGTATAGATTCTATAACAAAACAATATA
>CAYFQT010000011.1:0-15995 GCA_964345445.1 uncultured Candidatus Saccharibacteria bacterium
AAAAAACCCCGAAACTTTCGGGGTAAACCTTTCTACCTTTCGTACGAAAGGTTCTATAGATTTAGTACAGTGTAAGAATTATTCCTTTTTACTTTGAAGTTTTATTGAAATTAATATTCCTAATAAGATTCCCAAAGGAAACCCTAAACCGAAAGCTAGAGCTAGAATCCAGGTTAACATTGATGTTAAACTGCTATTCAAAATCCATGCTAAAAACAAAGCAATGCCTAGTGATATTAAAAGACCAATAAATAAACCAATTAAAAAAACTTCATCTCTATTTTTTATCTGTTGATTTCTCCAATTATGAAAAACTGTATTTACTAATCCACAAATCAATAAAAGATATCCAAAAAGAAAAATCAGAAAAGCAAAAATCTTAGGCATGTAATCACCTAAATAACAACAATTTACATCTTTTTCTTGAAATAATCTAATTACACCATAAACAATAAAAGGTAATCCGATCAGACTAATAAAAAAACCAGATGAAAACTTTTCAAGTTTCTCATTTATGCTTTTCAATGAAATTTTTGAGTTATTTTTGTTTGGCATAATTATCCCCTTTTAAATTAAATTATAATATTCCAATATTCTCAAGAATGTGAGAATTTTTTTAGTAAGAATTATTTTAATATATGGCGGAGTTTTATGGAAATTAAGATTCCCAAAGGTATCCCTATACCTAAAGCTGGAATCCAGGTTAACATTGATGTTAAACTGTTGCTCAGAATCCAAGCTAAAAACAAAGCAATAATTATAGTGGATAAAACACCAATTAAAAAACCTATTAATAAAACCTCGTCTTTATCTTTTGCCTTTAGCTTTCTGTAATTAGAAAAAATTGTTGATATTAATCCAATAGCTACTAAAAAACATCCAAAACCAAAAATTATAGATGAAAAAAACATAGCAGTCAGATAACCCATTGTGCACATACTTTCTAATTTTTTGGCGTCAATAATTTCCATTACTCCATAAATTGCAATAAATAATCCTACAATACTAATTAATAAACCACAAGAAAAACCCTTAGGTTTCTTTTTTTTCTTCTCCTCAGGATTTTCTGAATCACTTTTCTCTGTCATAAATACCTCTTAAATATTATATAATTAATTAATCTTCTTTCCGGCCATATATAACTTTCAATATTATTCCAATAATCAAAAAAAACAATCCGGGAACAAAAAAGAAAAGAAATAAAAAACCATCAACCACATAATTTCTTCCTGGTTCTGCATATTTAGTGCCAATCAATAAAAAATAAAATCCAATAGAAATAAGAACTAATCCTAATAATACAAAGAAATAATCATAGAAAAAATCTTTAATTTTTTCTTTCTTATTTTCATGAGGAACCTTTGAATCACTTTTCTCTATCATAATTACCTCCTTAATATTTTAGAATTATTCCTTTTTACTTTGAAGTTTTATGGAAAATAGAACTCTATTTCTGTCTTTTAGTCCTTTTTGGAAATAATTAATGATATTAATCCAATAGCTAATATTAAACATCCAAGAAGAAAAAGCAGAAAAGCAAAAACCCAAGGCATACTTTTAGACATGCAATCACTAAAAGAAAAACAGTTCATATCTCTTTTTTCCTGAAATAGTCTAATTATACCATAAACAATAAAAGCCAATCCGATCAGAATAATCAATAATTCACAAGAAAACTTCCCAGGCTTCTCTCTTTCATCCTTTTCAGGATTTTTTGAATCATTTTTTTCTTCCATAATTATCTCTTTTAATTTAACCACTTTATCTAAATACTATCTTAATTATCGCTTTGTTCAAATTATACTCCAAAATTTAAAATAAACAAAAAACCCCGAATTTCTCGGGGTTTTTTTGTGAACATTGTTTTTATCAAATGGTGTTAGCGTTTTGAAGTAAATGCGCCAAGCAATATCACAAAGGCAATACCAAATAACACTAATGGCCAAATCCATACTACATCTGTTAAACCATCTAATCCTATCCCCAACAGAATAAATCCAATTATCAGGCTTCCTCCCATTTTCCATTTATGTCCTGCCAGCAGACGAATAACTACACCAAGCAATGTAATGACCCCAGCTCCGGCGAAGAAAACAGACCAACCGTCCCACCAGCTATAGTTTGCTGCAAAACCAGTGGATTCTGCCAATAGTACTAATCCACCCCAGACAAAAGCTGCTGCCCATCCAATGGCATCTGCTTTGTCAGTTTTACAGTAATCCTGCAAACTTGTTCTTTCAACCTCTTCTTTCTCATTTAATTGTTCTTCATTCATAACCCCCTCCTTATAGATTAAATTATAACATTCCAATATTCTCCCTCCATAGGGGGACAGGTAAGAATGTTGGAACGTTACAACTAGTCTTTTTTTAATTCTTTTTTGATATCTTCAAACTCTTTCTTGGTAATTTCTCCTTTGGCAAGGCGTTCTTTGGCAATGGAAAGCGGATCTTTCTCTTTTCCTTTTTCTGTGTATTTTAAAGAAAAAACAAAAACTAAAACAATTATCACAAAGAATAATATAAAAAACCACCAAAACCAACCCATTCCCATCCATTCATATCCCATCATATGATAGAAATCATGCATCATTCCTTCATCATTACCGTTCGCAAAAGCTAAACTTGGAACAAAAAGCAAAGAAATGTATATTTTTTTTAACATTTTTCTCACCCCCTTAATTCTTATTGCTTATTGCTGGTTACTTATTGCTTCTTTTTATAATCCTCTATTGCTTTGTGGAGGGCTTCGTCGGCCAGGTTGGAGCAATGCTGCTTGATTGGAGGCAAACCACCTAAAGAATCAGAAATATCAGACTTGGTAATTCTCATTGCCTCATCCAAAGTCCTCCCTTTGGCCATATCTGTAATCATTGAAGAAGTGGCAACAGCCGCGGCGCATCCAAGAGTTTTAAATTTAATATCTTCAATATATTCTTTCCCTTGTTTATTCTCACCAATTTTAATAGTAAGCCGGAGAATATCCCCACATACGGGATTTCCAGCCATACCAACGCCTGAGGGATTTTTTATCTCCCCCATATTCTGTGGATTTTCAAAATGCTCCATTAGTTTTTTGGAATATTGATCAAATTGCATAAATACCTTTCAAAAATTAAAAATTGATTTTTTACTTATTAAATGGGCTCATTTTCCTTAAATCTTTGATGATTTTTGGTAAAACTTTCAAAACATAATTAATATCTTTTCCACTGGTCCCTCTACCTAATGACAGACGCAGGCTTCCATGGGCAACCTCAGCGGGAATTCCACAAGCCAATAACACATGGGAGGGTTCCAAGGAAGCTGAAGTGCAAGCAGAGCCAGAAGAAGCAGCTATACCTTTTTTATCTAACTTCAAGAGCATTGATTCCCCTTCTGCATTTTTAACACAAAAACTGGCTGAGTTAGGAAGTCTTTCCCTTCGACTACCGCTCAGGATTACATCAGGAATATTTTTTAGAACACCGTCAATCAATCTATCCCTCAATTTAGTTAATCTCCTTGTCTCTTGTCTCTTGTCACTTGTCACTAATTTTATCGCTTCTCCAAACCCAACAATTCCTGGTACATTTTCGGTTCCTGCTCTCATATTTCTTTCATGTCCTCCACCTTGTTGTTGTGGAAGAAGTGGAGTTCCCTTTTTAACATATAAAACCCCCACACCTTTAGGAGCATAGAATTTATGACCAGTTAAAGAAAGTAAATCCACACCTAACCTATTCACATTACAATCTAAATAATTTAGTGCTTGGACAGCATCAGTGTGAAATAAGATTTGAGATTTGAGATTTGAGATTTGAGATCTTTTTTTGTTTTCTTTTTTTATAATCTTGCTGATTTCACTAATTGGTTGGATAGTGCCGATTTCATTATTGGCATACATAACAGAAACTAAAATAGTATTTGGTTTTATAGCTTTCTTAACATCAGAAGGATCAACAATTCCTTCTTTGGAAACAGGCAGATATGTAACAGAAAATCCAAATTTTTCTAAATATTCACAAGTATGCAAAACACAATAATGCTCAATAGCGGATGTAATAATGTGCGATCTGTGATCTGTGGCTATCTGTTTTTCAATCCGTGCTAATCTGTGCTGAAAGGCAACACCTTTCAATGCTAAGTTATTGCTTTCTGTGGCACAACCGGTGAAAATTATCTCATCGGATTTGCAACCCAAAACTCCAGCTACTTGTCCTCTGGCTCTTTCTATAGCTTTTTTCCCTTCCTCGCCCCATGTGTGCAAAGATGAAGGATTACCATATTTTTTTGAAAAATAGGGTTGTATGATTTTTAAAACTTTTGGATCAACCGGCGTTGTAGCTGCATAATCTAAATAGATTTTTTTCATTTCTTTTCTCCTAAAAGCTCATTCAATGTTATAGAATCCAAAGTATTGGTAATTCCATCTCTTAATTTTTCCCAGACTTTTTTGGAACCACAAGTTTTCATTTTGGGACAACAAGATGGTGCTTCCTTTGAAACACAACCTACTGGAGCGATAGGACCCTCCAAAGCATAAATTATCTCTTTAACAGTAATTTTATTGGGTCTTTTGGACAATCTATATCCACCTTTTATTCCTCGCCTGCTCTCTACTAATCCTGCTTTTTTCAATTTAATCATTAATCTTTCCAGATAATCCTGGGATATATCTTCTTTTTGAGCAATTTCCGAAATAGAATAACAATCCCGGCTATAATGTTTAGCCAGGCTAATCATTGCCCTAAGCCCATATTGTGATCTAGTAGAGAATCTCATAATAAAACCTGACCATTTTAGTCAGGTTTATCATATCATTTATAAAACACCTTTGTCAAATTATATTCTATAATTCTACAATTAATTCCTCAACTAACTTAGAAATTTCTTCTTTATTTATTTTATCAATTTTAATCTTTTTCAATATATCAAGTGCTTTTTGTTTATAACCTATAACAATATCCATTGTATATTTTTTAGCATTTACTTTGTCCAAAAGTCCAATTACCTCATTAATATCAGTATCATCTAATTTATCTTTTTTGTAAATTTTCATTATCTTTTCTTTGTCTTTTTGCTCTAGTTTTTCCAGTGCGTATAAAACAGGTAAAGTCTTTTTCTTCTTTCTGATATCTCCTGCTTTGGGTTTGCCTGTATTTTCTTCTTTCT
Source organism: uncultured Candidatus Saccharibacteria bacterium (assembly GCA_964345445.1). Taxonomy (GTDB): domain Bacteria; phylum Patescibacteriota; class CPR2_A; order CAYFQT01; family CAYFQT01; genus CAYFQT01. The sequence goes on from CAYFQT010000011.1 coordinate 5,154, forward strand.
CCCAAATACTACAAACATCATCATAAATTTGATAAGCAAGTCCGAAATTCAAACCAAAATCTTGCCACAAATCAATCATTTTCTGATCATTACAAGCTAGAATAGCTCCTGTCTTGCAAGCTCCGCTTACCAACTCTGCTGTTTTCATCATATTCATCTCCAAATACTCTGGAACAGAAACATCTATTCTTTCTTCAAAACCAATATCCAAATATTGCCCTTCAATCACTTTTAGGAATGTTTGGTTTAAAGCCTTTATTACCTTTAAGGATTTTTCTTTGCTAATTCCGAATTCCTTATTCCTTATTCCTGATTGCTGGGCCAATACAAACATTGCATCACCAGTATTTATTGCTTGTTCGACTCCCCAAATTTTCCAAACCGTTTTTTTGTGGCGGCGGTATTCATCATGATCTTCAATATCATCATGAATCAAAGTAAAGTTATGAAAAAGTTCAATTGCTGCTGCAGCAGATAAAGCCTGTTTATATCTTCCGCAAATTGACTCACACACCAAAAGACACAAAGTTGGTCTAAATCTCTTTCCTTGAGCTTTCCGATCATCTACCGGCTTTCCTTCCTCATCCTGCCAACCAAAAAAATAGCGCATTTGATCATACATACCTTTATATTTTGGTGATAACTCCTGAATATTCTTTTTTAACTCTTCCTCAATCTCTGGAAGATATTTTTGCAAAATTTCCATATATTAATTCTCAATTAATTCTATGAGGTCTGGTGACGTACAGTTTATAGAGCTATGGCGACTTCGGGAATGCCAACAGGAGTCTCTTCGGCTATATTGTGATCAATTGGACAAGTTCCAATTGGTTTTACAAAATTTCCATTAGGCCACATCCCACAATCAAATCTATATCCTTGACGAGCTAAAACTGCTGGACATTCTCCATATAACTTATGATAACCCTCATAAGTTTGACAAGAATCAGAATGTCGGCCACAACTTTCACAAACAAAATATGGAGAATATACTTCTTGACCACCCACAATATGCTTCCTAATTCCTTTATATCTAACATTTCCTCCACAATTATAACAAATAACACCTTCTAAAGCCTCCCATTCCTCATCAGAGGTAGTTGCTATAATCTCTTTATACTGTCCTTTAGGAAAGACATTTTCTGGGTATTTAACTAAATTGGGAATTTTCCCAGCAAATTTGTTTCCTATTTTTTCGTAAATCAAAGAAACGGATTTGGTAATACGAGGAGTGAAAAAAGATTTCTTTAAAGAATTACCTAAACCAGTTTTTTGAGGCAGAACAGAAAGAAAAATTAAAATCCCACCAATAATAAAAATTCCTGCAAAAACACCAAATATTAAACCGGCAATCCTGTCAATTTTTTTAACTACTATATGGGATTTAACTTGTTGAATTAAAACTTCTAATATAGTATGAACAATACCGCTTATAAGGATTAGTAAAAAAACTAAAGACATTAAATCAGCAATTTCATAAGGTGTATTAAAAATCTTTACAAAAATATAGGCAAACTTGTGATAAAAAAACAAAGCACTTACAAGCCCCACAAAGACTGAAAACATTCCAATAAAGCCTCTAAAAAAACCTCGGGCATAACCAAAAAGGCCTGAAAATATTAAAAATAAAATTATTAAAATATCTAACCAATTCATATTTATTTATCTCCGATAAATCACTATAACTCACATTGGTGACAAATTACTTACAGATAACTTAATAATTTATTAATGTAATTTAAATAATTTTTTAGCATTATTGGTAGTTGTATCGGCTACCTTTCCCAAGGAAATTTCTTTTATTTCAGCAATCTTTTTAGCTATCTCAACTACATAAGCTGGCTGGTTTCTTTGCCCTCGATATTTTTGGGGTGGCAGGAAAGGACAGTCTGTCTCAACCATGATTTTATCCAAAGGAATATCTTTAACAACTTCTTGTAAACTCTCTGTTTTAGGATAAGTAATATTTCCAGTGAAAGAAATTAAAAAACCTAAATTTAAAATTTCCTGAGCTTGTTTTATATCTCCTGAAAAACAATGTACTACTCCGCTTATTGCTGATTGCTTACTGCTTTCTGTCTTTAATATTTCTAAGGTATCTTTGTGGGCATCTCTGGAGTGTATTATAACTGGTAAATCTAACCTACAAGCTAAATTTAATAAAGCAACAAATAATTCCTTCTGTTTTTCTTTAGTATTTTTATTATGAAAATAATCAAGTCCTGTCTCTCCAATTGCCACCACTTTAGGATGCTGAGCTAGCTTTTTCAGTTTCTCTATCTCAACTCCCCCAACCAAAGATTGGTCAGCCTCTGGCTGAAAATCTCTTATCTCACCAACATGTATAGGGTGGATACTTACTGCAGCATATATTCCTTTATCATATTCTTCCGCAATAGAAACTGCTTTGTAACTTGTCTTAAGATCACTTCCAATATTAATAATACCTCTGGTATCTTTCTCAAAAGCTCTTTGGATAACTTGCTTCCAGTCTTTATCAAATGCCTTGAAATTTAGGTGAGCATGAGTATCTATTAACATAAATTTAAGAAATAAAATACTAAATTCGAAATACTAAATCCTAAATAACGGGATCCCTTCGGGACAATATCAAATTACCAAAATGTAAAATTCTAAACATTTGTTTTGGCCATTTGTGCTTTGAATTTGTTTAGATATTAGGATTTATTTAAAGTATCTTCTCTGATTCATATATCTTCTGAAATAATATAGGCAAATATTTTCGAATTTTCTCTTTGATAAATCTACTGATTACAGTTTCTTCTTGTGGCTTATAACTTAAATCTAGGTGAGACAATTTTGGTGTATTTTCTCCATCACTTTCTAAAACAACTTTAATTAATAAATATCTATATTTAGGATTTAAATATTTTGTATCGCCATAAGTCATCTTACTGCCAGATATAGAATATTCAGCCCAAGGAGCTAATTCCCAATTTTCTTTTAAATCTTGGCTGGTTCCTTTTATTTTCAAAATAATTTTTGTTCCAGAAGGTATCTCGGCCTCCCAACTAACATCTTTCCAAATTACTCCTTCGTCTAAATCTATTTTTTTCTCCAACTCCCCAATAGGATAAAAAATATCTGTATCTTTTTCCTTTTCCAGTTGCACCTTTCCTTCTTTTATTTCTATATTTACTGTATTTTCATTTTTGGCCCAATTATTCTGACCAATTATAGTATAAGTAAGATAAAATTTCTTATTGAATCGGGAAATTTGAATATATTGGAAAGAAACAATTATAAAAAAAGCTAAAAAACAAATAAAAATTGACCAATGAAGCCAGCGGGTAAAATGAAAAGTATGCCAGCGGTAATACCATTTATATTTTCTTCTTAACCTATCATGCTTTTTTATAAAAACATTAGAAAATGTACTACTGCTTTTTTGAATTTTATGAATCATCCTTTCTATTCTTTTTTCTTTGATTTTTTTGTCTTCCATTTTATTTATCCAATCTTGGGAATAAAGGTTTTGTTTTTTTAATTTCTGGTCCTCCAAATATGTCATTAATTTTACCAGAAGTCTTTGGCATAAATGGGGTCAAAAACCAAGCAATATCCAAAATATAACCTATTAAATCCGATAAAACCTTTTCTAATTTTTGAGGGTCTTTTTTGGCTAGCTCCCAGGGTTTGTTCTTTTCTATATATCGATTGGCATGATTAACTATTTTCCAAATATCTTTTAAAGCTTCATCAAACCTAAACTGTTCTATTTTATCTTCTATTCCAGAAATATCAGCACAGGCTTTTTTTATCTTACCCAAAGAAGGTTTTTCCTCAAACTCTATATGCAAGCTGGGAATTCTCCCTTTCAAATATTTCTCAATCATAACCGCTGTTCTTTGAACCAAATTCCCCAAATCATTAGCCAAGTCAGAATTATAGCGTTCTTCTAATCTTCTTATAGAAAAATTACCATCTTGCCCAAAAGGAAATTCTGATAAAATGAAATATCTAATTACATCTGAGCCATACTTTTTAGATAGATCAATAGGATCTATCACATTGCCTAAAGATTTACTCATTTTTTGACTGTTTACTGTAAAATAACCATGGATAAAATATTGACGAGGCAACTCTATATCCAAAACTAAAAGCAAGGCTGGCCAGATTGTAGCATGTACTCTCAGAATATCTTTAGCCATCAATTGAACATCTGGGGGCCAATATTTTTTAAATTTCTTCTTATCTTTTGGCCACCCCAAACCAGTTAAATAATTCAGAAAAGCATCCACCCATACATAACAAGTGTGTGATTTATCAAAAGGCAAAGGAATCCCCCAAGAAACCTTATTTTTAGATCTGGAAATAGCCAAATCTTGTAATTTCTCTCTTTGCAAAAAAGAGACAACTTCATTTTTACGCCCTGGGGGCCGGATTCTAAGTTTGTCTTTTTTGATTAATTGTAAAAGTTTCTTGCCAAAAGAAGAAAGTTTAAATAAATAACATTCTTCAGAGCATACTTCTGGCTTTGTTTTGTGATCAGGACACTTGCCATCTACAAGATCGCTTTTAGTCTTATATTGCTCACAACCTGCACAATATAAAGCCTCATATTTACCTTTATAAATATAACCTTTGTCATATAGCTCCTGAAGAACCCGGGATACTGCTTTTTCATGTTTAGAATCCGTTGTTCTAATAAAATTATCATATTGAATATTTAAAGCCTTCCAGGCTTTCCTAAATTGCTCAGCGACCTCATCGCAAAACTTCTGGGGGGACTTGCCAGCTTCTTCGGCTGACTTCTGAACCTTTGTTCCGTGTTCATCTGTTCCCGTCAAAAAGAAAGTATCATCACCAATTAATTTATGATAACGAGTCAAAACATCAGCAGCAATTGTAGTATAAGAATGTCCTATATGCGGCTTATCATTCACATAATATATTGGGGTTGTAACATAAAATTTCTTCATTTTTCTCCTTTAATTAAAACCACAAATTCCCCTTTGGGTTTGATTTTTGGAAGAACCTGGGAGATTTTTCCTCGGTAGGTCTGTTCAAATTTTTTGGTCAGTTCTCGGCAAACAACCACTTCCTTATCTCCTAAAAAATTTTGCAATTCTTCTAAAGTTTTAATTATTCGATATGGTGATTCATAAAATATTATTGTTTTTTGTTCTTTGACCAAAGTTCTAAGTAATGTCTTTCTTCCTTTTTTCTTAGGTAAAAAGCCTAGGTATAAAAAATTATTTAAAGGAAGCCCTGACACTGAAGCCGCGGCTAAAAATGCCGAGGGACCAGGAATAGATACTATATCTATTTTAGACTTAATTGCATAAGACATCAACATAACTCCAGGATCAGAAATTCCTGGTGTTCCAGCATCTGTAACCAAAGCTATATCTTTCCCTTCTTTTAACTGATTAATAATATACTCAATCTTGGTAATCTTTGAATGTTGATGATAACTTACAGTTGGAGTTTTAATATCATAATGATCCAACAATATTCTAGTATGCCTAGTATCCTCACAGGCAATTAAATCCACTTCCTTGAGTGTCCTCACTGCCCTTAAAGTTATATCTTCCAAATTCCCAATTGGTGTTGCAACAATATATAACTTTCCCATAAATTCTCCTTGATGAGTGAGATCGTAACTCGAACAATTTAACTAATATCTTATCCTAAAATCTTCAAATTCATCCTTATAATCCTCTTCTGTAACTTCAACCTCCTCAACTGTTGCCGATGGTGGACCATGATGACACCAACCAACAAATTTATCCAAAGCTTCCTCATTTCCTTCTGCAACAATCAAAACAGAGCCATTAGGTTCATTTTTGATCCAGCCAGTTAAATTTAAACTTTGAGCTACTCTTTGAGTATTTTGACGAAAAAAGACCCCTTGAACATCACCACAAACTTTTATTATATATCTTTTTTTCATAAAAAACCCTAAATGAGTGAGATCGTAACTCGAACATTTATTCCAATTTTATATCTGTAATTCTTATAAGTTCCTCTATTGTAAATTCTTCAATAAATTCTCTATATTCTTTACTATTTTTAAAATACCACCAGATTGGTTTTTGAAAAATAACAGAAGGGAAATTTTTTATACCAATATAATCTTGATAACTTGACCAACGATAACTTTCTAAAAATTTCTTAACTTTTGTCCAACTTTTTATACCTCTTTCTTGCCAATCTTCCTCTATTCTCTTGACTGGATTTAAGTGAATATATCTTGAAAGATGCATTAAATAATCATCATTTTCTATAAGAACTGCTTTAAACCTACCTTGAAATAAACTGCCAACACGTTCATATTTTTGATTAAAATACATGGCATAACTTATCCCCAATTTTTGCATAAACTTTGTTACCCCTCCATCTTGGTGTTGTTTCAGAATAAGATGAAAATGATTTGGCATCAAACAATAACATACTACATCTACTAATAAATCTCTCTTTTCCCTATTGTTCGAGATCGTAACTCCAACATTTCGAGAAAGATTTACAACTGCTTTACTGTCATTTAATTCATACAAACAGTGAATAAATCTAAAATAATCAGCGTCTTTTAAGAAAATGACTCTTTTTTCCACTCCCCGATTATAAATGTGATAAAATTTTCCTGTAGAAAAAACTGGTTTTTTAAACATATAATATAAAATAATTATAACATAAATCTATGAGTGAGATCGTAACTCGAACAATTTCACCCATTCTTCCAAACTCAAAGTCTCTGCCCGGCGGGTGGGATTAATTTGGGATTTTTTCAATAAATCAATAGCTTGTTTTTGGCTAATTTGTAAACCGCCAGTCAATGAATTTTTCAACTGTTTTCTTCTTTTAGAAAACCCTGCTTTTACTATCTGAAAGAAAGGCTCAGGATCTATTCGTGTCCCATTTGTGTTTTTAAATTTGTGTTTAATTTGTGTGACCCGAAGAATCGCCGAATCCACCTCAGGAACAGGCCAGAAACTTTCTCTTGGTACATAATCTATAATCTCTGGCTTTGCATAAAATTGTACTGAAACAGCCAAAATACTCATATCTGGAGGGGACGCTGTAACCTTACGAGCTATCTCTTTCTGAACCAACAAAACCATACTTTCGGGCTTACACTCCACTTCTAAAAACTTTCTTAAAACAGGTGAAGTAATATAGTAAGGAAGACTAGAGATTAGTTTGTAGTTATTAGGAATTAGGAATTGGGAATTAGAAATTTTAAGGATATCCTCATTTACTATCTCTAAATTTCTAAATCTACTGCAAGTTTTCTTTAAAACCTCTATCATCTTACTGTCTATTTCTACTGCTATTACTCTCCCTGCTTTTTCACATAATTTATAGGTCAAAGGAATACCTAAACCCGGCCCGATTTCCAATATTATATCACTAGAAGACAATTTAGCTGTGTCAACCATTTTTTGAACAATATCTCCATCTATTAAAAAATATTGCCCTAAATCTTTTTTAGGCCTTAGGCGATATTTTTTAAGTAAATATTTAATTTGAGAAAGATATTCAATCATTTTTTCCTTAATTTCAGTATAGCATAATAAATTAAATGAAAAAGCGATAGCCAAGAATCAAAAAATTTAAATATTCTTGACTATCGCTTTGAAATTTTATAAGCCGGCATTATTCATTAAATTATTTGCTTCATTAATACATTCGTTTTTCTCTTCTCTTGACAATCCACCTAATCGCCAAGCTACATCCCCTGGCCGTAATCCTTGATCAAGCGCCCACATGGCTAATTGAACTGCTCCAAATGAATAGTAATTTTTATCTATTTCTGCAATTAATTTCTGTTCATTTTCAGTGGGACCGCTTATTGAAAATCCTCCATATCCTTGAGGCACACCCCTATACATATTTACACAAACTGCAGCCTTTCCACTTGTTGACCATGAAGTATTATCACCAGTCAAATCTATCTCTTCATCATATAATATCATCATACTTTGATAACTACGGCTATGACTATTTAATCTAGTTCCTGACGGCATAATAACAACCAAAGACGGTGCACCAGGATTTCTGGAAATTTCCAATGATGTATTCGCATCTGATAATCCTTCAACATTAGAATTTACAGTAATATATCCTGCAGCAATCGCATCCCAAATAATAAGTTTTTTAGGAACTATCTTTAAACTATAGTTACAAGAAGAAACTCCGCCTTCATTGTCCTCAACTGTAAGCTTGATACTATAATCACCTTCATTTAAATATGAATGACCAACTTGTGAACCTTCAGCAAACTGGTTATCACCGAAATCCCAGGTACATTTTACGATTTCACCATCAGAATCTGTACAGGCAAAAGAATCAAACCCAATTTCAGTTCCTGTATCCGTTTCAGTTGCCGAAGAATTAATTGACACATCTGGCGGTTTATTAATAGATATTGTTTTCTCAACTTTACATTCAGCATTATTATCATCGCACACAATTAAAGAAACAGTATATTCCCCTCCTGAAGAATAAGCATGAGATACATTTTCCCCTTCATCTGTGTGATCGTCACCAAATTCCCAATTGTATTCTAAAATTTCCCCATCAGGATCTTCAGACCCAGCACCATTAAACTCTATCTCTTCATTGATATTTGCCCTGTCTTTTGAAATTTCCATTTGGGCTTCTGGCTCTTTATTAATCTTAATAACTTTAGAATCTTTACTGGTTTTTTGTCCCTCGCCGCTTTTGCATCCACCTATAAAAACCATAAAAACAAGTGAGAGGATAACAACCATTCCAATTAAACTAAACCTTCTAAAACTTTTCACTAAAATCACCCCTTAAAAATAGAAAAAACAACAGCCATTCCAATCAAACTAAATCTTTTCATCAAAATCCCCCTTTAAAATTAGCTAATTTCTCAATTATCCTAATTTGCTTAGCCATCCTTGACTAAAAATATTAAGACTTTTTATTAAAGAGCAAACTTATATTTTAATATACAATAAAATATCCAAAAATACAATTATAATTTTTATCACATAATATTTTTTGATTTTTAATATTAAAAAACCAGGAATTATCCTGGTTTTAGTATAGCAAAATTATATCTATCTTGGAATTCCAAACTATCTTCTATTAAAACATTTTATCGTATATGGGCAGAGGGTGAGGTGATATCTGGGCCGGGATAGGTTGGAGTCTTATTATCAGAATCTTTATCTTCTTCTTCATTTTTAAATTTTAAAAGACCCAAAATAGTCAAAACTGCCAGTCCTAAAAGAGCAGCTACAAATCTAATAGTATTATTCATTATTGGATCGTAAGCATTTGTAGAACCTCCAGCTCCCCAAATCTCAGAAAAACTAGTAAACATATTAAATACATAATTAAAGAAAGTCAGTCCTTGGCCAAAGATAATTGTAAAAAGCCCCCCCAACATAAATCCTGAAGCCACAGTTTTAGAAACATTTTTGATAAAAATAGCAGATATTATCAGAAGTAATGAAACAAAAACTAAAAAAATAAAAAGATTTCGCCCATAATCCCCAAGCTTTTTATGATATTTTTCCACTTCTTCTTCATATTCCTCTTTACATTTTTCATAATCATCATCCCAATACTTAGAAATAGATTCTGAACTAGATTTTAAATAACTAGAGGAACAATCAGGATATTCAGGATATTCTGGTGGTTGATAAAAAGCAGTAATCGCTGATGAAAAAGTTAAAATAATAAAAACAGCCAGAATAAACATATAAACAATTTTGATGGCAAGTTTCATTTTTCTCTCCTCAATTTCTATTGACTTTATTTTAACCTATTTTTACAAATATTCAAAATGTTAAATCAAAACTATTCAATAATCTGAATTTGGACAGGACAAGTGCCTTGGCCCAAAGAAGCAATTTTTGAAAAAGCCTGGCCTGATAAATCTATAATACGTCCAGAAATATAAGGCCCACGATCTGCAACAACAACCTCACAACAAGCACCATTTTGCAAATTGGTTACTTTTAATTTAGTGCCAAAAGGCAATGTCCTGTGGGCACAAGTCATTCCTCCAACCCAATTATACCAAGAAGCTCCACCTGTCTGGGCTCCACAAGCCACTATCTTATCTTGAACAGAAATGATGTCTTTTTCACTTTGTAAGACCTTTCTTATTTCCTTACCATTTTCATAAAAAACTTTAAAAGTTCGTTGTTTTTGCCCACAGATACCTTCTTGGATAACACGAGAGTCCCAAATACTTAAAGAAGAATCGGTATTTATTATAGTATTATAAGGAACTTGCACATCTTCAGTAATTATTGTTTCTTTTGTTCGGGTTATTTTAATCTTTAAATCAGAGGTTAAGGGGCTGTCTACAGAAGGATCAATTTTATCATAAGGTCCTAAGATAATATTATTTTCAGCCAATACTTCCCCAACAATTTTACCTTGAGTTCTTACATTGATAATTTCACCATCTATTTCTAAGACAACAGGCTTAGCTCTTTTAATAATAATTTTAGGGCAAACTGCCAAATCATCTGTTGGATCAGAAGCTTCTACAATATCACCAGGATAAATTTCAATATTTAAATCAGATAAAATTTCATTACAACTTCTGTATGCAGAAAGACGATAATATTCTTTCCCATCATCTATAATAATTACTTTATGCGCCCTGTGCACAACTACAAAATAAGAATTACCATCTATCTGAGTATCTGCAGAAGGATGGGTAATATCACTCCTACCTAAGAATATCCCTGCATCTTCTAAAGCCTCACCTATTGTGGTTTCAGTAGTATAGATGGTTTTTACTTTTTCATCAAAAATACAGGTTAGGGCAGTAACCTCCTGTTTAGAGTCTTTCTCTATTTGAGAAAAATTATCTTGATAAAATATATT
>CAYFQT010000012.1:0-2998 GCA_964345445.1 uncultured Candidatus Saccharibacteria bacterium
GAAAATTTTTCTTTTGATAGCAAAAATAATACCATCACTATATCTGGCAATACCTCAAGTTATGTCACTTTAGCTTATTTTTTAACCAGCTTAGATAGATTAGAAAGGAAAAATGAAGAAATTGGTGAAATTGAAAAAATATTAGAAAATGTTCAATTAAGCTCTGCTAATTTAAGTCAAACCAAAGAAGGAAAAACAGTTGTTAATTTCACTATAAAATTTTCTTTATCAAATAGAGCCTTGGAAAAGAAAAAATAGTTTTAAGAGTGCCAATTAAATTAATATAGGTGCTAAGTGCTATGTGCTAGGCGCTAAGTGCTATAACTAAAAGGAGTATATAATATGGCAAAAGAAGAACCAACTCAACAACACATTTCTTCCGTATCTTTTCTATTTTTATCCTTAACAATAGCTTTGGTAGTGGGAATTTTTATAATAAAGCCCCAATGGGAAAGAATTGCTCAACAAAACAATCAAATTAAAGAAAAACAAGAAGAAGTGGAAAATAAAGAACAAAAAATTGAAGATTTAAAAGAATTAAAAGAAAACTATCAAAAAATAAAAAATAAAATAGCTACAATTGCTACAGCTTTACCTACTTCTAAAGAACATGCCGAACTTTTAATCCAATTAGATACTATAGCTTCCCAAAATGATCTTTCTCTTCTTCAAATTAAACCCTCAGAATCTAAAAAAACTGCTAAAAAACAAACAGATATATATAATACAGAATCTTTGGAACTTAAAATAATAGGTGATTTTCAAGCTATCAAAAATTTTATTTCTGATACAGAAAAAAATCTCCGTATTTTAGACATTGCATCTATCGCATTAGAAAAACCCACCCAAGGAAACATTATAATTGCTACTTTGTCAATAAATACTTACTACCAGAATAAATAAGGCAAATTATAGTTCAAATGTTCTATCGACCTTCAGCCTTGTTCAAAATATTCAATTTGGATTAAAACATATAGAACAACTTGAACAAGCTTGCCCTGAAAGCTTTCAGGGCAGAGTAATAGAACGATTAGAATTTATTAAATGGAGGTAAAAAATGAAAAAAATAATTATTAGTATATTACTCTTAGCTTTAGTTGGCGGTGTTGTATACTTTGGCTATACAACTTTCTACGAACGCACCCCTTCTAAAAAGGAGACAAAAAGTCAATTAAAGACTGATTTTGAACCAGAAATAGAAATATTAGAAACATTAAAAGAAGAAGATTTTGATCTCCATGGTGATTTTCCAATCACATTAGACACTTCTCAATTCAGACGAGATGATGATGATCCTTTTGCAACATATTAAAAAAATTATTTCAGCACCTTATAAAATTAAAAATATCTTAAACTAAAAATCTTGACAAAATGTTTTTTTTATGGTACAATAAAGTAATTATTACAGATTCCAAGATGTTCAATAGTTCGTTTCACTTACTTGTTCAAATTGAACAAGGCCAAAGGCCCGCTGAGCGGGTCGAAGACCGACAGAACAAAAGAACAAAGTGAGTGATTGAACAAGCAAAGCGATAGAACAAATAAATTGGTATCTAATCAAGAATGCGAAATTTGTATTAATTCGTAATTATAGTAATCAACGGTATAATTATGCAATTACTTAAAACAAAAATAAAAGAAGAAAAATTAGATATTGGCGAGGTTCTTGTTCATCTAAAGCTTATAAATTCTGATCAACTCCGAAAATTTAAAGCAGAAAGTAAACTTACAGGAAAACCAATACAAAAAATTATTCAAGATTCAAATTTAGTCAGTCCAGAAGATATTACAAAAGCTTATGGAACATCTTTAGGAATTCCTTATATTAATTTGAAAAATAAATCCATTCCTTCTGAAATTTTATACAAAATTCCTGAAGATGTAGCTAAAAAATATAATGTTGTTGCATTTCAGCAAGAAGATAAACAACTAAAAGTAGCTGTCTTTGAACCTAAAGATTTAGAAGCTATTGAAACTTTGGTAGAAATACAAAACAAAGAAAAATGCAGAATAGAAATTTTTGTAGTTTCGAAAGATTCTATAAATTATGCTTTAAGTCAATATCAAATTCAACCTAAAGGTAAAATTATTTCTATAGATAAACCGGAGGGGGAGGCGAAATCAGCCCTAAAAAGTAAATCACCAAAACCTAAAACCGCCCCAACTCCTGAAATTAGCACAGAAGAAATCGGCCGAGCTTTAACCACGGAAATTGGCAAAGCATTAGAAGAAATCACTTTAGATGTTGACCAAACAGTAGGAGAAGAAATAGAAAGTACAGCTCAATTAGGAAAAATAATCCAACAAGCCCCTATTTCCAAAGCAGTGGCTACTATAATAAAATATGCAGTAAAATCAAGAGCTTCGGATATTCATATAGAACCTACTGATGAAAAACTAAGAGTAAGATATAGAGTTGATGGCATTCTACAAAACATAGTCAGTTTGCCTAAAAAAGTTCATCCAGCAGTGATTTCTCGTATTAAAATATTAAGCAATTTAAAAATAGACGAGCAAAGAATCCCTCAAGACGGAAGGTTTCACTCTATTATAGATAAAAGAGAAGTAGATTTCCGAGTCTCCACCCTGCCTACTGCCAATGGTGAAAAAGCAGCTTTAAGAATCCTAGATACATCTACAGGAATGTTAACTTTAGAACAACTGGGAGTTGAAAAAGGTAAAGGATTTGAAATTCTAAAAGAAAATATCAAAAAACCATATGGGATGACTTTGGTTACTGGACCTACAGGAAGTGGAAAAACCACGACATTGTATGCTATCTTAGATAAATTAAACAAAGTAGGAGTTAATATAGTAACTCTGGAAGACCCTATTGAATATTACATATCAGGAGTAAATCAATCCCAAATTAAACCAGAAATAGGATATGATTTTGCCAATGGTCTCCGCTCTATTGTCCGTCAAGACCCTGACATAATAATGGTTGGAGAAATTAGAGACTTCCAGACAGCAGAAATGGCTACTCACTCTGCTTTAA
>CAYFQT010000013.1:0-2570 GCA_964345445.1 uncultured Candidatus Saccharibacteria bacterium
AACAAATATTGTTGAAGGACAAGCAAGTAGTTCAAAGAAAGATTTTTTAAGATTTCTAATAATTTCTAATAAATCTTTGGCTGAAGTTGAGTATTTATTAGAAACAGCAAAAGATCTTAGTTATTTAGATGAACAACGATATAAAGAATTAGAGGAATTAAGATCTAAAGTTGGATATTTACTTTATAAATTCATTCAATCACTTAAAGATAATAAATAACTTTTGACACTTTTGATACATTTGACACTTTTGATACCTTTTTTGAAAGGAGAATAGATGCCGCGGAAGAAAACTTATAAAACCCCTAGGGGAACAAAAGATATTTTGCCTGAAGAACAAAAATATTGGCAATTTATATTTTCTAAAGCTGAGAGTTTTTATAAATCTTCAGGATTTCAAAGAATTTTTACCCCAGTCTTTGAAGAAGAAGAATTATTTGCTAGAAGTATAGGAGGAGGAACTGATATTGTTAAAAAAGAAATGTATACTTTTCGTGATAAGAGTGGCAATAGGTTAGCTTTACGTCCGGAAGGTACAGCCGGAATAATTCGAGCTTATATTGAACACGGAATGCATACCCTCCCACAACCTGTAAAACTTTATTATATTGAGCCCTTTTTTCGCTATGAGCGTCCTCAAGAAGGAAGACAAAGACAATTTTGGCAATTTGGTTTTGAAATAATTGGAGATTGCCACCCTATAATTGATGCCCAGGGCGTTTTACTGGCTTGGCAAAGTTATAAAGAATTAGGACTTTCTGGCCTTAGTTTGCAAATTAACAGTATAGGGTGTGTAAAATGTCATCCTCGTTTTAGAAAGATACTACAAGATTATTATAAAAAAAGAAAAGAAGATTTATGTTCAAATTGCAGGCGAAGAATTTCTGTAAATCCTTTGAGAATTTTGGACTGTAAACAAAAAAAATGTCAAAAATTAACCAAAAATGCCCCTCAAATAATTGATAATTTATGCAATGATTGTCATGAGCATTTCAAATTGGTATTGGAATATTTAGATGAGACAAATCTTCCTTATAATTTAAATCCTCATTTAGTGCGCGGTTTGGATTATTATACTAAAACTGTTTTTGAATTTTGGTATAAAGAAGAAGGTTCTCAAAATGCTTTAGGTGGAGGGGGGAGATATGATAATTTAGTATCTGATTTAGGAGGTAAATCAACTTGTGCTTTTGGATTTTCAGCTGGTATAGATAGGATAGTCTTGAATTTAAAACAACAAAAAATACCTATTCCTCGGAAAAAGCCTGTTTATGTTTTTGTAGCTCAATTAGGTGAATCAGCTAAGAAAAAATCTTTAGCTTTATTGGAGAAGCTTTGGCAGGAAAATATAGGAGCGACTTGTGCTTTGTCTAAAGATAATATTAAATCTCAGCTTAAACAAGCCTCAAAGCAAGATATACCTATTACTTTGATTTTAGGACAAAAAGAAATTATTGATGGAACTATAATTATTCGAAATATGCGAGAGGGAATACAAGAGGTTGTATCTCAGGAAAGGCTGATTGAAGAATTAAAGAAGAGACTGATGTGAACTACATATAATATATAGGTGTCATAGGTATCACAAGTATCATAGGTGTCAATAATAAGTATCATAAGTATCACAATGTCATAGGTGTCAATAATAAGTGTCAAAAGTATCAAACGTGTCATAGGTGTCAAATGATATATATAATAACCTCTGATGCTCTTGATACATCTGATACCTTTGATACCTTTTTACGGGAGGTTTCTTATGGATTGTGTTTTTTGCAAAATTATAGCCGGAGAAATTCCCACAAAATTTGTTTATAAAGATGAAGATATGGTGGCTTTTTCTGATATTTCACCTCAAGCCCCAGTGCATATTCTGATTATTCCTAAAAAACATATAGAATCTTTAGATAAAAATGAAATAACTGGAAAAATGGTTTCTACAGCCTGTAAAATCGCAAAAGATAAAGGGATTTCAGATTCTGGGTTTAGATTAATTTTTAATTCCGGATCTGATGGGGGACAAGAGGTTGCTCATATCCACTTACATCTTTTAGGAGGGGAGAAACTAGGAAGAATGATAGCAAAATAAGGTATTATAAGTATTACAGGTGTCACAGGTGTCAATAATAAGTATCACAAGTGTCAAACGTGTCACAGGTGTCAAAAGATATATAATAACCTTTGATACCTTTGATACTTCTGACACTTTTGACACATTATTAATGAAGGGGGGTGGTTTCATTGGCTGTTAAAGTTCAAAGAAAAGAGAAAGAATCTTTTGATTATTTATTACGTCGGTTTAATAAAAAAGTTCAGCAAAGCGGCGTGATTTCTCTTGCTCGAAAAAAGAAATTTTATGAACGTCCTTTAAGTAAAAGAGAAAAACGAGAGATCGCTATTCGTAAAGCAATAAGAAAAGAAATTAGGAACAAAAGGATGATGTATGGGAAATAAATGTGTCACAGGTGTCAATAATAAGGTATCACAGGTATCATAGGTATCAAGGGCGTCAGGTATGAAGGAGGATACCATGAACACCCAAAATTTTAAAAATAATAAAGGTTACCGTAAAT
>CAYFQT010000014.1:0-3983 GCA_964345445.1 uncultured Candidatus Saccharibacteria bacterium
AATCGCTCACCATGTTCGCTTGTTCAAATTGAACAGTTTGAACTCTTAATTTGTTAATAATCTAATAATTTTTTAATTTAATAAGTGAAATTTATCGACCTAATTTAAATTGTTCAATTGTTCGTCTCGCTCAGCGAGACTTCACTTGTTCAAGTTGTTCAAAATGTTTTTAATATTCAAGTTGAACAGTTTGAACAAAGCTGAGTCCCCGCTCAGCGTGGCGAGGCTGATTGAACATTTAACTTACTATGTATTATATTAAACCCCCAATTGTTTTTGTCAAGAGCAAGAAGAAATTAAAAGTCCAAAGTCTAAAGTCCAAAGTTAATTTTTAGATTGTTTTAATGTTCTAACACTTGAACCAAGAATATTAGCAATTTCTATAAGTTCTTTCAATAATTCATTAATTTCATTTCTGTTTCCTTTACCTGTATCTCTTAAGAGTGATAGCCAAAATTTAGATTCATTTGATGATTTTAAAGAATAAGTTAGAAAATTAGTAAAATCTTTTTTAGAACTGCCAGCAATTGCTTCAATATAGTTAGCACCAATACTAGTTCCGCTTCTTATAAGCTGATTTCCAGCAATTCTGCATAGAATATCGTTTTTAGGTAATGTTTCTACGAATTTAATCAACCGCAATATAAATTTATAAATTCTTCGCTTAAATTCTTCACTAAATGCTTTATTATCTTTTCTCATCAAATACTTTTAACTTTTAACTTATTTAAGTAATAACTTGTGCAAGATTGTAAATGGGCATGATGATTGCTAGAACCAAAATTGCTACTCCAATTCCCATAATGATAATCAAAATTGGTTCTATTAAAGAAGACAAAGCCTTGACCATATTGGCTACTTCACTGTCAAAGAAATCTGCCAATTTATTTAGAATTTCATCAACTTTTCCTGTTTGTTCTCCAACAGAAATCATTTGAGAAACCATAATAGGGAAGTTTTTATTTCGGCGTAGGGGAGCGGCCATAGGCACCCCGCTTTCAACTTGAGAAGCAGCTTCTTCTATTCCTTCTTGATACACTACATTACCAATCACTTCCGAGGTTATATTTAAAGCATCCAGGATAGGGAGTCCACCAGCAATCAAGGTGGCTAAAGTTCTGGTAAATCGAGCCATATACATTTTTTTAGATAGAGATCCAAAAACTGGCAATCTTATTTTTGTTTCATCCCAGAATTTTCTTCCTTCTTTGGTGTCAATCACAGCTTTTAAGCCAAAAATAGAACCTATAATTACAACCAGCACTAACCACCAATAATTTTTTATAAAACTACTTACAGCCAAGAGTATTCGAGTTAAAAAAGGCAATTCTGTGCCAGCTTCACGAAAGAGACTTTCCAGCTGAGGGATAACAAAAATTATCATAACAATAGCAACAAGAACCAGAGCAATAATGATAAAGGCAGGATAATACATTGCTCCTTTGATTTTGGATTTTAAATCATAATCTTTTTCTAATTGTTCAGCCAATCTTAGGAGAACTTCATCCAATTTACCGCTGACTTCTCCAGATTTGATTAAATTGATATATACTTTGGAAAAAACCTTGGGATATTTTGCCAAAGCTGCTGAAAAAGTAGAACCTCCTTCAACTTGATTGGCTAAATCAAATATAACTTCCTTAAATTGTCTTTTTTCCACCTGTTCTTGCAAAATTCTTAATGCCTGAACAATAGGCAGTCCTGAATTTATCATTGTGGCCAGCTGCCTGGAAAAAACTACTTTTTCTTTAGCTGATACACCGCCAAATATTGAAAATATTTTTTCTAATTTAATTCCTTCTTTTTTAAGTTTTAAGGAAATTACAGTAAGTTTATAATCTTTAAGTAGATCAGCAGCTACTTCTTCAGAAACCGCATCTACTATTCCTGTTCTTTCTCTTCCTTTTTCATCTCTAGCTTTGTATTCATATGTGGGCATGCGTCCAAGTCTATTCCACTTTGCATCCTGCTTCAGCAGGCCGCA
This sequence comes from uncultured Candidatus Saccharibacteria bacterium, assembly GCA_964345445.1. Classification (GTDB taxonomy): domain Bacteria; phylum Patescibacteriota; class CPR2_A; order CAYFQT01; family CAYFQT01; genus CAYFQT01. The sequence continues at coordinate 1,985 of CAYFQT010000014.1, forward strand.
CCGTTTCATAGACTTCTCCTTTTTCGTCAAAATACTAAAGTATTTTGACGAGATAGATTTCTTAATTTTTAAAAAATCATTATTAGTGTTTAGTTGTAGTTACAAATTCGCCCCAGCTTTCCAGTTAGATAGTTTGAACAAGGCTGAAATGAGCGATTGAACAATTTGAACATCTTGAACAATTGGCTTGCACCAATTAGCTTTTCCCTATCAGCCCCTTTAATAATTTAGGATCTAAAGCATACATTTCTGCTTCGTCTAAAGTTACTTTTCCTTTTTGAACAAGCTTGGCTAAAGTTTTATCCAGAGAAATCATTTTTTCTTCTTTGCCAGTTTGGATGACATTAGTTATTTGATAGCTCTTATTTTCTCGGATTAAATTTCTTACAGCAGGGTTAGTAAAAAGCACTTCAGCAGCCACCATTCTTCCTCCACCAATTTTTGGAAGTAATCTTTGAGAGATAATACCCAAAAGAATTTGAGAAAGTTGGACCCTTACTTGAGGTTGTTGGTGAGGAGGGAAAACGTCAACAATTCGGTCCACTGTTTGAGCTGCTGTATTAGTATGCAAAGTGGCAAAAACCAAATGTCCAGTTTCAGCAATAGTCAAAGCAGCAGCAATAGTCTCTAGGTCTCGCATTTCTCCAATTAAAACCACATCTGGATCTTCTCGCAAAACTGAACGCAAAGCTCGGGCAAAAGAGTGAGTATCAGTATGGATTTCTCTTTGGGCAATTATAGCTTTTTTGTGAGTGTGTATATATTCAATAGGATCTTCAATAGTTACTATATGACACGATTTCTCTTGGTTAATTTTTTCAATTAATGACGCCAGAGTTGTTGATTTTCCATGCCCTGTAGGCCCAGTTACCAAGACAAAACCTTGAGAATGTTTTGTGAAATCTTCAATAATTAAAGGTAGATTTAATTCCTTAATTGTTCTAATTTTTGAAGGAATTAAACGTAGGGCACAAGCTAGGCTATTTTTTTCATGAAAGGCATTTATTCTAAATCGCCCTTTATTTCCATAGGCATAAGAAAAATCTAACTCTCTGTTTTTTTCTAAGATGTTTTTTTGTTCTTCGTTTAAGAGAGAAGAGACCATCTTAGAAATTGTATCCGGATCCAAAGTGGGTTTGTTGACTAAAGGTACTAATTGGCCATCTATTCTCAAAGTAGGGGGCAGTCCTACAACCAGATGCAAATCAGAAGCATCACGGGCAATTGTTGTCTCTAGTAATTCATCCATTAATATTTTACCAAAACGTTTATCTTGATTTGTTTTTGTTTCTTCCTCTGGATTTTCTCCAGTTGAATTTTGGTTTTTGTTTTCTTCCATTTTATTTTCTCCTTATTTAAATTAATTTTATTATAATTTTCTGAACGAAGTGAAGAAAATTATGTAACCTAAAGACGTAACCGATACGTACCTCGTAACCTTAACCGTAACCAATTTACCATCTTACTCACTCGCCACCCTTATTACTTCTTCTAATGTTGTTATTCCGTCTAAAACTTTTAAAATTCCATCTTGTTTCATAGTAATCATCCCATCATCTATAGCTTGTTCTTTAATATCAGAAGTTGATACTTTTTTAACAGTAAGATCTTCTATTTTTTCATCAATAGGTAAAATTTCAAAAATTCCTATTCTTCCTTTATATCCTGTTTGATTACATCTAGCACATCCTTTTCCTTTATGTAAAACAAGAGATTCTGGATTAAATTTGATTGATTTTTCACTTTTTTTAGATATTTTTTTAATTTCTTCTTTAATGTCGTTTATAATTTCTTTTGATGGTTTATATTTCTGTTTACAACTGGGACAAATTTTTCTAACCAATCTTTGAGCAATTAGCATATTTACTGAAGAAGCTACTAAAAAGGGCTCTACTTTCATATCAATAAGTCGGGGGATAGCTCCTGCTGCATCATTGGTGTGCAGAGTAGATAGGACTATATGTCCAGTTAAAGCAGAGTGAGTAGCCATTTCTGCTGT
>CAYFQT010000015.1:0-6579 GCA_964345445.1 uncultured Candidatus Saccharibacteria bacterium
TTCTAATATCTAAATCCTAAACAAATCCAAAATTCTAATGTTCTAATGTTCAAAACAGTGTTTAGTATTTTGGTCATTTGTGCTTTGAATTTGTCTAGATATTAGTGCTTAGAAATTAGACATTTTATAATAATTTTAGTGTCATTTCGTGCAAGTTTCTATAGCTTTTCGTGTTATAATATTTGTAGTAATTCGCGAGCGGAAACCAACAAGGTTAATGAAATAAATATAAAATTTTAAACAAAAAGAGCATATCTAGAATGCAGAATTAGTATTAATTCGTAATTAATATGAAAACAAACACAAAAAAACATATTAACACATCAGCACAATCCGTGGGGAAATATCCGCATAAATCCGCGTTAAACGAAAAAGGCAGCAAATTTAATATTGTTCTTATAATTGTAGCTACATTTTTTATAATTTTAGTTTTTGTCTCTGTATTGTTATTCCCGGCTTTCTTTGGTATTTTTACTGGGGAAGAAAAAGTAATAACTCCAGTCGTAGGAACTGGGGGCGGAAATTTAGCTGATGCTGACGCTTTAACTTTAGAACAAATCCAATGTATTTTAACCAAAGAAAATGCCAATCAAGAAATAACTGCTCAAATTGTTTATGATGCTGCCCATGAATTTAATGTTAATCCCCTTTGGTTTCTAGGTAAAATAAATCATGAATCTCAAATAGGGAATTCAAGGCTTGGTCGAGATTGTAAAAATGCCGGTGGGATACAATATACAACAATGTTTGAGAATATAGGGATTTCCACAACGCGTTGTCGTAAAAGGTGGAGTGGTTTTGCAAATTATAAAGACAGTATTAGAGCTAATATGTATTTAATTAGAGTAAGTTATTTAGATAAAGAAGCAGAACTTATAAATAATTTTCAAAATTTGAGAAATAAATGTCCTGTTTTTAACACAACTGTAAATAATGGCCTCGCTGAAGGCAAAATTACTATTAACGACTTGTTTTTAGTGGCCATAATTACTAAATATGCTCCTCCTTGTGTAATGTGCCCTGGAGTTTATCCGGGATGCGCAGACAATAATGATCCAGTTAGCTATGCTGCTTCAGTATTATCCTTTATGGCAAAATATCAAAATTGTAAATAAAGAGGTGTTTAATGGAAAAAATAACCAATTTACAAAAATTAATAATTTTAATTGGGGTTTTAATCTTGATATTATTAGGTATTATTTTTTGGAATCAAGTTTCTAAAAAGAAAAATCAAGACACTACTCCCCCAGCAAAAGACGAAAGATTAGTAATTGCTGAAAATTTTGCTAAAGAATTCTATACTTTTGAAGAAAAAAATCCTCAAGATTATGAAAACAGATTAAAACCTTATATTGTTGAATATTATTGGGAAGATTTTATTGATTATTATGCCTTAAACCCTGAAAGAGAAGATAATTATAGCCAGGTTAAAGAAATTACTGGAAGTCAACTGCTATCTGAGTATGCAGATTCCTCTACTGTTGAAGCAACTGTTTTAAGAAAATATTTTAATTCGCCTATAACTACTCAGGAGCAGGAAGAAACTAGCTCAATTATGATAATTCTAGAAAAAAGCGATAATAAATGGTTTGTAAGCAAAGTAACTTATAATTGAATAATTGCATTAAGAAATACAATAAGAAATTATTCAATTGCGTTGTAGCGAAACGGAAGCACTAATTAGGTAATTGTATTTAAACAATATAATCAAAATTACTTAATTACACTTGAATGAAATGTAGATAATAAAAATTATTAAAATAAAAACAAAAAATCTTTCTTTGCGTAAAGCTCCCGCCTCTAATAAAGCTCTGGCGGACAAGTCGAAGGATGAAAAAATAAAAATGGAAAATAATCAACCAGAAATATCTGAAGAATCTCCTCAAAGACCATCTTTAGCAAGAAAAACTGCAGATAAAGGGAAAGAAAAAATAAAAAAGGAAGGCGAAAGGGGAGGCAAAGCACTATTTAAAATAATAGTAGTCAAACTTGCCCCTTATATTGCTGCTTGCGTAATTGTTGTATCAATAATCATTATTATTTTATTTACAACAATGGGGCTTAGGTACTTCCTCCGTAAAGCCCCGGCTTCAGAAACGCCCGGGGGAGGCGGACCAATTGGGGAAGGAGCTACTAAGATTGTAGCGGTAGCCCAAGCCGAACTTGATAAAGGGGTGTGTGAAGTTCCAATGGGATCAAATTGTGGCCCTGATGTTCAAAAATATACAGGTGGGCGTTGTGAAGCATGGTGTGCTGACTTTGTCAGTTGGGTATACAAAGAAGCTGGTTATCCTTTTGTTGGTGGAGCAAGCGGAGGCTGGAGAATAGCTGGGGGAGGAGCATTACAAGGATATTTTTCCAAAAATGAAATATTTTTTTCACCTGGCGAAAAAGACCCCCAACCAGGAGATGTTATTGGATTTAAAGCGAGTGGGAATATAACTGGTCATGTTGGAATTGTCAAAAGTTATTCAGGTGGTAAAATTATTACAATAGAAGGTAATGCTTCTAATTGTGTTAGAGAACGAAACTATACAATAACTAATCCTAAAATAAGGGGCTTTGGTCGACTTAAACAATTCGACTAAATATTTCAAGGAGATATAGTGTCTAAAAAAATATTATTTTTATTAATCGCTCTAATAGTTGTCATTATAATATTGACAATTTTCATCAAATCACCAAAAGTTGTCACTACCACGCCCAGCAATAAAACAAAAGATGTAGATACAAAAACATCTGTTGAAATTATTTTTAATACTCCTATATCTGAAGATATAAAAAATAATATTTCCATCACGCCCAAAACAGAAGGGCTAATCACTTTTGATAATTATTCCCGAATCTCTAAAAAACCCAAAAAGGTTATTTTTACTCCATCAAAAGATCTATATTCTTTTACTGATTATAAAATAGAAATAAAAGAACCTAAAAGCTGGTTAGGATTAAAAGGGGAAGATTTTGAATTAACATTCGATACAAAATATATTCTTTGGGAAGAAATGTCTGAAGAACAGCAACAAAGAGAGATACAAGCAGCAGAAGGGGCAGAGTAACCAAATCAAATTTTGGATTAATTTTTAATTTACTCCTCTTGTGTTTTTTTAAAAAATTTAGATAGACTATTTACAGAAGAATATTAAATGAAACCCATATTGGCAATTGTGAATAAAGATGATGCTGATAATTAAATAAAAATTACTTAATAGTTCGATATACTCACTACAGGTTACGCTAAAACGAAGTGAAAGTACTAATTTAGTGGAATCTTAAATAAATAGCTTACATAAAAAATCAGGGCCTAATTAAACCACGACTGTGGTATTCAATAGGCTCTAATTTTTAATCACCGCCTTACTTCAGCAATGTAGATTACTGAAGTATAGAGATAATCATTTTTATTGTGATTAATACAACTGGGAGAAAGATATTTTGGGCTTAATATAGCCATAAACCCACTTTAAATACTTTCTCAAATACCAAATAACAACTTAACAATATACCACGATCGAGATTATTTGTTAAGTAAATCTCAGGTCTAAATTTTTCAAATAATCGAGATAAAATAAGCTTTTGAAAATAAACTGACGAGCTTAAACTAAATCCTCTTCCCAAAACAAGGGATTTTTTGATATAATAAATACAGAGGTTAATATGGCTAAAACTATATCCAAAAATAAAATAATCCCTTCCTTCTTAAAAAAATATTTTTGGGATGTAGAATTTAAAGAACTTAATCTTGATGAAAATGAAAGTTTTATTACTGAACGTCTTTTAGAATATGGAGATCCAAAAGCTATAAAATGGCTCCTAATACATATAAAAAAAGGAACAATTAAAAATATTCTTTTTACAAAAAGAGGGCTTTCTTCTAAAAGTGCCAATTTTTGGACAATTTTCTTTGGTTGGCCTCGTAATAAAATTTTATGTTTGAAAAAGTCTTACCTAAAAATGCAAAAGAGTCACTGGCCTCATTAGAAAAAACTAAATTCTTTAAAAAAGCTTATTTGGCTGGTGGCACTGCAATAGCTCTACAACTTGGTCATCGAGTATCAAAAGATTTTGATTTTTTCACAAAAGAAAAATTCAATTCCAGACGCTTAACTGGCGAACTAAAAAAACAGCTTCCTAACTTCCAATTAGAAAAAATAGCTTGGGGAACAATCATGGGATATATTGGTAAGATAAGATTTACTCTTTTTTATTACAATTATCCGTTGCTTTTTAAGCCCAAAAACTATTTAGGAATTAATATTGCTGATTTTAAAGACATAATGGCAATGAAAATCGCCTCTATTTGTGATCGAGGTTGGAAAAGAGACTTTATTGATTTATATTTTCCTCTTAGAAACCAAATTATTACCTTAGAAGAATGTTTAAATCTCTACGATCAGAAATTTAAAAAACTTCAACAAAATAAACTTCACATTCTTAAAAGTCTAATTTATTTTGAAGATGCTGAGAAAGAAAAAATGCCTAAGATGCTAATTCCCACAGATTGGAATGATGTTAAAAATTTTTTTATAAAAGAAGTTAAAAAAATATCCAAGGATTTATTATGAAACTTATTATTACCATTGTGAATAAAGAAGATGCTGATAATTTAGTGGAGCAGTTGACTAAAAAAAACCATCCAGCGACAAAAATTGACAGTATAGGGGGATTTCTGAAAAAAAGAAATGCTACTCTAATAGTTGGAACAGAAGAGAAAAAAGTAGGAGAAATTATAAAAATAATCAAAAAATGCTGTCATAGTCGAGAAGAATATACTGCTCCCCCTCCTGCAGCCGGGAGCCCTGCTGAAGTTTTAACCCCTGACCAAGCAAAGATAACAGTAGGCGGCGCCACTATATTTATATTAGATGTAGAAAAAATAGAAAAACTTTAAATACTAATTTTTACGAATTTTACATTCTTAATAGATACTAATTAATTACGAATAAAATGTATTATTATTTCTAATACGAATCACTACAAATATTATATTTTGTAACAGATTTGTATACACATTGGTAGTCATTGGTAACTGGGTTTTCCACTCACGAATCAATTGCCTGCCCACCATTGCCTACAGCTTCTCGCCCGCTAGCGCCTGAGCGCAGCGACCGCGCCCGCCATGCGAGCAAATATTATAAACACAAATCATCGCAAAGTTTTACACAAAAAGATATAAAACAAAAAGACCTAAATAGGTCTTTTTTTATATTCTATAATCCTAATTCATCTAATTTAATTATTGAATTTAATTAAAAAATTAATCAAAAAACCATATTTTTAATACTTACCCCCAACCAAACTATTCTGCGACCGCAATATATTTTGGTTAAATTTAAACAATAAATTCAAAAATACATGAATTATAACCTCCAGTTTAATTTAAAAATTATAAAATTATACAAATTGTGTAATATTAAAGTCTATTTCTTTTTAAGTTTAAATTTTCTCTTCCAGTTCTCTTCATCACTAATTGAATCAGCAGTAATAAATTTAACAAATGGTTTAATATAAAAATACTCAATTACTAATTCTAAATATTCTTTGACATTATAAGGAAAAATCCAAACACTCTTTTGCATCTTTTTAAATCCTAATTCATATAACTTTTCTCTGAAAACTTCTCTGGTTTTCTTCTTTTTCTCTGGAATATCAAAAATAACAATCTGCCACTTACCATCCCATTTAGGCTTCTTAGGCAAATATTCTTTAATGATCCTGATTTTGCCTTTAGGAGTTAATTTATATATTACCCTTCCTTCTATTTCAACTCTTTCTATATAACCTCGCGTTTTAAGACTGTAGAGAGTTGAATTTATAGATTTCAAATCAGGATATTTGAATACTTCATTAAAAGACTTAATTCGAGGTAAAATCTCACTTATTTCATCGCCTATTTCAGCTAAAGTTCTTAGAATTTTATAAGTTAATGATTCTTCCATTTTCTACTCCTTTTTTTATTTATTCTTAAAATATAAAAACTAAACCAAAAAATAGAAGCGACCGCAGTACATTTTGGTTTATTATATTATTAATAATATCAAATATTATCTAATTCGCAAAATTCAAAATAAAATAATAAACTTACTGAACCAAAGATTTCAAGCTATCGCAGTATATTTTGGTTTATTAAAAATTATAAAATCTTATAAAAATTTTATTTTATTCTAAACTGTAATCTTTTTACAATATCTTCTCCTATTTTTTTATTAATCTTATCAACTATCTTAGACTGGTTAAGTTGAATCTCAGAGGCCCAGATTGAATTTTTAACCTGAATTTTTAAAACCCCATTACAAAAAGATAGGGGCTGGCAATTTTTGGAAACCTCTTCTCCTAGTTCTTCTTTTATTATCTCTTCAAAAATAAAACAAACAAAAGCTGCCTGGGCTTGACTGGTTATCCCATAGCGACCTAAAGATGAAGGTAAAATGTCTTTTATGCGTTTGAACATAATTTTTAAATCCTAATTTCTAAGCACTAATATCTAGACAAATTCAAAGCACAAATGACCAAAATACTAAACACTGTTTTGAACATTAGAACATTAGAATTTTGGATTTGTTTAGGATTTAGATATTAGAA
>CAYFQT010000016.1:0-5578 GCA_964345445.1 uncultured Candidatus Saccharibacteria bacterium
GTATTTTCTATTAGTATAATTGTAATATGTATACTATAAAATATATATTAGACATCAAAAATGGGGTTTAAGTCACGCGTCAAATGTGAGAGTTAAATATGAATTTACTAAGGAAAAAAAGATTGTTAGAAATTTTCCTATGTCTCACAAAAATATAATTAGTTCGGAATACAAAATCTAATTTAGGAAGTGGACTATAAAATGAACAGTTTAATTGAGATGCTTACATATAACCCATTAATAAGTGTTGTAGTCTCTGCCATATTTCTCCTTTTCATTGAGATTTTTTATTCATATTATTTGAAAGGAAAATTAAAAAAACGCTCATTTTATATATTTAACTGGAAATTTCCATTAAATAAACCATTTACTTTATTCTGCCTACCTCTTTTGATTATTTTTTCATTTGAATTTTTTATTTTATTTCCCAAAATTAACTTAGTCAATCTGATTGAAACTCTCTCGTGGTTTTTACAACCATTATTTGAAGAAATAGTTTTTAGAGGGATGATTCTTGGTGCTATTCTTAAAAAGTATAGTAAATCTAGAATTAAGTGGGATTTAAAATTATCTATATTGCTTATTATTCAGTCATTCATATTTTTAGTTTTTCATATATTTACTACTAAAAATCCGATAGGAGTGTTTTCAACAGGAATTATTTATGGTATTTTATTTATACTCACAAAAAACGATGTAACTTTACCGACAATTACTCATATTGCTGGTAATATATTATTAATATTTTCTTAACATCTTCCAACTTCAAAACTTCAAAATTAATAAAAATATTTCTCCTGCTTTTTTTCCTTATTTTTCCAACACTTCCAACGCCATTCCTTACCGGTTATTGTTTCTAATTTTTTCTTCTGTTTTTTTGATATTTTTAATCTACCGCCCCATTTAACTTCTTTATCTATCAAACTCTTAACAAACTTCTTACTCCAATCATCTTTAGCATAATACATAGCATTGAACAAGTAATCTTTCTTACTTCGCCATTTCATTCTAACACCAAAACGTCTCATACAACAACTACCGACAACTAAAACTTTTTTGGTGTGTTTATTTTTGAAAATATGAGAATGTAAAATTTTCTTTGAACAAATACAATGATCTTCTATTCCTTCTTGTACATGTATAAGTTCCCATTCATTTATTGCCTTTTCATTATTTTTTTTGACAGATGCATTCAATAATTCTTTCCAAAACCTTTCTGACCAAGGATTTTTTCTAGTTTTAAATTCCATAATAAAAAATTACAAATCAATTAATTTATTCCTTTTTATTCAGTTTCTTAACATCTTCCAACTTCAAATCTTCTCATCTCTCTTAAGATCTTTGATATTTGTTTTTGTGCCCTAAGAACGTCAGCAATCATATTTTCTAACATTTCATGATTAAATCACATTCCTTTTTTCATAAAGAGTTCTTCTTTTTTCTCTTATCTTTTTCCTTTCTTCTTCCAATTTACAAAGGAAAAATTATTGGCATTCATACATAATTGGTTGTTAGACTTACATAAAGAAACTAAGAAATCTAAATCAGAAAAAGTTAAACAACATAGAATAAATGCTGTAAATAAAGCTTTGAAAATATGTGCTGATTTATTTAAGGGTTCGAAAGAAGTTAAAAAATTGGATGAAGAATCAGATATTCGTCCAATAGTACCAAAAGAAATTAGGAGAACTATAGAGCTAATTAGACGAGCGCAAGAAAAATAGTACCGATTCTTTTCTTTTTCTCATAATAAAAATATGGAAATTTGTCCTTTTATTTTCAAAGGTAAACAGCTTCTTTTAATCTTCTAATTATTTTTCATATCCAATTTTCTTAGCTAAACTTATTATAGGAGAATCTGCAACACCAGTAATCCATTTTGTGATTATCTGACCTATTATCAATGGAATTATATCAAAGACTCCATAAAATGCTAATGATATGAAAATTATTGAATCCAAAGCTAGTATAGGAACATCAACTACTCCTGTTCTAATTGCTGGATATTTGGCTTCTTTCCATCTCTTTTCTACCCATTTTTTTAGTCTATAAAACATTTTTGCATCTATAACTTGACAAACTAAAAATGCAACCCAACTAGCTCCTGTTATTCTTATTCCTAGATTAAATATTTGTTCCCAACCAGACTGTAAAGTCCAATAAGATACTGGAGGAGTTACTATACTTAACCAAAGTAATAGAACCATTACAACTTGAGTTATAAAGCAAATGGCTATAGCTCTGTAAGACATTTTAAGACCAAAGAATTCTACTATCATGTTCAATAGTAACAAAGTGAACGGATATATGAAAATAGAAGCTGGTGCAACAAAGGGACCTACTGTAATTATTTTAGCTGCTATTATTTGAGCTGCTGCTAAGAAGATGACATAAAGACCTATCAATAAATCTGGTTTTTTATATTTTTTTATGTAATATCCTACTCCAATTCCTGACAAAATTATAGTTATTACCCAAATTACCCATTCTATCATTTAATCCTACCTCCTAGAAGATCTTCAAAAGTTTTTCTCATGTGGAATAATGCTGCTGCAACTTCTTCTGGTAAACTACATCTACAAGCTTTACAACTTATGCATATAAGCCATCCACATTTAGGACAAAGTTTAGAATCTTTTACTTCAAAATTTTTCCCACAAGTGAAACAATAAACATCTGGTTTGGCTAACCATTTTAGATAATTTTCTACTAATCTAGAAACTGGAATTCTTTTTTCAGAAGCTATTTTTTTGGCGTCTTTTAATACATTTTCATCGATAGAAAGTGTTAGTTTGGTTTTAGGATCTTTGGAAGTATTCATACGTAAAAGTATGTATAAATACGTATTTAAAGTTTATTAATTTAAACTAACTTTTACCTTCTATTAATTTAAAAGTATAATCAGTAATCTGTTTCATTATTTTATCTTTAGACATTTTACGCTTAAGATAAGATTTCAAACCCTTTAAATTATTATCATTGATAAAACGATCTGTTATTTTCACTTCATTAATAGTAATATAAAAATTATGAATAATTCTTGCAATTCTAGAATTGAATAAAATATTATCAATATTATTTCTACAACCTGGGCATCTACACTCATTTATTTTTTTCTTGATGTTTTTAAGGATTATTTTATTATTTAAATATATTGGATTAGTAACACTAGATAATAAAATTCTTTTATTGCCTCCATGACATACATAACCCCCATAATCCATACTATCGATATTCATTAATCTCATAAATGGATACCATTTCTTACCACCAGCACCAAAAACATGTTTATGAAATTTACTAAAAATATGAGAAAAGTTAAAAACAGTTTTAATGAACAATTTACCCAAGTTAATATATTTTTTAGTTAATCGAAGGAGTGGAACCTGTCCACCTAATGCAATAAATTTTAAATTATTACCTAAATTTCTTTCAATTTTTTTATGAATTATTGTTAAACTCCTTTCTGAAAAAGATGATATACCTAAAACAAGATTTGTTTTAATTTTTGAAGAAATATATTGATAATTTTTTATTGATAGTAATATATTACGTTTTTTAATTTCAGCATTACACCATAAAGATGACGGAATATCAAAAGATGTACAAATATTTGGTTTTAGATTTTTATACCATTTTACTAAATTTATTCTATATTGAGATATTTTTTGGGGGGAAGACTTATCATCAATGAACTTTAAACTATCACTATCTAAAAAAACAATCCCCTTAAACATCATTTGTTTATGAACTGAAATTTTTTTAGTTCTATTTAAATAACGGACATTACACATAATCTTGTCTAAATTAAAATACCTTAAAAGATATTGTTTTGTATCAGGATAAATTACTGGATACCAACCATTAAAATTATTTGACATATTATCTGCCTTATATTATACGTATAGTTTTATACGTATAGAAATATATTTAAATTTTTCTATGTTAGAAATATGAAAAGAAAAAGTGAGGAAATTCAGTTTATGATTTTAAAACTATTAAAAAAATATAATAAACCTTTGTCTTTTAATAAAATTCGTGATGAACTAATAACTTCTAGAGTTACTGTAATTGCAAATGTTCGCTCTCTTCAAAAACGTGGTGATGTAATTACATCAAAAAATGTTGATCGTAATATAAATTATGTTGAAATTACAGAAAGAGGATTAGGAACATTAAAAATTATGAAAAAAAGTTTTAACCAGAATTAATTTATATTTATATTATACGTATAATATTGTATGGATATAAAGAATAAAAAAACAGGTATATTCTATGAAAATTTAATTGAAAAAATACTTCATCAAATTGAAAAAGAAAATAAAAAAAATATGTCATTTTCACGTAATGAAAAATTAAAAAAAACTAATTTAAGACCTGATTTTACTGTTCGTGTAAACAATAAAATAAAATTTTTCATTTTAGTAACTCATTCTCTTGCTAAATCTGTATCCCATACAAAATTTTGGCGATATATGTATGAAGCAGTTGAACTGAAACGTTTCTATCCCAAAGTAAAAATAATTAATATAGTACTAGGACCAAGCGGAGGTTGGCAAAGAGGACAATTGAATACCTTTTATAAAATTTTTGAACATAACATTTTTTCATTTAGTACAAATTCAGATACAAAAAAAGTTAAAAACCTTTTAAAAAAATCTATTAATAGACGTACTAATAAAAAATCGTTACTACCTTTAATTATATCAAAAAATTCAGATTTAAATTCAGATTTAAAATTTACAAATTGGGGTAGGATAGTAAGAAAATTACTACTAATGAATAAAAGAGATATAGAACTAATAAGAGAAGCCGTCCATGAAAATAATATTAATAAACTTCAAAAAAATAAAATTATCGACTCCGACCTATATCAATGTATTATTGGTGAAATGAAACCAAGATTCGAAGACGCAGTTTGGTTATCAGATTATATTAAAAAAAGGATAGTTCATGTTCCTTGTTATAAGATGTTAAAAAACCCTAAAATTATTAATAAAATGATTAAAAAAATTCAAAACAATTTAGATAAAATTAAAAAGAAGGAGGATCTTTTTGATTTATTATTATTATACGATAAAAATAAAAAATATTATATAGGAACTTATAAAATATTTCTCGATATTATTCTTCAAATTTCAAATATTAGTAAAACAGAAATTGTTTTTCATATAAGACATCCGAATAAACTCTTAAAATATGGTTCCTACCCAGTCGGCGATTTCATTAGAGGTTCTTTAAATAATATACAGAAAGAAGAAATATATTTTTTAATTACTAATGCCTTATGGAAAAATATACATGAAATAAGAAATAATTTGAATGAAGAATTGATTTTAGATGATTATTTATTAAGATTGAAAAATAGGGTATTTATGACTCATCGTGCATTGAATCCTCTACATTATTTGATACACTTTAATCTAAAAAAAAGAGACATTATATATGAAGGTTTTCCAAAAAAGAGAGAAATCTATTTAGATTCAGTATTTACTACTTTTGGTTCCTCTCATTTTGCTAGAACAGGATTTCCTTTCATAATAAATAATAAAAAAAAGGATTTTTTAATTAAATGTGA
>CAYFQT010000017.1:0-7366 GCA_964345445.1 uncultured Candidatus Saccharibacteria bacterium
ACAAAATAAAATCCTAAATCCGAAATTCTAAATACTAAACAATATCAAATGACCAAAATGCTGCCACAGCCCCACCCAACTACCCTTTTATTGTATAGATTCTATAACAAAACAATATAAGTTTAGAACATTGGAAAATTTGAATTTTGAATTTATTTAGGGTTTAGAAATTAGATATTAGAGATTTAAAATATATTATTAGTGCATTTTTGTACAAAGAAGTCCTTCAACGGGCTCAGGATAAATAAGGTTTTGTTTTTATGAAAAGGACATATCAACCCAAGAAAAAAAGAAGAAAAAGAAAACATGGATTTAGAGTCCGGGCAAGGACTAAATCGGGTCGAGGCGTGCTGAAAAGAAGGAGGCAGAAAAAAAGGAAAAGACTGGCGGTATGAACGAAGGAGCTGGGAATAAGGAACAGGTTGTTAATTTAGTTGTTTAATTTATCAAATTAATCAACAGATACGAAACATAGTTTAGGTTGTTGAAAACATGACTTAGAGATATGAAATGTGAATAACAAGTTTCCGCTTTTTAATATATATTAACAACCAAATTAGTAACTATAATTTTAGCGTCTTTTTGGGCAAAGTTTAGTGTTTATGTTAAAAAAACAATATCGAATAACTTGTGATTCTGATTTTAAAAAAATATATAAAAAAGGCAAAACTTTTAGAGATTTATTTTTTATAATTAAGATTTCTCAAAATAAGTTAAGTATTTCACGCTTTGGATTTGTAGCAAGTAAAAAAACAGCTTATAAAATTGTATATAGAAATAGAATAAGAAGGCAATTATCTGAGATTGTAAGGACTAATTTTTCTCAAATTAAACCAGGATTTGATGTAATAATAATAGCTAAAGCTCAAGTTTTGGGCAAAAATTACCAGGATATTGAAAAAAGATTAATTAATATATTTAGAAGAGCAGGGATATATAATAATTCCTAATAACTAGAATTACTAATTATGATGGATTTTCCTAAAAAGATTGTTTTGAAAATGATTCGTTTTTACCAAAGAACTCTTTCTTTAGATCATGGATATCTATCCAGAATTTATTCTGAAGGCTGGTGTCGTTTTCATCCCACTTGTTCAGAATATACCTATCAGGCAATTGAAAAATATGGTTTAACAAGAGGTGGTTTTTTAGGATTTTGGCGTATAAATCGATGTAACCCTTGGTCAAAAGGAGGGGTGGATAATATCCCCCAAGAGGAAGGAAAAATCAAAAAAAATATTTTGTATGGATTTTTTACTTTGTTAGGTTATATAATATTTATATATTTATTAGTTATTTTGTTATCAAAAAATTTGGGAGCTTGAAGAAAGGATGCAATGGGAGTAATTTGGCAAGAGATATTTATAAAACCAATTTTTAATGGACTAATCTTTTTATATCGGGTCATTCCTGGACATGATATGGGGATAGCTATTATTATTTTAACTTTAATTATTCGTCTGGCTTTGATCCATTCTTCTGGGAAGTCGTTGAAATCTCAAAGAGAGATGCAAAAAATTCAACCAGAGATAGATAAAATAAAAAAACAATATAAAGGAGATAAGCAAAAACAAACTCAAGCAATAATGGGTCTTTATAAAAAACATAAAATAAATCCTTTTTCTTCCTGTCTCCCCCTTTTAATCCAATTTCCCTTTTTAATTGCTTTATTTTTAGCTTTCCGTGCAGGGTTGGGTAGTGGCAGTATAGACCCTCAAACCCATCTTTTAGTTAAAGAAAAACTTGATCTTTTATATCCATTTTTAAGAAGCTTTGCTGAAAGTTCTCCAATCAACACTTCTTTTTTAGGGATTGTTGATTTAACTAAAGCTCCCAGCACTGGTTTGTTTTTAATTTTGCCTTTTTTGGCAGCAGGACTTCAGTTTGTCCAATCTAAAATGATGATGGCTTCCGCAGCTTCTAAAGGCAGTGCCCAAATGACTTATATTATGGTGGGAGTAACTTTTCTTTTTTGCATGCGTTTTGAAGCTTGGTTGGCTATATATTGGATTACAACAACTTTATTTGCTATAGCCCAGCAGTATATAATGTTAAAGAGGCAGCCGGAAGGAGAAACTTAAATTACTAAATAACCAAACAACAAGCACCAAATTCCAAAAATCAATATTTAAGAAATTGTAATTTATTTATCATTTGTTATTTGTAATTTGGAATTTCTAAAATGAGGATAGTGTCTATGAAAAAAGAAGATAAAATAATCAAAATTGTTAAGGATATTTTAAAAGATTTACTTTCTAGACTTGGAGTGAAATCAGAAAGTGAAATTAAAATTTCTGAGGAAGTTATTTTTGTAAATATTAAAACTGGTGATCCGGGATTTTTAATTGGTTGGCATGGCAATACTCTTTCTGCTCTGGAACACATTTTGAGATTATTAGTAGCCAGAAAAACCCAACAAGAAGATTTTATCCCTTTAGTTTTAGATGTAGAAAATTATAAACAGAAACAAAAAGAAAGCTTGGAGCAATTAACTGTAGCTCAAGCTATGCAAGTTAGACAAACTGGCGAGCTCATTGAATTTAGTCCTATGCCTTCTTATAAAAGAAGAATTATTCATTTAGCTTTGGCTAATTTTGATGATATAACCACAGAAAGCATTGGAGAAGGCGTAGAAAGGAGAGTGGTGATTAAACCAGTAGCCGCGGAAACGCAGAAAGGGGCAAAGGCGCAAAAACAAGAGAAAACCGCAACCGCCCTGAATCAGAAAATCGGTTCAGGACAAACGAAGATGCAAAAGGACAAGAAGCCCGCCGCAATCCCTAAAACGCAAAAATCTCACAAAGACGTAAAGACTGCAACTGCAAAGGCTACAAAAAAGACCGCAAAGATGCAAAAGAAGAAGAGTAAGAAATAATATTAGTGCTTAACACTCAGATATATTAATGGCTTTGATAAGCCATTTTTTAAGACTCTAAAGGATTTTTATCCGTGTTATAACTGATAATATAAAAAGCATTGATTAGACTTTTTATTTATGATATCCTAAAGTGTAACTGACTTCTATGACTTCTATAGTAGAAATCGCCTTTATTTTTTTCTTATTCCTTATTCCTAATTACTCATAACTAATAACTTATAAACTTTTATTCCATGGGCATTAAGACTCGCAAAATAGCCTTAAATACAATAGCGCAAGTTGCAGGCAAAATATTGACTACCGCCATTTCTTTGGTAATGGTTGGATATTTGACACGGTATTTGGGGGCATCTGGATTTGGTAGATATACCACTGTTATTGCTTATTTAACTTTTTTTAATGTATTTGCTGATTTAGGCCTTTATATGATTGTAGTTCGGGAACTTTCTAAGGTTGGTGCAAAATGTGAGAAAATTTTAGGCAATGCTTTGTCTTTTAGAGGGCTTACAGCCTTAGCCTTACTTCTCCCCGCCCCATTTATCGCTTTAGCTCTTCCCTATCCCCAGGTTGTTAAGCAAGCTATGTTTATTGGGGCTGGAGCTTTTTTCTTTCTTTCTTTACATTCCATTACTATTAGCATTTTTCAGGCTCGCTTGAGAATGGACCAAGCAGTTTTGAGTGATGTAATTGGTCGGTCAGCAATTTTAGCTTTGGTTATTGTTTTTATTCGTCTTGATTTTGGCCTTCTAGCAGTTATTTCTGCAGTTTTGATCGGTAATTTGATTCAATTTTTAGTTACTTTTGTTTTGGCAAACAGATTTATTAGAATAAAACCTCGATTTGATTTTAAAATTTGGAAACAGTTAATATATGAAGCTTGGCCTTTGGCTATTGCTGGAATTTTGACAATGACTTATTTTAAATTTGATACTATTTTACTATCTGTTTTACCTTTGGGCAAAGTAGTTATAAAGGGGATTGGTGAGGAGGTAATTTATAACAATATGGCTTCAGTAGGTATTTATGGAGCTTCCTATAAGGTCTTGGAGATTTTAGTTACTTTTCCAGCAATGTTTATGGGCGCAGTTTTTCCAGTTTTAACTGGGTATATATCTAGTGGTGATAAGCGAGTACGGGATACTTTTTCTAAATCTTTTAATTTTTTAGCTATAACTGCTTTTCCTATGGTAGTGGGGATATTAATCTTAGCTCCTCAAATTATGACAACTATAGCTGGTGAAGAATTTATTCTTTCTGCTTTACCTCTAAGAATTTTGATTTTTGCCGTAGCCTGTAGTTTTTTTGGTAATTTAGCAATTCACACAGTTATAGCTTTTGGTTTTCAGAGGAAGATGATTTGGGTTACGGGGTTTGGAGCAGCAGTAAATATAGGCTCAAATCTTATAGCTATTCCCATCCTTTCTTATATAGGGGCAGCGTCAACAACAGTTTTAACAGAATCTTTGGTTTTAATTTTGACTGGTTGGATAGTATATAAATATGCTAATCTTCTTCCTCCTTTTAAAATTTTGCCAAAGACTTTATTGGCTAGTCTAATAATGGGGGCAGTTTTATTTGTTTTGATAAAAATTAATTTATTTTTACTTATTGGATTAGGAGTATTAATATATATAATAGTGTTATATCTAATAAAAGGTTTTTCCAAACAAGATGTATTATCAATAATGAATAAAGGTTACTAATTGTTACCAAAAGATTGCCAATGGTTACTAAAAGGGATTATGGCTTTTAAAACATATAGTAACTATTAGTAACATATAGCAACCGTTAGTAACTTTTGATTATTTAGTAATTTTTTAAGGACTATTATGTCAACAATTTTAGTTACAGGCGGCGCAGGATATATTGGCTCCCAAACTGTAAAAGAATTACTTAATGCAGGGTATAATGTGATAACTTATGATAATTTGTCCTCAGGATATAAAGAGGCTGTTTTGGGCGGGCAGTTTATTGAGGGCGATTTATCTGATAAATTAATGCTAGATTTAGTATTTAAAAACAATGATATAGATGCAGTTATTCATTTTGCTGGTTTTATTGAAGCTGGTGCCTCGGTTTTTAATCCTGGAGAATATTTTAGAAACAATGTTTTAAATGGTATAAATTTATTAGAAGCTATGGTTTCTGAAGGAGTTAAATATATTGTCTATTCTTCTTCAGCAGGTATTTATGGAGAGCCAGAGAAAGTGCCTATCTGCGAAAAGGATTCTAAAAATCCAGCTAATACTTATGGATTAACTAAGCTTATGTTTGAACAGGTGCTTAAAAGATATGAAATTGCCTATGGAATAAAATCAATCTCGCTAAGATATTTTAATGCCTCAGGAGCTGATTTGAATGGGGATATTGGTGAGTTTCATAATCCAGAAACCCATTTAATCCCTTCGGTTTTGCTTACTGCTTTAGGGCAAAGAGACAAATTTTATTTATTTGGCACAGATTATGATACACCTGATGGTACTTGTATTAGAGACTATGTTCATGTTATTGATTTGGCGACTGCTCATATTTTAGCTCTTAAATCTTTGCTTTCTGGCGCCCCCTCTAATTTTTATAATTTAGGCTCAGAAAAAGGGTTTTCTAACAGACAAGTGATTAATATTGCTAAAGAAGTAACAGGAATAGATTTCGAGGTAATAGAAGATAAAAAAAGAGAAGGAGACCCAACTATATTAGTAGCCTCTTCGGAAAAGATTAAAAAAGAATTAGGCTGGGAATCTAAATGTAATGATTTAAAAATTATTATAGAAAGTGCTTGGAAGTGGCACAAGAATCACCCGCGAGGATATAAGCCAAGAAAAGAAAGCAGTGAAACAGAAGTGAAGAGTGATATTAATTAACTGAAGAACAATAATGTTCAATCACTTCATTTGTTCAAGATGATAAATAGTAAATAGTTTATAGGTTATAGATATAAAAAACAATAACCATCTATTATAGACCAAGCTGGCATCCATGCCCAAAAACCATAGACTAATCAATCTATAAATATTAAGTATTATCTAGTTTAAGTTTAGTAAGGTTTAGTGTTTATGAAAATAGGAATTGATGTAAGCCCCGCAATAAATGAACAAGCAGGCGTTGGACGTTACAGCTATAATCTAGTAAAAAATTTACTAAATATTGATCATACAAATCAATATTATTTTTTTAATTGTTTTGTTAGAGATCCTGATGGAATAAAGAAAAAGAAATTGGCATTTTTAGATAAACCTAATTCAAAGGTTAAAAATTATTATTTGCCAGGCAAAATCAAAGAATTAATGTGGAAGAATCCTTTTATTTCTCCAATTAATTTATTATTAGGCAAAGTAGATATTTTTCATGGTTTAAATTTTTTAAGTATTCCTTCTTGTGTAAAATCGACAGTTGTTACAGTTTATGATCTTGCTTTTATGAAATTTCCTGAGCAAGTAACCAAAGGATATACAGAATATTTTACTAAAGCTTCAAAAAAAGCTGTTTTAAAATCAGATATTATAATCAGTATTTCTCAATCAACCAAGAATGATTTAATAGAATTATTGCAAGTTCCTAAAGAAAAGATTAAAGTTGTATATTTAGGGGTTGAGGATTATTTTTTTATAAATAAAACTTCTGAAGAACAAGAGAAAATTGCCAAAAAATATAATTTACCCCAAGAGTATATTCTCTATGTAGGCACCTTAGAACCAAGAAAAAATTTAGTTGGTCTAATTAAGGCCTTTAGTTTACTTGATAAAAATATACAAGATAAATATAGACTTGTAATAGCAGGCAAAAAAGGGTGGCTTTACGATCAGATTTTTCAAAAGGTAAAAGATTTTAATTTAGAAGATAAAGTTATTTTTACTGGTTTTATTCTAGACAGTGATTTGCCCTCTATTTATCAGGGGGCGAAAATTTTTGTTTTACCATCATTTTATGAAGGATTTGGTTTGCCTATTTTAGAAGCTATGGCTTCAGGAACTCCTGTTATTTCTTCTAATATTTCTTCTACGCCTGAGATTGTAGGAAATGGGGGAATTTTAATAAACCCTTATTCCCCTAAAGAAATCACCCAAGCGATTAAAAAAATTATTTCTGATCAAGAATTATATGAACGATTAAAGAACAAAGGAAAAATCCAGGCTAAAAAATTCTCCTGGGGGAAATGTGCCCAGGAGACTTTAGGAGCTTATGAGGAAGTATATAGAGCAAATAGGAATAAGGAATAGGGAATTTGAATATAGCTACTTAATTTATAGAGCTAAGCTCCATTTATCAAGCTGATAGGAATAAAATTATTAATGATCAATTACTAATTACTAATGACGAATCAAATCCAAATAACTAATAACCAAACTAAATCCGAAATTCTAAATACTAAACAATATCAAATGACCAAAATGCTGCCACAGCCCCACCCAACCACCCTTTTATTGTATAGATTCTATAACAAAACAATATAAGTTTAGAACATTGGAAAATTTGAATTTTGAATTTATT
>CAYFQT010000018.1:0-1536 GCA_964345445.1 uncultured Candidatus Saccharibacteria bacterium
TTATTCCTGATTCTTTACTCATTCCTAATTCCCTATTCCTACTTCCTTCTCCTTTGTCACCTTTGTTACTTCTGTCACTTTTGTCACTTTTTGTATATGATTTTTTATCTATCAATAAAGTTATCTTAGATACTCTTAGTTCTCTGTAAAGAAGATTTAAAAGAGACTTACATAGAGGTTTAAGTAACAATACAGAGTCTGTAATATCTCCTATTTGATCTAGGAGTACATCAGGATTATATCTTCCTTTATATAACCATCTATCTGTTATCTTGGTTAGAAGCTTCTTTATTTGAGGAAAACCAAAGGCAATTGTTGCACCAGCTGCAAGAAACATTATTGCAGGAGACATACCCAATATCTTCCCTAAAGGACTTCTCAGGTAACTTACCACTAATACATATATAATTCCTAAAAGAAATACTAAACAAGAATATATAATGCTTCTGAAGATTATTAATCTGATGTCCATAAATCTGTGTTTGATGATGGCATAAGTGGAAAATCCAACAAAAAACAAAGAACAGGGAGCATCAAGTGGTGTAAAATTATTTACTCCAAATAGAGGTAAAATAGCACTAAACAACATTCCTATTCCTCCAAACAAAAAAACACCCAAAAGGATAAAAAGTATTTGATTTTTTTTCACCCCGGATTCTTTCCTAAAGGAATAAAATAATATTCCTATCCATAAAACAAAACTTAAAATAACATAGAAAACCCAATAAGGAAAAACCGGACCATATTCTAATAAAGTAAGCGTTGTTGCTTTTTTAATTATAAGTGGAGTAAAACTTAAGCCAGCGAAAATAAAACCTAAAATATAGAAAGATATGATATAAATAAGAACAAAAGGCTTTATTTTTCTAAAACAAAAAAATGGAAGCCAGCCAGTAGTGGTAGCTACTAAAAAAATACCAACTATATACATCAATCTGATAGAAAAGAGACTCGGGCTTAGCGAATAATTTGCTAGAAAATTTACTACCAACCATAGCCCAGCTGTAAAAGCAAAAATAGAAAAAGTAATATTAACCTTGGATTTTGGATTTCTTGTTAAAACCAAAAGTCCTAGGAAAATATTTGCTATAGCTGCTATTAAAATCACTATTAGTAATATTGTCATTTTTCAGTCCTTCTAAATAATGGTTATGCTGATTTAATATATTTACGAATAAACCTATAGTCGTAATCGTCTCTGAGTGTTTACTTCTTTTTTTGTTTTATTTCTTTTTCTTCTTTGGTTATTGGCAATATTATACTAAACCTACTCCCTACATTAGGTTTTGATTGAACTTTGATTGTGCCTTTGTGTAAGTCTATGATGGATTTGACAACATAGAGACCTAATCCTGTTCCTTGATGTTCGCGGGTTAAGGAAGTATCTGCTTGGTAGAACTTATCAAATATATGAGGAAGATGTTCTTTTTTTATTCCTATTCCTGTATCTTCAACAGAAATGAGTATGGAGTCTGAGTCTGAGCTTAAGTCTGAGTATGAGGTCTGAGTTTTTGGACTTTGAACTTTTAACTTTGA
>CAYFQT010000019.1:0-30994 GCA_964345445.1 uncultured Candidatus Saccharibacteria bacterium
TGAACTTTGAACTTTGAACTTTGAACTTTACTTCTGCTCCCACTGACTTACCAATCCAATTTCTTTGCATCATTTTCACTTTTTCTGGCCAATCTAAATCATCTAAACCACAAAGTAAATCTTCTGCATAGTCAGTGATTTTGAAAAACCACTGGGCAAGGTTTTTCTTTTCTACCTCACTATCACATCTTTCACATAATCCATTTACAACTTGCTCATTAGCCAAAACAGTTTTACAAGAAGGACACCAATTAACCGGGGCTTCTTTCCTGTAAGCTAAGTCTTTTTTACATAACTGTAGAAACATCCATTGAGTCCATTTGTAATATTCAGGATTGGAAGAATCTATTTCTCTTGACCAATCATACATCGCCCCAATTTCATGAAGTTGACGTTTCATAACTGCAATATTATGGGGGGTATTTTTAGCTGGATGAATTTTCTTAGCAATGGCATCATTTTCTGCTGGCAAGCCAAAAGCATCCCAACCCATTGGATGGAGAATATTATATCCTTGTAATCTTTTATATCTTGCCCAAACATCAGAAAGAACATATCCTCGCCAATGACCAACATGCAATCCTTCTGCTGAAGGATAAGGAAACATATCCAAACAATAATATTTGGGTTTTTTGGATTTTTTAGTTTTATAAATCTTTGTCTTTTCCCAAATGGTCCGCCACTTGGGCTCAATTTTATCAGGACGATATTTGTTAATCATAAATTACCTCAAAAAGATAAATTAATTTTGATATGTGTGCCCCGTGACAAAGTTTTACGGGGCCACTTGGGCTCAATTTTGTCAGGTCTATATTTTTCCATAAAACTCCTTTTATTTTGGTCTGATGAAAATTGCTCTTTTTGACTAAACATCTATGAACTTTCTATAAGTAACAAAAATATTTCTCTTGTCTTTTTTGGATTATTTATTATCTGATAAACTTTATAACATAATAAGCAATCACACCAGCTGAAACCAACACAAATAAAATAATAAAACTAATTAGAAGAATTTTAAATCTTCTTGGTGCATTTTTCTTGGTTTTCTGGGATGCTTGTCTTATAATATCCTGCATAATCTTTCTGATGCTTATAAATTAATACAAATAATTTAAAGTATTAACATTTCACTCATAAAAATACTTTAGTATTTTCATAAAGAAAGAAGAATAAACTGAAAATTATTCTACTCGATAAAATAATTTAGTATTTTATCGAAAGAGGAGAAGTGAACGAAAAGCGAGAGCCCCGAAAGCTTTCGGGGCGATAGCTTGAAGTTTACTCCGACGTGGAGCTGAGGGGATTTGAACCCCTGACCTCCTGCGTGCCACGCAGACGCGCTACCAACTGCGCCACAGCCCCAGATTAATTCCATTTTACTAAAATTTCACTTTATTCTCAATACAAAAAATCATACAAAAAATCAATACAACCAAAAAGAATAAAAAAAATAACCAAAATTCCCACCTAACATTATTTCACGATCGAGATTATTTGTTAAGTCAAAATTTAGGAATTAATGGTTATCAGTTATATCTATAAACTGAATTTTATTAAATTCAACACCGGGTGTTAAATTATTGAATTAATTATTAAAATTAATTATTAATCTCTACTTCATCTTTTTCCAAACCTCAAGAGCTTGTTCATTGTTCTTAAATGCCATTTTCTCAGGCAGATTATTTTTTTTAAACCATTTTATTTCATTGATATCACTGGCTGGCTTAGGATTGCCAGATTTAATTCTAGCGAGGAAATAGATATTTAAAGTATATTCACCAGTTGAGGCATCTGCTCCATATCTGTCCATAAAAATCCCCAACATATCTATAATCTCTATCTCTATTCCCAACTCTTCTTTTATTTCTCTTTTTACCCCCACCTTTGGATGCTCTCCCCCTTCTAGAAATCCTCCAGGTACATCCCAAAAATTTTTACAAGGTTCTATATTCCGTCTGCATAAAAGAACTTTATTTTTATTATTATCTATAATGACAGCACTGGCTGTAGGTCGGGAATTATTATAATAGACAAAATCACATTTAGGGCAAGTGAGTCTTTTAAATCCCTCATCAATCTTTTTTTTTAATTCAGTTTTACACATTGGACAAAATTTATAATTAGACATAAATAACCTTTCTATTTCACTTTGACATGGACCCGAGCGGGATCGAACCGCTAATCTCTACAATACGCCCCATACTAAAATTTCAGTGGAGATACCGGGAATCGAACCCGGATCTCGGCAACCTGCCCGCCGTACTGATTATGGACTGTACCGGGTTTGAACCGGTGACCTCCACAATGCGAATGTGGCGCTCTACCAACTGAGCTAACAGCCCGTACTTTGGCAGGCGGGTGCGAATGCCGTGTACTACCACTATACTATATCCCCATTTAGTACAGGGTAAAAATGCCTGTTATACCATTTAACTATGTCCCCAAGATATATTTATTAAAAAATAAAAGTAATTTACCCGTGAAAATACTTTGCTATTTTCACGGAAAATGAGAAACAAACTGAAAGTGGGAATGATTTTGTTTTACAAAATCGTGAAAGCTGGAATTTTGTTTGGACGCGGTGCGCGTGGTCCGGGTCGAACGGACGACTTCTACGATGTGAACGTAGCGCTCTACCCCTGAGCTACACGCGCATTATTCTTTACCCCACAAAAACAATCTGATCATCTTGCCAACGGGCAACTCGGCGACCTATTCTTATTCTATTGCCCTTTTGAATTCCTGCTTCTTTAAGTTTGCTCTCAAGCTCTATTTTATCCATTGCTCTATAAAGTCTAGCTTCTGCCTCAGGATTTTTAATATCAGTCTGGGAGGCAATTTTTTCTATTTTTTTACCAGAAACTACAAACCCATCTTCCCCTTGAATAATCTCAAAATTTCTCAAAAGCTCTTTATGGGGCTGAAAAACCTTTATTTTTTCTCTTATAAATGGTTTTTTGGGCAATTTCTTCAATTTTTTAACTACCTTGTATAATAATTTATCTACTCCTTCTCCAGTCACTGCTGAAATAAATAGAGGCTTTTCTTTTATTGAAGGAGTTTTATCTGTCCATCTTTTTTTAACTTCTTCTTTCCAATTCCCGCCCTGAGCAGAATCGAAGGGCTTGCCATATACATCAATCTTGTTTACAGCTAAAATTTGCGGTTTAGAAGCCAACAAAGGATTGAATAATTTTAATTCTTGGTTTATTTTTTGATAATCTTTTTTAAGATTATCTCGGGTTAAATCTAAAAGATGAATTAATATTCGACATCTTTCAACATGTCGCAGGAATTCATCTCCTAAACCTTTTCCACGATAAGCTCCGTCTAACAGTCCAGGGATATCACAAGCCACAAAACTAAAATCGTCTATATTAACAACTCCTAAGTTGGGGACCAATGTTGTAAAAGGATAGGAAGCAATTTTTGGCCGAGCATTAGAAACTCTAGACAATAAAGTAGATTTTCCACAATTGGGTATTCCAATAATTCCTACATCAGCAACTAGCTTTAATTCTAATCTTAACCATCTTTCCTCTCCAGGTTCACCTAATTCAGCCATTTGTGGTGCTTGGCTGCGGGATGTAGCAAAATGAGCATTACCAAATCCTCCCTTTCCTCCTCTGGCTACGCAGATCTTCTCATCTTTTTCAATCAAATCATAAACCAACTCTCCTGATCTGTCATCATAAATTGAAGTACCACAAGGAATAGGGAAAATTAAATCTTTCCCTGATTTGCCTCTTTTTTTCTTCTTCCCACCACGTTTACCACTAGAAACTATAATCTTTTTTAATCTATTAAAAGAAGACAAGGTGGAAATTTGAGGATCTGCTTTTAAAAAAATACTACCCCCTGAACCACCATCTCCTCCATCAGGCCCCCCACGACCTATAAATCTTTCTCTTCTAAAACTTACTAGCCCATCTCCTCCATCTCCAGCTTTTATATAAATTTTTACTTTATCACAAAACATAATTTTCCTAAATTTCTAATAACCAATTACTAATTCCTAATCAAATTCTAATGACTAATGAAGAAATAAAATTCTAATTCCGAAAATTGAAATTGTAAACAAATTCTAATGTCCCAAATTCTAAACTGTTTGGAACATTGGAACATTGAAATTTAGATATTGTTTAGGATTTAGTGCTTAGAAATTAGGATTTTTTCTCTTAATTAGACATTCTAACATTTCCGCCAGAGGCGGATCAGCCTTTGGCTGAAGACATTGATTAGATATTAGATTAATTAGGAATTAGACATTTAATAAATCTACTGATTTCATTATACCAAAAAAGGAGCCTTAAAGCTCCTTTAATTTTGCATTTTGAATTTTGAATTTTGAATTTAGTATATGTACCCTCTTATCACCCCTGAAGAAGTAGATAAAGTTCTGGAATTTACTACTCCCCAACCATTATAATTCATCTCTGAAATTGTAACTGTACCGGCTCCCACTGATTCTACATAAGCTACATGACCCCAACCACTTTCTGAGGTAACCATAATTGACCCTGCTTGTGGAGAATATCCAGTGGCATAACCAGCAGCCCGAGCATTATATAGCCAATCACCAGCATTTCCTAACCATCCTACATGTCTACGACTAGCTACATACCAAGTACAATAACCATAAGGGAAACGACCTGCTGAACCATAAGAAGGTCTGGAATATCCTCTGGAGGTTCCACTTGAACTATAAGCCAATCTAGAAGTAGGTGCAGGTTCGGGTTCTGGTTCAGGTTCTGGCTCAGGTATTTTACCACCGGGGATCATTAACCATTGCCCAACACAAATTTTGCCATCTTCAAGTTCATTAAATTCAATAATTTTATTTACATCTGCTTCATATTTATCAGCAATTCCTTGCAATGTCTCACCTTCACATACCCAGTGGGAGGTTCCGTCTACAGGTAAAATAGTAAGTTCTTGTCCTGGTTTAACAAAATCAGCATCTTCTATATTATTTACCCATCTAATAGTATTAATATGCAAATCAAACTGTACAGCAATTGATGATAGAGTATCTCCATCTTGAACTATATAAGAAGTCATTCCACATCGCGTACGTTCAGGAATCTCTGTTGTACAAATAGCTGGTTTGATTAAAAAATCATCTGTTGTTGTAGCCAGTGGCAAAGAAGAAACCTCTTCTGGTTCTGAAGTCTCTTCTTGAAATCCCGCTATTGGAACCTCTTCTACTATCTTTACAGCTTCAGGATCCTCTATATCTACACCATTTTTAATTTTGTTTTCAGAAATGCTTTCTTTCTGAACAAAAGAATCTGCTAACTTAGCTTTAGTTTTTGTCCCAAGAACTTGACCCTCTTGCTGAGTTTGCTCTTCAGTCTGAGCATAAGAAACTCCTAATCGAGTGTTTCTTTCAAAAACTGCCCCTGCAAAACAGACAAATAACATCAACCCTAGCATTGCTATATGGCTAAGGTAAGCTGTTGGTTTGGAAAGTACATCTTTTATATTAAGTTTAAATTTATCTATAAAAAGATATGACGAATGAAGTTTTTGCTTAAATTTTGATTTTGAAATTAGGGTTGTTTTTTTGATTATTTTGAAAAGTTGTTTTGATTTATTAATGATTTTCTTTTTGATTTCAGAAAAGTTTTTTTCAACAAAAGGTAAATTAACTTTTCTTCCTAAAATATCAACCTCCTTTTATACCCCAATTTAAATTTCTTAGGTAATTAAACTTAAGAATGTCTATAATCCCCTTCGCTCTAAATCAAATTCTTAATTTGAATTTTAAACAAAAAAATATCAAAAAACTCTCTTTTTTTGATTTACAAGTGTGTAATATAACACACAGAAAATATTTGTCAAGTTTTTTACAAAAATTAGCAATTTAGAGCATAAAATCGCCATAAAAAAGGAATTCGATTTTTAAAATTTCTGGGTTGTTTTTATATTAAACCAGCATAAAAAATTTAGGTTTAAACTCTATATAAAATATAAAAAAGAACTTTTCACTTTTAGTCTTTGTTTAGATTTGGCACATAGTCTGTGAAAAGTTCTTTTGATATACCTATTGTATTTTTAGTTGTTGTTACCGTTCATTATAAGACTTTCTACTAAGATCTTATTAATCTTCAATATATGTAAGATCTTCATCAATAACACCTACTCGATTATCTATCCAAATATAGTTACAATGTTGACAACAAAATGCCACTTGATCACCAACTAAAGATTCTGCATCAACATTACGACATCTTGGACAAAGATTTTCGTTCCGCCACAAAACTTGACCATCAGAGCTGCGAATTTCTCTCACATCCATATAACCTACACGACTATCAGGCTCTATAAATGGTCCTTCTATATATTTTTTCCAAAGACGGATGTGGCCACCGCCTGCAGAAAAACCCCCGATTAGGAGCATTAGAAAATTCCCTAAACTAGAAGTTATCTGAGTATCTTTTAACTCTTTTGGTATTCCTCTAGAAAATTCTACAATAACACCTGGCTTTTCATTAAAATTAGCCATTTCAACAACCTCCTTTTCAAGATTTTTATATCTCCCTGCCCTACGGTGTAAATCCATATACATTTGTTTCTCGATATACAAAACCAAACTTTGAATACATCTTATTAGCAGATATTCGTTCTGGGCTACTGGTCAATTCCACTTTATCCAACAAACATATTTTAGCAATCTTGCGTAGCTCATCCATTATTTGGCTCCCAATACCTCTTTCCCGATAAGACTGATCAACAACAACATCTTCAATATGCCCAAAACCCCTGGGCTTGGTAATTGTTTTGTGATAACAAATCGTAGCCATGGCTACGATTTTTTGGTCTTTAAATGCACCAATAAGATAAAAATTATCTTGACTTAAAATATCTTTTAACTGACCAATGTCTATTATTCCTGCACTATTAGAAAGCTGGGGTATTAAATTATTCACCGCTTGTAAAACTTCTGGGGTTTTTTCTCTTATTTCTCGAATTTCAATATCCATTTCATCCATCTCCTTAAATTGTTAAACTACATAAATTTTTTCCTAGATTTCTCCAGGATATATAATAATATTATATCAAATATTGTTTGTCAAGCTCAGCTTGATTTGCCAAGAATAATCTGGAAAATGTTTTACAAATCAAAAAATGGCTTTGGAAAACCATTTTAAAACATAATTAATAAATAATATTTATTCCAAATATTTCTGCTGGTTTTTTTGATGTTCTTCAAAAGTTTGGCTATAAATTATCTGATCATCAGGGGTGGAAAAGAAATATAAATATTCAGTTGAGGTTGGATAAATTATTGCCTCTAAAGCAGAAATTCCTGGGTTGCAAATAGGCCCAGGAGGAAACCCAGGATGTAAATAAGTATTATAAGGAGATTCTACTTGAGTATCCTCATAACTTAATCTTTCTTTATTCTCCCCTAAAATATACTCCACTGTAGCACAAGATTGCAGGTGTTGTCCTGAATCTAATCTTTTGTAGAAAATATCAGCTACTATTTTTCTATCTTCATCTGAGGCAACTTCTTTTTCTATTATGGAAGCAAAAGTAACTGCCTCATAAATAGTTAAACCTCTGTTTTTTATATCTTCTCTCATCTGTAGAGTTAATTTATTATCAAAATTAGAAAGCATTTTATCTATAATTTGATGGGGGGTAACTTCTAAAGAAAATTTATAAGTATCTGGAAAAAGATATCCTTCTAAAGAAACACCCTCTGGTTTATCAGATAAAAATTCATAATCAAACTTTCCATTTTTAACTTTATTTATAAAATCTTCATAGGTTACAATCCCTTTATCTGCTAGGCGACGGGCCATTTGCTGGAAACTAAATCCTTCAGGAAAAGTTACTTGCCACTCTCCAGTTTCCCCTCTGGACATAAAATCAGCTATTTTAGGGATAGTCATATTAGCTCTAAGTAAATATTGCCCAGATTTCAAATTTTTGGACATACCTTTATAAAAAGTATAGCCAACAAAAAGCCAGGGATATCTAACTAGCCCTTTATCTTTTAGGCTGCGAGCAATTTCTACAACTCCATCCCCTTTTTTAACCTCAAAAAGAACTTCTTTGTTATCTTCTGATGCTGGGATAGTAAGTTGTTGTTTAACAAATAAAAAACCGCCTACTGAGCCTGCCAAAATTATAATAAAGAAAACAATAAATACAATCAAACAAATTTTTTTTCTGCTCATACACTCCTTTCTTTATATTTCCTATCTAAGTAGTTTTGTAAAATAGTTTTAGCAGCCAATTGATCAATAATACTATTTCTTTTTTCTCTTTTTACTCCTTCAACAATCAACATCTTTTCTACCATACGAGAAGTTAATCTTTCGTCTTCAAAAAGTATAGGGATGTTAATCTCTTTTTTAATTTTATCGGTAAATTGTAAAACTTTTTCCGCTTGATGCCCTAATTCTCCCTTTAATGTTTTAGGTAAACCAACCACAATTTCTTGTACTTGATTTTCTTTACATATTTTTTTAATCTCATTATAAATTGTCCTTTGGTTTTTTTGTCCTTTGGTTTTTTGGTTTATTGTCAAAAGAGGTCTAGCTAACATTCCTATTTCATCAGAAATAGCTACTCCTATTTTTTTCTCTCCAAAATCTAAACCCAATATTTTGCCCATACAAAATTCCTTTATTAGATAGACTATAAATAATATTAAAATAATTAATATATAATTTAAAAATCCGAAATACGAAATCCTAAATCCTAAACAATTTCAAATGACCAAAATTTAAAATTCAAAACTATTTATAAAATTAAAAAATTAGATATTAGGATTTGTTTAGGATTTAGTGCTTAGAAATTAGGATTTACTCTACTGTTTCTTCTGGCTGGACTTCCTTAATCTCTGAGGGTTTTGTTGTCTTTAAATCAAATTTTATATTACTTTTTCTCTTAGGTACTTTTTTAATCCAAGAAGGCCAAAGGTTAACTGAAACTTTTTCAAATCTATCTAAATCTCTTAAAAACTCCTCTGCTTGTTGTTTATTTTTACCTATCAAATTTTCTTTCAACTCTTCTTGTTTAATATGAGAAGACATCAGCCCATCAATATGAGTCTTTAAAATCATTGTTCCTGAAGAGAAATCCAAATTAGCTATTTCATAATAAATATCATTCTTCCCATCATAAACTAACTCTTTATCAGGAGGCAACACAGTAAGAAGTTTAGAAGAAGATACATCCTTTAAATTATCTTCAGAAAAAACCATAACTTGTACTTTTACTTTTAATTTGAAATTAAAACTTTCCGCTTCTGTTCCCACTTCGGCACTGGGTGAACTCTCTACAATCTCTTTAGAAATAGCCTCATCTAATATTTTTTTATCCTGAGCAATTTTAGCTCTTAATTCCTCCTCAGCAGAAGCAAAAAGATCCCCTGAAATAGCTCCTTGAGCTCCATTTACATCATCTTGGGAAACTACTGTAACTTGTTTGGAAAATCCCCCAGTCATATCAGAACCGCTACGCGCATATATTTTTTCTTGTTTTGCAGCAGGAAGTCCGGGAATATTAAAATGTGAAGGACCAATATTATACTCTTCGCCTGATTGATCAGCAACTACAGAAACAGAAACTGTACCAGCTACTGGTTGACCTTCACTTACAGTAGTTCCTGGGACTGTAACTTCAGTTGTTGATCTAAACAGCTTTCCATCTGAGGAAAGAAATCTTGTATTGGCTACTAATGTCTGAGGATTGGAATCCCATTCATTGTAAATAGTCACAGAACCCTGGGCTTTTCCCCCAACATCTTTTTTCCCAGAAGCTATAAATTCTCTAGTTTCCTCCTTTTCTGTATAAATAATATCTCCAGGAATAGTACTACCTTCATAGTTAATTTCTTTTATATTGCTCCCTACTGTCAAATCTAAATCATAAGGAATGATTTCAGTCTTGGGATAGATTGTAATATTAGCACGGGGTAAAATTAAAAAACCTACGATACCTAAAATAAAAATACTTAAAACAATAAAAATAAATAGGAATCTTTTATTAAAAGAAGGTAAAACAATTGGTCTTCTTATTTTTCTTTTTTTAAGAATAGGCTTGCCCTGAACCTTGCCCAAGGGCTTTGTAGGTTTTTCTTTTATTTCTGGCTTGACTTGAGGCTCTTTTTCTTTTCTACCAACCAAAGGTTTTCTGTCTATATCTACTTTAGGTTCTTTGTGATCTTTTTTTATATAAGAAATTTCCGGGGTAATTTTAGGAGGTGGGGAAACTTCTGTAGGCACCTCCTTTCCATCTATCTTTCTATATACAGGAAACCCTACTTGAGAAGCTAAATTTCTACCAATTTTATCCACTGTAACAATAGAAACCTCTTTACCCAACTCCTGAGCTTGTTTTTTTAATAACTTTAAATTAACAATACTACCTATTAAGGTAGCTCTTTTGGGAATAACCAAAGCTACTTTTTTTTCTTTAATCTTTTTCAATCTATCCACAACAGAAGTAATTT
This sequence comes from uncultured Candidatus Saccharibacteria bacterium, assembly GCA_964345445.1. Taxonomy (GTDB): domain Bacteria; phylum Patescibacteriota; class CPR2_A; order CAYFQT01; family CAYFQT01; genus CAYFQT01. Next base: position 10,475 of record CAYFQT010000019.1, read on the forward strand.
CTTCATCTGTTTCTAGGTATATAATTTTATCCATTATATTTATCCTCCTTTCAGTCGGATAAACACGGATTCTTACGGATTTGTTACTGATAGCCACTGACCACTGATTCATGATTCATAATCCGTTATCCGCGGCGGCCATCAGTGATTTATCCGTGGCTATCTGTGGGGCGCTTCTATCGCCCTATGTGCCCATTATTCTAATAACTCTCTTTAGGATAGATGGCAGGAGTTCCTTTTTCTCAGTTAAATCCAAAGCTATATTAACCAAAGCCATGGGAGTAATATCCTGATGATCAACTAATAATTTCGTTTTATCAATAATGTTAGTTATATCCTGAGGTTTAATAAATCTAATTTTAGGATGTCTAGCGAAGGGCAATTTGCCAGTCCAAGAAGTGCCCCTTAATACCTTTTTAATTTCAGGTAAGCCACTCCCTCCTCCACAGAGAAAAATCTTAGAAGGAAGTAAATCTATGTTAGAAAATTCACTTAAAGTTAACTCTATTCCAGAAAGCCATACTTGACAATCAGAAGAAAGAGCCTGCTCTATCCCTCTGGCAGTTTTTTCTGCGAGTAAATTCTTGGAATAATCAATTTTTATTTTCTCTGCTTTTTCAAAAGGAACATTCAGACAAGAAGCTAATCTTTTAGTAAAAGCACGACCTCCCAAAGCAAACATTTTTGTTCCTTCTACTCCACCATTTCTTACCACAGCCACATCTGTCGTGCCTCCCCCTACATCAATAAAAATAGCTGAAAATTCTGAACTATCTTCACTGCCCATACACCGAGCTACTGCATAAGGTTCTGCTGCTATAGAAATTAAATCTAAATCTAATTCTGAAGCTATAGTTTGTAGGGCCCCTAGGTGTACTAATGGAGCAAAGGCATTAAATATTCCCACTTGTACATCTTTGCCTTGAAAACCCAAAGGATTGGAAACTCTATAACCATCAATACGCACATCCACAACAGCAGCATTAACTAATTTTACATCAATCTCTGGGTGTCCAGTTTCCCAAGCTAGTTGTTTGCGCACTTGATCAAATGCTTTCCATTGAACTTTATAGACAATATTTTTTAATTCTGCTAAATCAATTTTTATATTGGGATTTATTCTTTCATAGTGAACAGTGGTTGTTGCTCCTTTAACTAACTCTCCGGCAATTCCAATAATGACCTGCTGGGGAGAGATACCAGCTATATCCTCTGCTCGCTCTAAAGCTTTGCTGCAATTTGTAACTACGCCAGCTATATCAGTTACTGCTCCTGCTTGCATATCCGTTAATTTTTGTCTTTGTCTCCCCACACCTAAAACTTCTGCTTTATCTTCAACTGTTCTAAAAATTAAAGCCTTAACAACTTCTGTGCCGACATCCAAAGCAACACAATATTTTTCTTTTTCTTTCTTTTTAAATATTTTATTAACTAATCCCATATATTTTTCTGAGATGATCGAAATCTTTGATTTCGTTTCATCTCGAATCCCGTAAAAATCTGAATAAAGTGAAGATTTTCTTCGGGGCTACATTTATTTTAATACTGCTTTAATTCGCCGCACTCCAGCACTGCTTGCTTGTTCCTTTTTTATTCTAAATTCCCCTAATTCTGAAGTGTTTTTCACATGTGGTCCACCACATATCTCTCGACTATAATCTCCAACAGAATAAACTTTAACTTTTTCTGGATATTTATCTTTGGAATAAACAGCCAAAGCGCCAGATTTTATAGCCTCATCAAAAGACATCTCTTCTACTTTAACCGGCAGTTTTTCTTTTATTTTATCATTAACAATTTTCTCTACTTTTTTAATTTCCTCTTCAGTCATCTTCTCAGAATGAGAAAAATCAAATCTTAACCTTTGGGGGATAATATTAGACCCTGCCTGTTTGACATGTTCCCCCAAAACATCCCTTAAAGCCTGTTGGAGAAGATGGGTGGTGGTATGAAGTTTTATAGTTTCTTTTTTAGCATCAGCTAATCCGCCTTTGAATTTATCCTTTGCCCCAGCCCGAGATAACTGTTGATGTTTTTTAAAGGCTTTTTGATAACTATCATGGAAATCTGACTCATTTAGTGGTAATGATTCTATACTTTCTAATTCCTCGTAAGTTTGCTCGGGAGGTATAGCATATGTTTCATAAAGATAGAAAGCGAACTCACCAAGTTTATCAATCGAATATTCTCTTCCTTTCCAACAATATCCCAACTTTGTTTTACCTCTAGCTGGTTTTCCTTCCTTTATTAAAAATTCTTCAATTTCTTGCCTTACTCGAATTAAAATATCTTTACTTTTACGTTGGATTTTACTAAATTTTTCTTCCTCTTTATCCAATTCCTCCAATATTCTCTTTTGATTTTTTTCTAGTTCAGGATAAATATCCTTATAATCAGAAATTACAACTTGGGCAATTTTTGAACAAAAATTTTGTTCAATCCCTGAGATTCTGCCGTATCTTATTGCTCTACGAGTAAGCCGTCTTACTACATATCCCTGATCTAAATTAGAAGGAGCAACACCATCGGCAATAGCAAAAGTTACTGCCCGCAGATGGTCGGCAATGATTCTAATTGATTTTTCTATCTCTTTTGTCACCGATGCCTGCCCCGTATTTTTCGGGGTTACCTTTGCCAACTCTGTAACCTTATCTATAATATTAGAAAACAAATCAGTCTCAAAAACACTTTCTACATTCTGCAAAACCATTGCCGTCCTTTCCAGCCCCATTCCAGTATCCACATTTTTTTGCTTTAGGGGTTTATATTTTCCAGAAGCAGTTTTATTATAAGTCATAAATACATCATTCCAAATCTCCACATACTTACCACAATTACATCCAGGTTTGCAACCAGCGCTGCATTTTTTGATCCCTGAATCATAAAACATTTCTGTGCAAGGTCCACAAGGACCGGTTTTTCCTGCTGGCCCCCACCAATTTTCTTCTTTCCCCAAATAGTAAATTCTCTCTTTAGGAATTCCTAAGCTTTGCCAAATTTTGGCTGATTCTACATCTTTGGGTGCATTTCTGTCGCCTTCAAATACACTAACATATATTTTTTTAGGATCAAGCCCAAGCCATTTTTTATCTGTTAAAAATTCATAACTTAGCTCTATTGCTTCTTTTTTAAAATAGTCGCCCAAAGACCAATTCCCCAGCATTTCAAAAAAAGTTAAGTGAGTTGAATCACCTACTTCATCAATATCATCAGTACGCAGGCATTTCTGATAATTAACCAGGCGTTTCCCCTGAGGATGTTTCTGCCCCAAAAGATATGGAATAAGTGGATGCATCCCCGCAGTGGTGAACAAAACAGTGGGGTCAGCTTCAGGAACAAGAGAAGCACCAGGAATCTGTTTGTGCCCTTTTTGGATAAAAAATTGAATAAATTTTTTTCTAATTTCAGAAGATTTCATATTATTGTTTTAATTAAATATTATAATTTCAGAAAAGAAACCTATTCACTTTATTATTATACCCCAAAATTAATAATAAGTGAGCAAATTATCCATTTGCTCACCTTTTTAAATATTCCCTACATTCAGTTTATTGAAAATATAATTCAAAGTCAAGACATTACAAAAAGAAAAAAGGCGCAGTTTGTAGAAAAATAGCAAATATAAGTATAAATTTATAAAGCCATTGATCTAAAATTTAAACTGCGCCAAAAATCCCAGTGCAGCGGCTCTAAGATTTGTCAATCAAATTATAAATATTAATTGAAATTAACATTGATCTTATCATTTTCCTCCTCCAATAGTTGAGAAATTTTTCTTTCAATTTTTTGAAGATTAGTATGTTCCTGTTCCTCAGATTTTACTACAAATGCGCTTTGTAAATTAGTAAGGAGCTTAAGAGAAAATCCTTTATTGAAAAGCTCCTGTTCGTTTTTAATTAATATCTCAAAAGATTTATCAGTATTTTTTCCAGCAAGAAAATCTTCTCGGAAATAAATTACATAAAGCAAATGTTGTAAAATCTTAGTAGTCACTATTGGGGGCGGAAGTTTAGTCTCCTTAGCCACAAACTTTACCAATCGGTCTTGATTCAATTGAGAAATACCAGAAATGCAATCCTCAACTACTCTCTTTACAAATTCTTTTTCCTCCATCTTCAACACCACTTTGAGTGAACCGCTGCACCTTAGGCGGGGTAGGACTGCCTCAGAGAGGCAGTCACAATCCTATTCAATTTTTAAAAAACTTAAAAAGAAAGGACAACCTATGATTTTAAATCATAAGCAAACCTTTCTTTTTCTAAATTGAAACAAAAAATTCACCTCCATAAATTATAAAACCCCCTTGGACTTTTTATTATTACTCAAAATTTAACCTTTGTCAAGGGGGTTTTTTTGGCTTTAGAGAGCTAAAAATTATATAGAATATTTTTTAACTTTTAATTTTTAACTTTGAACTTACTATTGTTCCTCCTCCTAAAACTTCATCATTCTTGTAAAAAACAGCTGATTGGCCTGGCGTAATTGCCCTTTGCGGACAATCAAAAATAATTTTTAATTTTTCCTGCCTGCCAGCAGGCAGGGCATTTTGAATTTTTAATTTAGCGTTTTGCGCAACCATCCCATATCTAATTTTCACTTTTACTTTTAAAGGTCTTTTGGGTATTTTTCCTGAAATCCAATTAACATTCTCTAAATTTACTTCTTTAGTATATAAATCTTCCTCTTTACCAACTATCAAAGTATTATTTCTACAATCTAATTTTAAAACATACCAGGGATCATATGCTGGACCTCCAATACCTAAACCCTTGCGCTGACCAATGGTATACAGAGGCAAGCCCTTATGTTCACCTAAGACATTACCTTCTAAGTCTATAATTTTCCCTGGCTTGATAAATCCTTTAGCATATTTTTTTAAAAATTTTCTATAGTCATCATCTGGTACAAAGCAAATTTCTTGGCTTTCCGGCCTTTTGGTAATAGGCAATTTAAACCTTTCAGCTAATTTTCTTACCTGTTCTTTTTTATATCCCCCGATGGGAAAAATTAAATGTTTTAGTTGCTTTTGATTCAACTGCCAGAGAAAATAAGACTGATCCTTTTGTTCATCAATTCCCTTAAGTAGATGATTTTCACTAATTCCTAATTCCTTATTCCTTATTCCTGTCTGTCTTCGGCGGGCATAGTGTCCAGTGGCTAGCCAATCTGCTCCTAATTTCTTAGCTTCGGAAAGCAACTTGCCGAACTTAATTTTTTTATTACAAACAACACAAGGATTAGGAGTCCGGCAGGATTTATATTCAGAAATAAAATAATCTACTATTTCACGTTTAAATTGGTCTTTTAGATCTAAAGTATGCAAAGATATACCTAAAGTAGATGCGACTGCTCTAGCAGCCTTTAAAGCCTCTACAGAGCAACATTTATTTGGAGCAGGGGCCCCTAAAGCCGGATCTGACCAAAAATAACAAAAAACTCCAATAACTTCATAATCCTGTTCTACAAGCAAAGCTGCCGCCACAGATGAATCTACTCCCCCTGACATAGCTACCACTACTTTTTTACTCATCTTAACCTCTTTTTATATTTAATTCCTTTAAATAATAACACATATTTATAACCTAAACTATCTATAGCTTGGAATCAATAATCTAACTATTATTCTAATTTTAATAAATAATAAAAGAATTGTATTTTGAAGTGCAATAATTTTATAATAAATAATAAACATAAAGATAATATAAACATAAAGATAATAAGTATATATAATAAGTATAGATAATAAGTATATATAATAAATTTCAACAAAATCTCATTTACCATATATCACGATCGTGAGTATAAGTAAATGAAAATTTTATCCATCTTTACTCTCCTTTGACAATATCAATCTAAAATTATTTTAATTCGGAAAAATGCTTCTTTAAAATATCACTATTACTAACTAATTCAGTAATAAAATATTGTACATATTTCTCTATGCCTAACTCCTTAATAACCATTTCCAAATCTTCACTATAATCATATGGTGAAATCCAAACACTTTTTTGAAGTTGTATAAATTTAAATATTTTTAACATATCTCTAAATCTATCTCTACGTCGTCTTAGATTCTCTGGGATATCAAATATCACAATTCGCCACCTTCCATCCCATTTTTTCTCTTCTTGATCTTTTATAATATATTTCAGAATCTTCATCCTTCCTTTTTTAGTAAGAAGGAAACCCTTTTTATCTTTCTTCTCTACTTCTTGTAAATATCCATCTTTTTTAGCTTTAGAGATAGTAGAATTAATAGAATTTTTCGGCGCATAATAACCTTTTTGAATTGTATTAACAAATCTACCTCTTCTATAGAGTAAATCAGTATTTGGTTCAGTAAATGGTATAAAAGCAAGAAGTATATACTCAAGTAACGAATATTTTTCATTATTTCTCATTCTAAAACCTCCTTAATAATAATCTATTAAATAACTAACAAAAATATCAAGTCAATAATATCAAAACAATTTATTAATATGCTTATTTAATACGCTTATAATTATCTAATTATCTCATTTACTATATACCACGATCGTGAATATAAGTAAATGAAAAAATTGTTATTTATAATAGTTACTTATATAGTACGAGGTCGGGTGACCTACAGTGCTATGAGAATTTTTTGACTAGAAAATTATGGGTCTGGTTTTCTAAATTGTCATCAAGGGGTTTTAAATCAACTTTTCCATATTTACGCTTTAAGCCTTTTTTGATTAGAAAATCAGCAAAGGCAGGATTCTTTGGTAAGATTGGTCCGTGCAAATAAGTGCCGAAAGTATTTTTGTAAACTGCTCCTTCGGTTTTGTCCTCACCATTATTACCATAACCAGATAAAACTCTTCCTAATGGCTTAACATTTTCTCCCAAATATGTTCTACCCCCATGGTTTTCAAATCCCACAATTTTCTCTCCACCTAAAATATCACTTTGGATAACAATATTTCCAATCATTCTTCTTGCACCACCTTTAGTCTCCATATCAAAAATACCAATTCCAGGAAGTTTTTTACCATCTGAAGATAAATAATATTTACCTAAAAGCTGATAACCTCCACAAATATTTAACATTACCACACCATTTTCTATAGCCTTTTTTACAGTTTTGTCCATTCCTTTTTTTAAATCTTGGGCCACAATAATTTGTTCTCTATCCTGACCTCCGCCAAAAAAAAGAATATCAAACTCATCTGGGTCAAACTTGCCCCCTACTGTAATATTCTCTATTTGAACATTAATTCCACGCCACTTGCAGCGTTTTTCCAAAGTAATTATATTCCCTCTATCACCATAAACATTCATTAAATCTGGATAGAGCCAAGCAATTACAATGTTCATAAATCTCCTTTATAAATACTAAATTCAAAATCCTAAACACTAAACAATTTCAAAGCTCTAATGTTAAAATTTTTAAACATTTGTTTTGAACATTGGAATTTAGATATTAGGATTTGTTTAGAAATTAAATATTAGAAATTAGGATTTTAATTTCTATTCTTCTACATACTTAGAAACATATCCTAAATCCTCAACAACCTTTCTCATCTCCAGCATTGTTGTATATGATGGATAAACATTAACAGTCTCTCCTTCTTTACATCGAGATAAAATCTTGTCCAAAGCTTTTTTATAATCTTTTTCCAAATAAATATTCTTTGTATCAACCCCAGCATATTTTAATCTTAAAGCCATATCTTCTGCCCGAATACCTGTTGTAACAATAAAATTATCTTTTTTTGCCAAAATTTCAAAATCAACATCCCAGATCCAAGAGACATCTCTGCCATCGGCTATCTTATCATTTAAAGCTAAAATTAGATTTTGAGGTTTTTCTTCTTTGGAAAAAGTCCGCAAAACTTCATTAAACCCAGCGGGATTTTTAACCAAAATCATAAGCAATTTTTTACTGCCAATCTGAATTTGCTCTTGGCGACCAAAAACAGAAGAGAAAACTTCCAGTCCAGCTTTGATAGTCTGCAAATTAAATCCTAAAGCCAAGGCAGCTGATATTGCTGCCAAAGCATTATAGATATTATAAAAACCTGGTAGGCAAATTATAGTTTGGAAATCACCAACTGGTGTTACAATGTGAATTTTGTTCCCAGCAGAATCTAAAGGCTCAATTTTTTGGGCATAGATTTGAGGTTTAGGTCTTTTAAAATTACATTTGGGACAGGAAAAATGGCCCAAATGGGAATAAAAAACAGCATCGTATTGAAAATTTAAACCGCATTTGGGGCACCTGGTAGAATCAGAAGCATGTTCAATCTTATCCAACCTAAAACTTTTATCCTCCACTCCATAATACCAAACTTCTCTATCTAAATTTCTCCCCAAAGAAGCTACCCCGGGATCATCACTATTTAATAAAATTTTAGTACCAGAAGAAGTATTTATGAGACATTTTTCCCATAACTGGATAATTTTATTTACTTCTCCATATCTATCCAGTTGATCTCTAAAAAGATTGGTAAATAAAATAAATTTGGGATTAATCTCCGGAATAGCCAGACGTAAAGTAGCTTCATCAATTTCAAATAAACCTAAATCAGCACCTGTTGAACCCTGATAATTTGAATGAGAAACTAAAGTAGAAGCAACCCCGGTAATTAAATTGGCTCCAAAACTATTATGGATTCTAACCAAGCCCGTGCATTTGATAATAGAAGAGAGCATTCGGGAAGTGGTTGTTTTGCCATTTGTACCAGTGATTAAAATAGAACCTTTTTTAATCTTATAAGTTATTTTCCGAACAATTTTGGGATCAATACGTAAAGCCACTCTGCCCGGAAAATTAGAACCTCTGCCAAAACCAAAATGCCTGCTTATAAAAGCAGAGGTTTTCCCCAAAAATATCGCTAATTTCATTTTTATCTTTGACATAGATTTTCCTTTATTTCTCCCAGCCGCATTTTCCTACCAGGGGGACAAAACGATAGCCGCCAAAATCTTCTCTAATTATTTTAGAATCTTTTTTAGTAATTCTTGCCATTGTTTGTAAAAATCTACCACCTAGGGGAATAACCAGTCGGCCGCCCTCTGATAATTGTTCAGTTAAAGGTTTAGGTATATGTGGTGCTCCAGCTGTTACTATTATTCCATCATAAGGAGCAAATTTTTTAAACCCACATGTTCCGTCTCCTGTTGAAACCTTTATATTTTTATAACCTAACTTATTCAAAACTTTCTCTGCATTTTCTGCCAAATCTCTATATGATTCTATGGTATATACTTTCTTTGCTAATTCAGCTAATACAGCTGCCTGATATCCTGAACCTGTACCAACTTCCAATACTTTCTCTTTGCCACGAAGTTTCAAAAGCTGAGTCATCATAGCAACTGTAAATGGCTGGGAGATGGTTTGATTACATTCTATAGGCAAAGGATAATCTTCATATGCAAGAGCTTTTTGATCCTCTGGGACAAATTGATCACGAGGAACTTTTCCCATTGCCCAAAGCACTCTGGGATCGGCTATTCCTCGAGGTTTAAGTTGAGCTTCCACCATCTGTTTTCTTAACTTTTCAAAATTTTCTTCGGACATTTTACTTATCCTGAGTTTATTGAAGGTTTTCCCTTGCAACTTTATTTTACCACGACTCATCTAACAGGTCACTATTTGAATTAATAAAAAAATGGTCTTTTAAACCATTTAAAAAACTATTTCAATTTTATTTTTTAAATTAAAGACAAATTTTAATTAAATACATAAATATAATTCCAAAAATAAAAGAAAATATATTTAACCATCTAAATTTTTTATGAGTCTGGGGGACAAGATCAGAGGCAGCAATATAAATAAAAGAACCAGCCGATAAGGCAAGAAGAATTCCTAAAATTATTGGGGAAATATTCTGAACAAACAAAAAAGTTAAAATAGCGCCAAAAGGGGTGGCAACTGCAACTATAAAAGAATAAAAAATAGCTTTCTTTCTGTCTACTTTCGCATGAAAAAGAATAGAAACAGTAGAAATACCCTCAGGAAATTCATGGAATAATATCCCTATAGCAGCAGCGATACCAATTGTATAATTTACTCCAAACCCTACTCCAATAGCCAGACCGTCCAAAAATGAATGAATAGTTAATCCCAAAAAAGAAATTATGCTAAAACTATGTTCAACACACTTATCTTCCACACAGGAATGAAGCATAATATTTTGTTCCAAAAAATAAAATATCAAAAAACCTAAAATTACAAATAAAAAAACGGAATCAGTAAGCTTTGCTGCCTCCGGAAGAATATGTAAAAAAGCAACAGAAAGTAAAATCCCTGCTGCCAAAGAGACAAAAATAATAGAGTTTTTCCGAGCCCATTCTTCTCTGGTCAATAATATTCCTGCTCCAATCATTGTAGCGACTCCGGCCAAGATACTATAAATAACTACATCTGCTAACATAAATCTCCTTTAATATAACAAATTATAACTGAAGAAGGTAACTTCTCTCTATTCTTTCCATTCTGTTACCTCATCAATAGATTTTCTTTCTGAAGGAGCTGGAGACTCTGTTGACCAGCCAATAGGCATTAACACTACTGGTTGAAAATTTTCTTCTAACTTTAATATTCTTTTTACTTCTTTTTCATCAAAAGCTCCCACCCAGCATACTCCAAGTCCTAAATCAGTTGCCTTTAAAAACATATTCTCACAGGCTGCGGCAGTTGACTGTTTTGAATAAAGATCCACGCCCCGCTCTCCATATCTAACCCGGGCAAGTTCTAAATCAATACAAACTACAATGACCACCGGCGCCTGCATAATAAAAGATCGACTCAAAGCCGCTTCTGTCAATCTTAATTTAACCCCATCGTTTTTTACCACTACAAAATGCCAAGGCTGCATATTGCCTTCAGAAGGAGCTAAAACTCCTGCCTGTAGAATCTGTTCTATCTGCTGGTTAGTTACTTCTTTGTCTGGATTGAATCTGCGAACACATCTTCTCTTTTTTAAAACCTCATCAAACTCCATTTGCACTCTCTATATACTTATTACCTTAGTCCTTTATTATCTTTCAACTATTTTAAATTATAACTTAATCTTCTTAAGCCTTAAAGAATTAGTTACAACATTGATAGAACTTGCTGCCATGGCAACCTCGGCAATAACTGGATGGAGAAGACCAAAAAAAGCAATGGGAATAGCCACTATATTATAGAAAAATGCCCAAAATAAATTCTGTTTGATTTTTTTAAAAGTAGCCTTTGAAAGTTTCATTGCTTTAACAACTGACATTAAGTCTCCAGAAACTAAAGTCACATCTGAAGATTCAATGGCAATATCTGTTCCAGTGCCAATGGCAATTCCTACATTGGCTTGTTTTAATGCTGGTGCGTCATTTATTCCGTCACCCACCATAGCCACCTTTCCCACTTTTCCCTGAAGACGTTTTATCTCTTCCACTTTCCCTCCAGGCAAAACATCAGCTAAGACTTTATCAATACCTACTAGCCCAGCTATTGCTCTTCCAGTTCTTTTATTATCACCTGTAATTATAATTGTTTCATATCCCATATCATTCAACTTTGCGATAGCTCTCCTTGCATCTTTTTTTAAAGTATCAGCCACAGCCATTACTCCAAGTACTTTATATAATTCATTGTCTTTTTCGGCAACAAGCATCGTAGTTTTCCCCTCTTTCTCCAATTTATCTAAATCTTTTTCAAAACTGCTATAATCTGCCTTATAATCCTCCATCAAACTCTGGTTTCCAATTATTATTTCTTTGCCAGAAACTGTTCCCTTTGCACCTTTTCCTGTTATAGCTTGAAAATTGTCCACTTCAGTTAATGCAACTTCTTCTTTTTTTGCTTTCTTAATTACAGATTCCGCTAAAGAATGTTCCGAACCAGTCTCTAAAGAACCAGCCAAATATAATAATTCTCTCTTGCTGTCGTCTGTAGTCTGTAGACTGTTAGCTGTAATAATATCTGTAACTTCTGGCTCACCTTTTGTTACTGTCCCTGTTTTGTCAAAAACTATTGTATGAATATCTTTTAAAGTCTGAATTGCCTCTCCTGATCTGATTAATACTCCATTTTCAGCTCCTATTCCGCTTCCAACCATTAAAGCAGTAGGTGTTGCCAGTCCTAAAGCGCAAGGACAGGCAATAACTAAAACTGCCACTGTAGCATATATTGCCAATGAAATTATTCCCAAATTTGGATTAACCCAGGGAATAAAAGCATCTATCCATTTTAAAATTGAAACAAAAAATTCTGGGAAAATATTCCAAAGAACAAAAGTCAAAACAGACAATATTAAAACTGCTGGTACAAAAACACTTGTTACCCTGTCAGCAAATTCTTGAATGGGAACTTTAGAACCTTGGGCTTCTTCCACCATTTTGATGATTTGAGACAGAAAAGTGTCTTTGCCGACTTTTGTAGCTTTCACTTCTAGGAGTCCTTGTTTATTGATTGTGGCACCGATTATTTCATCGCCTGTTTTTTTATTTTGTGGCATTGATTCACCAGTTGCCATTGATTCATCTATAGCACTCTCTCCTTTTATTATTAAGCCATCGGTAGGAATCTTTTCACCGGGACGAACTATCATAATATCTCCCACTTTTACTTCTTCTATTGGAACATCTATTTCTTTTTCACCACGTCTAACCCGAGCAGTCTTAGCACCAAGCTGTAGGAGTTTTCTAATAGCTGAAGAAGTTTTTCCTTTAGCTTTTGCTTCTAGATATTTACCAGTTAGGTGAAAAGACATAATCATTGCCGCCACACCAGCATAGGATTCCAAGGGTATTATAATCTTCAATGGAAAAGTTAAATAAGCGACAAAAGTGCCCAAAAATATTAAAACATCCATATTGGCGCTAAACCGCATAATTGATTTTAAAGCACTTTGATAAGTTTTTGATCCGGTCCAGAAAATTACAGGAGCAGCCAAGACAAATATAATCCACTCACTAAAAGGGATGTAGATTTTAAAAAACATACCCAAAATCATTATGAATATTATGGGAATTGTAAATCCCCAAGCCCAAAATAATCTTTTTTTGGCTTTTTTTGCTTCGACAACTTCCTTGCTTTCTTCTCCTCCCTGCGTTTTATCAAAGTACCTATCTTGAGTTTCTCTAACTTCATCTACCACATCATACCCAACATCACTAATGATTTTTTTTATTTTTTCTTCATTTATATATTGGGGTTCAATTTCCACAGTTGCTTTTTCTGAAGCAAAATTAACATTGACATTCCTAACACCTTTGGCATTCTTTAATGCTTGTTCAATTTTCATTGCACAGGAAGCACAATGCATACCTTTTATTTTTAAAATAATTTTGTTTTCCATATCCCTCTCTTATTAAATTGATAATCCATTTTTATTCTTATCTCTTATTCCCTATTCCTTATTCCTTATCACTTGTTACTATTTCTATTATACTTTAAAAATATTAATATAAAAACAAAAAATTGATTATTTAAAAAACTATTGATTTGTTTTTTAATAATGTGGTATTATCAAGTATCAGTAAAAAAATTATTTCATTTAGCTCTTTAATAATTGAGAAAGGAAGGAGGATTGATATAGTTAGTTTAGAAGTTTAAACCGCAATGATTTGAAAGTGACTGCAATATTAAATCAGAAGGGGGTTGAAAAAATGTTACTGTTATTATGGTCTATTTTAAGAATTTTTCCTGTTCTTGGAGAGATTATGGAAGAAGATGGAGGTAGTGGAGTCTCTACATCTTCTGCCATTAAAGAACAAGAACCTAAAGAAGCACCTAAAGTAAGTTATAGTGATTTATTAAAATTGAACAAAAATTTGATCTCAATTAAAGATTTTGTTGGCAAAAAGATCAAAGAAGTAAGATTCATTCCTGGCTTTGAATTTTTTGGTTCTAATAGAGACGATAAAGAAGTATCCTTTGTACTGACTTTTGAAGATGGGTCAATAAGTATGCCACTCGGTAATCTGGAAAATCAGCCTTTTACTGAATGCACTTATGATGGATTTATAGAAGTGGGTCTTTTAACAGAAGAACATAAACAAAAAGCTATAGCTCGAAATAAAGAATTCTTCAGACTAAATAAAAAAATTCAAAATCTTGAAAATCGCCGTAAAGAGCTTCAAGAAAAACTACTTGAATATGGATTAAGTTGGAGACAAACAAGAAATATAGGACGCAAGATTAAAAGTGTTGAAAAAACAATTGAAGAAACTAAAAATGTACGCGAAAAATTAATACAATCTTTCCCCTAAAAATCAATATAGTCCTGTTGGGAACAAATATTAACATTTCCAACGGGGCTTTTTTTTATTCAAATTATAACTTCTGGAGATCTGTCTTGACCAGCCGAGGCAGACCCGACCTCCCCAAAGTTCTTTTCTTACTATTGGAGGTCGGGTCTCTTTAGATTATCTTTTTAAACTCTTTTGGATTTTTTCGCTTTTAAGTTCTCGTAAAGCATCTTTGGCAATGAATTGGACGCTTGGAGAATCTATCTTTAAAATCTCCTCTGCAGTTTTAATGGCAAGCTCATTTAACATTTTGCTTCGCTTTTTGCCGATTTGACGCAAAGCCCAGCTGACTGCTTTTTTGACATAGTTCCGCTCATCTGTTGATTCTTTTTTGATAACATCAAAATATTTGATGAAATCTTCATCTTTGGCTTTTTCATCATGTACAACCAGCCCAACAATCAAAACAAACCCAGCTCTTTTGACAAATTCTTCATCTCTTTTTATCCACTCCTCCACTTTTCTATAGGCAAATTTTGTAATATCAAAAAGATTGGTGCAAACCTGATCGCATATATCCCAGCTGTCAAAATCAGAAACCCACTTTTCCATCTGCTCTTCAGTTACTTTATCTGGTTCGTCAACCATAGAAGCAAGTAATCTGGCTTCATGGATTTTTGAATCCCAAAGTTTCAAAGCAAGCTCATGATTTCTGTCTATCTTTTTTGCCATTTTCCGCAAATCCCAAATTCTCACCCCTAAAGTACCTTTTGGATTAATGCCAAACCGAGCCATCCCTGCCACATTTTCAGGATTCTCACGCCTTTTTAATTCATTAATAATCTCCTTATATTTCATAAATAAATCCTAATTAACATTCTCACATTCTTAAGAATGTGAGAATGTTTTTATTTAATATTTTATCAAGTTTTCTGTAAATTGTAGTTTCCTTCGACTTAGTTCAGGATAAAAAATAGAGAACCATCCCCCTATTTCCTATAATTATAAACAAATTATTTATTTGATCTAAAACCGATTTTTTGTTCAGTTTGCGGCGGTTTTGCTACTTCAATTTTTCCAAACTGTTTTTCATAACGATCAATATTTTCTTTGAAAGCCGAGAGTATCCTTTTTGCATGTCCAGGACTGGTGAAAATTCGTGCCACTAAATTTCCTTGTGGTGGAAAAATATTCATAAAATCTATTACAAATTCTTCTTTGGTATGAGCAATCATCATATTGTTTGTATAAACTCCCTTTGCAGTTTTTTCATCTGCTTTGATTGGAATTTGTTGAGGTTTTTGTTGCATTTTTAACTCCTTTCTTAATTGAATTTGTGGTATTATAATTATCAATTAATTTACATTCTATCCCAGCCTCTCGAGATCTTATATAACACATGATATCTCCTGTTAATAAAATTATTTCTTTTTTAGAAAAATTATTTTTAATTTTATATGCAAGAGAAATAAAAAAATCATCACCAATCTCATTACTTAGCCAATCAATATCTACATCACTAGGTTTTATAATCTCTTTTATACAAATTATTTTAACTTTAAAATATTTATCTCCCTTTAAACGTTTTATTACTACACCTTTAGAAAGTAAAGATTTATCATTAAGTAATCTTTTTAACCATCTGATAGTATTTTTTGCATTTTTTCTTCTATTATATATTGGGGTTCAATTTCCACAGTTGCTTTTTCTGAAGCAAAATTAACATTGACATTCCTAACACCTTTAGCATTCTTTAATGCTTGTTCAATTTTCATTGCACAGGAAGCACAATGCATACCTTTTATTTTTAAAATAATCTTACTATCCATAATAATTTCCTATTAAAATCATTATTCTTCTACTTTTTTGCCTTGGGATTTTGACTGGGAAATATAAAAATCCCGGCATTCTTTCACACAAAAATAATATTTTACTCCATCAACAGTTGCTATATATTTGTCAGATGTTACTGTCATTCCACAAACAGGATCAATATGACTTTCTCCTGATTCTGAAGCTATAAAATAATTAGTCGCATTATAAGTATTGTATTTAAAACCCACAACCATCAGACCCCTGTTTAAAATTAAAAAACCTAAAATCAAAACAACTCCCGCTGCCAATTTTAAGATTTTTTCTCTAAAAGAGTGTTTTAGAAGAGAAGCAAAACTGCCAAAAGAAAACATTAAAGGAACTGTTCCCAACCCAAAGACAAGCATTACAATTGCTCCTCGTGCAGCACTTCCAGTTCCCGCCGCATAAAGCTGCATAGCCTGTAATGGTCCGCAAGGCATAAAACCAGTTAAAAATCCTAAAGTTAAAGGACTAGAATGAGGGTTTGAACTTAATTTATAAGTCAAATTTCCTAAAAACTTAGGCATTCTGAATGTAAGTTTCTTAAACCAACCAACTCCTAATAAATTTAATGCTAAAACCAGCATAAAAATTCCCGCTGCAATTGCCACATATCCTCTTATTCCCCCAAAATTTAAAAAAGAACCCAAAGCGCCAAATAAGGCCCCGACTGCAGTATAGGAAAGAATCTTTGCACTGTTGTAGACAAAATGGGGCAAGAAATTTATCCCAGTAACAGTCCCGATGGGACTCGGTATGGTACGGGGCTCCATCTTTTTTGGAAGATCTTTTTGTTCTTTGGAAACAGTATAGGAAAGTACCAACCCCCCACACATAGAAACACAATGAAAAGATGTCAAAATTCCCGTTAGAAATATTAAAGGTAAATCCACCAAACCTCCTTTTATCCCCCTTCACCAGAGTACCCTGTGGCTTGCTATAGGGATAAATAGCGAAAAGAGGGGGCCCTGCGAAGCCTTGTCCGAAGAAAAGTTAAGGCTATGGAGGGATAAATTCTTTAATAAATATCAATACTCTGTGGTTTACTGTAGAAAGAACTCATTCAAACAAAGACAAACCAGTTTCAATATCAGCAACATTTAATGCAATTTTATCATTTGTAACAGCGAGATCATTGCTTATCGGAACTGGATTGCAACCGCCTTTTTCTTCAGAAATTTTAACTGCCAGAAATATATTGCCACAATTTTTGCAAATCATCTGATCGCCCTCTTGTGAATAGCCCAACTTTCGGGAATAACAAACTTGACAGGCATCAAATGCTGCTCTAATTTTGCCATCACTGCTTTTTAGAACAAAAAATTTAATATCAGTACCATTTGAGATAAAAGTGTAAAATTGAGCTGTATCTGAAATTTCTGAAGCATCTATATTAACTATTCCATTTTGGGCTTCTATAGATTTAACTTCTGATAATGATTTTGGTTGTTCTATGGCCGGACCAGCAGGAGTTTGAGATGACTCACTTTTCTCTTGAGTAGGAAGATTTTTAGAAATTTTAGCTGCCCAAATACCTCCCAAGATTAAAAAAGCTAAAAAAGCTATTCCAGAAAGAATTAAGATGTTTTTTGGCTTCATTTTACCCCCATTGTTAATTAGTATCTTTTAATAATATTTATTTACTTCTCCTGAAAACTTTTAAAAGTTCTTCAATTGCTTTTTTGAAATTTTTATTATTTTTCATCGCTTGCCTAACACAACTTTGAAGATGGCCTTCTAAAACAATTTCATCAACCTTTTTTAAAGAATTTTGCACTGCCAAAGATTGATTTAAAATATCAATACAATATTGATCATCTTCCACCATTTTCCGAACTTTTTTCAAATGTCCTTCTATAATCTTTAATCTTCTGATGGTTTCTTCTTTAGTCTCTTTCTTCATTTTATATTCTCCTTCTCTATCCCCTATCCTAGGAGTGGGGTTTATTATTTAATTTAATATTATTACTCTTTCTAAAATCTGTCAAATTCTATTTCAATATACAAAAAACCCTGAAACTTTCGGGGCCAAGATCAAATTATAACATTCTGACTTTCGCCCTCCAAAGGCGGGCAGGCAAGAATGTCAGAATGTTTTTATTCAATATTAAAAGTATTAAGAAGTTCCCTAGCTTCTTTTAATCTTTCTTCAGGAACCTTAATTATACATGGAGTGTTTGGAACTGAAGAACCTGTTACATGAGCACCAGGTGTATAAAATACAGGGATTCCACTATTTTCTAATAATTCTTTATACATTTTAGCTTCTGGTTCCCTTACAGATATCACCTTCACCCATTTTATATCTCTTTTCATTTTATTCTCCTATTTATGTCTCTTTTCATTAAATAAAAGAATGTTGGTATTGAAATAATACTTGTAAGTAAACCTATGATAAAAACACCAATAATCCATATATCTTCATGGGTAGTACCTTTTGTTAAAAAAGTAAGTAAAATAATAAATAACACTGGCCAGAAAATAAAGGCAATTCCACATGCAAGATTTCTTTGGAAAGAGATTGATTTTTTTGCTAATTTCTTTGAATTCGAAATACCTAATAAAAGAGGTACAACAAATATAAGAAAAATTATTGTTGTCGGTACCATCATTATTAAAGAATCAAATATTTGTCTTTCAAAAATACCAAGAATTAAAACTAACAATAAAATTACAATATAGATTATTAATAAATTGATGAACATTTTCTTCATCTTATTCTCCTCCCGCCCTGTCCCGTCAACTGGTATGGGGCGCCGCCCTGTCCCTTAAATGGTACAGGGTTAATTTTAACCTCCTCATATTTCATTGAATAAATTCTCTTGCCAAATTAACTATTGACAGCAATAATTTTATTTGCTATACTTATTACAGAATCACGATGAGAGGCCATCCAAAGGGTTTTGTCCCGCGGTAATGCCTCTCTTTTTATTTTCTTCTATATTCTAATTTACCTTTTAAATTATTCATAAAAACAATATGACGGGTAAATTTCCGCAAGAGAGAAGAATATTTATATTGATTAGGAACCATTAATTTCAATAACTTATCTCGTTTAATCAGATAATCTACTAAACAATAAAAATCACCATCACCAGTAACTATAACCGCTTTATTATAATTAGGTATTTCAATCATTGTATGAAGTACTAATTCTGCATCTACATTGCCTTTTGCCTTTCCATCTGGCAATTTAAGAGTTGGTTTAAATATTAAAATATATCCACTTTCTTGAAGAAAAGTATATAAATCCTGATTTTGAGGAATATATCCGATAAAAAGAAATGCTCTATGAATTTGATATTTATCTCTTAGATATATCCTAAATTTTTTAAAATCAAGATTCCAACCTTGTTCACGAATAGCAAGATTTAAATTTTGACTATCTATAAATGCGTAATTATTTTGTTTATCTTTCATAAATTTATTTTACCATAATTTTCTTACATTTCTTCAATCCCCTTATTATTTCCTCATATTCCATAAACAAATCCTAAAAATATAAATTAGAATGCAACAAAAAATACTAAATAAAGTAAACTTGCCAAAATTGAAAAATATATAGTATATTTCAAAACTTTAGAAAGAGGTATCTTACCATAAGAAAAAAATAAGGCCAAAACAAAATATATATTATAAATTAAGCTTTGAAATTCAAAGGCTCTCAAACCGTCTATAATTAGACAACCATCAGGATAGCTACAATCAGATTTACTAGCTATCAAAAAAGACCTTAAACCAATGAATAATAATATTTCTAAAAATAAAAAGCTCAATAAAATCAATATTTCCCTTCAGGGCTTCTTTTTTATCTTTTTCCACCTCCGAGGTGGAATTATCACTTAATAAGCAATAAATTCATCAGAGACAAAATAACCAATAATTCCAGCAGCAATAACTCCCAAAAGAATTCCCCACCAGATCAGCTTTATATATTGCCAAAACCCTTCCTAGAATTTTCCCAAAATAGGAAAAAACAAAAATCCAATTCCCAAAAGAACAAGGACCATAACCAAAACCGTCAAAAAATCCTTATACCAAATGTATTTCTCTCCTTCACACTTCGAACAAGTTTTGTTATGTAGATGATTCATTTCTAGCTTCTTCTATTAAGCTATTAAATACTCCAGATATTATCTCTATAATATAATCAATATTAGTTTTTAAATATTTGGGATCAATAATAACAAACTTTTTACCAACTTGTGTTGTGATTTTTATCTTTTCTTCCCCTTTTTTATTAAAAATCTTCGATATTTCTAGTAACAAATTATGTATGTTAGGATTTCTTACTAATCTCTTAAATTGACTATACCAATCTTGAAAATCCTCTTGTGATAATTTTGAATTAATAAAATCAACCACCTTTTTATTTTCCAATTCTAATTTTTCCAAATATTTTTTATAAAAAACATTGCAAAAATTTCTATTTTTATTATCTCTTTCATCGTATCCCAAATCGTAATA
>CAYFQT010000020.1:0-31623 GCA_964345445.1 uncultured Candidatus Saccharibacteria bacterium
ATACTATAAGTCCTATAGGTTTATCTTCTATTTTTAAAGGTATAAGTAGAGATATATCTAATCTTCTTAGTTTTTCTTTTACTTTAGAATCTTCAGACAATTCATCATAGACTACAATATCCTTCTTACCTAATATCTTTAATAATTTACTCATTCCTAATTCCTCATTCCTTATTCCTAATTCTTTACTCATTCCTAATTCCCTATTCCTTATTCCTCTTTCCTTGCTCCTTGTCTCTTGTCTCTTGTCACCTGTTAGTATTGCCATCTTCTCCACTCTTAATTCTCTGTAAAGAAGATTTAAAAGAGACTGGCATAGAGGTTCCAGTAACAATACAGAGTCTGTAATATCTCCTATTTGATCTAATAGTACATCAGGATTATATCTTCCTTTATACAACCATCTATCTGTTATCTTAGTTAGAAGCTTCTTTATCTGAGGGAAACCAAAGGCAATTGTTGCACCAGCTGCAAGAAACATTATTGCAGGAGACATACCTAATATCTTCCCTAAAGGACTTCTCAGGTAACTTACCACTAATACATATATAATTCCTAAAAGAAATACTAAACAAGAATATATAATGCTTCTGAAGATTATTAATCTGATATCCATTAATCTGTGTTTGATAATGGCGTAGGTGACAAAACCAGCAAAAATTAATGCTCCCCAATAACCAAGGATTGAAATTGGAGCAAACATTCTTAATCCCATCATCTCAACTACTACCATAGGAAGAATCTGGTTGGTAGTTAAAACAAAAGAGACAAATAAAGCAGAACCCAAAAAAACATACTTCATCTGTATTTTAGCTTTACCTGAAACTTTTCTGAATCTTAAACCAAGAGCTATCACTGCAATAATTGCCGCAATTGATGTCCATGAAGCTACTAGCGGATAAAAAGATCCGCCAATATCTGCTGGCAATCCCATTATTCCTTTGCCAAATTCAACATCAAAAAAAACTAATCTCGTAAACAAAGTAAAGTAAGTTAAAATAATAGCTGGAATAAAGATAAAAACAATTTCCCACCAAGGAATTTTTGCTTTTCTTTTAGGAAAGAAATACAAAAAATGAAATCCAAATAAAGCTAAAAAGTTGCCAGTAGCTTGGGTCATCCGACCCCAAAAAAGATATGGCTCTTTAGTTAATCCTGGAAGATAAGAAATAGCCAAAGAAATTATCCAACCAGCCATACAAATACTCATAGCAAAAAAAGCTTTATGTGTTGTACTTTTTCTATCTCTGAAATAAACAAGAATTCCTAATATTAGGATAAAAAGGCTTACTATTATTGAACTGATTAAATTCCAATATCTCCAATCCATTTTAATCCTTTAACAATAAAAAACACCACCTAGTTTAAAAACTGTTGATGTTTTGTGAAAATTGTGGAATATATCTTTTTATTTTTCATTTTTATTTATCACGAATTAACTCTAATTTTGCATTCTTATTTATGTTTGTTTTGCTTTATTTTCTAACTTTTATTAGTTTAAACTTACGAATTACTACGAATATTATAATTCTATAAGGTAGTTCTCGACTCGTCACTGATGTTCCTCACTCGAAAAATATTAGAGATTTATTCGTTATTATTCGGAAAGGATTCGTGACTATTTCTCCTTTTCCTCTTCTTCCTCTATTTCTTCCCCTTCTATTTCTCTTATTTTGCTTAAAAGCAATTTTTGTTCCACGGAAGCTACTAATTTGCGGGTAGAAGTTATCACATCAGGATTGACTGAAATGGAAGTTATTCCTTTTTCCACTAAAAATTCAGTGATTTCTGGGTAAACCGAAGGAGCTTGACCGCAAATAGAAACAGTCACATTATATTTTTTGCAAACTGTTATTATTTGCTCTATGGCTTTCAGAACAGCTTCATTTCTCTCATCAAATTCTTCCGCCATCACCGAACTATCTCTATCAAGTCCTAATATAAGTTGAGTTAAATCATTGGAGCCAATTGAAACTCCGTCAATTCCCAACTGGCAAAATTCCTCCATCAGAAAGACAATGGAAGGAACTTCTGCCATAAGCCAAAGTTTAAAACTGTTATCCCGTTGCAATCCTGCCGCATCCAGTAACTTCTTAATCTGCACTACCTCCTCAACTGTTCTGACAAAAGGAATCATCAGATGCAGATTGTCCAGTCTAAATTCTACTCGTACTTTTTTAATTGCTTCAAGCTCTAGATTAAACACCTCTGGATCTTTGATATATCTAAAACATCCTCGGAAGCCAATCATTGGATTATCTTCTTTTGGCTCATATTTCTCCCCACCTTTTAAATTTCTATATTCATTAGTTTTAAAATCAGTAGCTCGGTAAATTACTGGGCGGGGAGCAAAAGCTTGGGCAAATGTTTTCATCCCTTCGGCTAACTTATCTATAAATTCCTGACCTTTCCCAGATTCCAACATTGCTTTTGGATGTTCGCCAATCTCGGCAATCATAAACTCTGCTCGCAAAAGGCCAACACCATCAACCTGCTTTTTGGCTATTTCTTCTGCTCGAGAAACTTCTGCTAAATTCACATAGATTTTTGTTCCAGTAACAGGTGCCTCTTCACAAACAGAAGCAGCCACCTCTTCTCGTTCTTCTACTTTTGCCTCAACTTTTCCTTCATAAACAATTCCGTGCATACCATCAACAGTAATTATTTGACTATTCTTCAAAGTGGTTGTTGCCCCACCTGTTCCTACAACACAAGGAATCCCCAACTCTCTGGAAACTATAGCGGCATGGGAAGTTCTCCCTCCAGTATCAGTTACAATGGCCGTTGCTCTTTTCATGGCTGGCACAAAATCAGGATTAGTCATCTCTGTCACCAAAACATCGCCCTCTTTAATTTTATCAATCTCATCTGCTGAATGAATTACTTTTACTGGTCCTGAGTTCATTCCCACTGAAGCTCCCAAACCTTTTAAAATCACTTTCATATCTTCTAATTTCTTCCCCTTCTCTTCTTTTGCTCCTTGTTTTTTGTCGCTTATTCCTTGTTTCTTAAGTGTAGTTACTGGCCTTGTTTGAACTATATAAATTTTACCTCCTTCTGCAGTCCATTCAGCATCTTGAGGAAAATCATAATGTTTTTCAATTTTAGCTCCTAATTTAGCCAGTTTAACAATTTCTTTATCATCTAAAACCTGTTTTTCTTGTTCTTGCCTGGAAATAGTAACATGTTTATTTTCTTTTCCTACTTTAGCAATTTTCCACTCTTGAGGAGAAACTTCCTTTTCTAAAATTTTAAATGTTTTTTTATCTACTAAATATCTATCTGGGGTAATTGCTCCAGAAACTACTGCCTCTCCTAAACCAAAACCCGCTTCAATTAAAATTTTTGACCTGTCATTATCCACAGGATTAACAGTGAACATTACTCCTGCTTTTTCTGATTGGACCATTTTCTGGATTGGTACAGCAATTCCTACTTTAAAATGATCAAAACCCTTTGTTTGTCTGTAATAAATTGCTCGTGCTTCAAACAAAGATGCCCAACATTTTTGTACTGCACTAACAACTTCTTTTTCTCCACAAACATTTAAATAAGTGGCTTGTTGTCCAGCAAAAGAAGCCTCGGGTAAATCTTCCGCTGTGGCTGAAGAACGGACTGCTACAAAAAGTTTTTCTTTCCTTGCCAGCTTACGATAGGCTTTTTTGATTTCTTCAACAATTTCTTTAGGCATTTTTGCCTTTAGGATAGCTTTTTTTACTTTTTTGGAAGCAGCAGCTAAATCTTTAGAATCTTCTACATCCAAGCCAGATAATACTTTTTTAATTTTTTCTTTGGTGCCAGTTTTATCTAAGAAATGAAAATAGGCTTCTGCTGTTACACAAAAACCATCAGGGACGGGAAGGCCAGCAGAAATCATTTCCCCCAAATTAGCTCCTTTGCCTCCAACTTTTGGCACATCTTTTTTAGAAATTTCGGAAAACCACAAAATTGTTTTCATTTTTTCTCCTTACAATAGATTATTCACTAATATTTACAAATTAATATTTTGATTTTTTATAAATAAAATTATTTCATTACGATCAATTTTCTTACTTTACATCCATACACCAGTGTATGGGTGTATAAGAATATCTGTTTTATTCTCTCTTTCTTGCTTTAATTTTACCAATTATATAGCCAATTAATCCACCAATTATTCCCCCACAAATAACTATAATAACAGGATAATTTACAA
The DNA here is from genome assembly GCA_964345445.1 of uncultured Candidatus Saccharibacteria bacterium. Taxonomy (GTDB): domain Bacteria; phylum Patescibacteriota; class CPR2_A; order CAYFQT01; family CAYFQT01; genus CAYFQT01. The sequence continues at coordinate 4,196 of CAYFQT010000020.1, forward strand.
ATACAGAAGATAATGAATTACCATTTATTACTTCGTTCATGCTTAATACAGGCATTAACAAAGAATATACAAAATATCCTACTGCACTTCCTATCAAAAACCCAATAACCCACGGTTTTTTGAAAAATTTTTTCATAATATTTCTTTTCCTTCAGTTCCATGGACTAAACCATGGAACTGTAGATTTAACGATAAATTCTAGATTATTTAATTATCAATTTTGGAAATTTCTTTCATACTATCTAGTATGAAAGTTTTTTCCATTTTTGGAGTTTAAGAATTAAAGGGGATTTTTCTCTATCTATATCTATATCTCCATCTCTATCTCTTACTCTTACTTCCCACTAATATCAGCTAATTGGCATATCTCTTTCGTATCTTCTTAACAGTATAAAAAATACAGACACCCAGAAGTCCATAGAGAATATTTACAGGCAGGAAGACAACCAGAAAGTAAAGTACATTTTCCAAAGAAAAATGCAATCTCAAGCCCATAAGAGCTACGGTCAAAGGACCAATTGGCGCAAAAAGTATACCAGCAAAGATATTAGAGATTACTTTTACAATAACTCCTACATAAGCAGAAAGATAAATATAGGGAATAATAATTCCTAATACAAATCCTAAATTTTGGGGCTTTTTGAAGAATTTTTTCATTTTTGTTTTGCTTATTTTTATTTTGATTTTTATTTCTCGACCAATAATCATATTATCATATTATATCAAAAAAATCCCTAAAAGTCAAGGTTTTTAGCTCTATTTCAATATTAAACCAATTTTAAAAACAAAAAAACCCTGCCTCATAGAGCTGAAACCGACACGTTAAAGACTCTACAAGGCAGGGCAAATTAAGTTTGTAAACCAAATATTAAATTGTAATTTAAATCACTTTTTCTTTTTCAAAAGCAAATTTGTCTCGTCTAAGATTTTCAGGAATTTCAATAGGATAGACCCCGTCAAAGCAGGCTAGACAAAACTTCTCTCGGGATTGCCTGGTAGAAGCTACAAATCCTTCAAAACTTAGATGATATAAAGAATCTGCTCCGATAAATTCTTCTACTTCTTTCATATTTTTTTCAGAAGCTATTAATTCCTCTTGATTTGCTGTATCTATCCCATAGAAACAAGGATATTTAATTTGAGGACAAGTAATTCTAACATGAACCTCCCGAGCCCCAGTTTCTTTTAATAATCTAATGATTTTCTTGGTAGTATTGCCCCTGACAATTGAATCATCAATAACTACTAAGCGTAAATTCTCAATCTCTTTTCTTAAAGGATTAAGTTTAAGTCGTATTCCCTGTTGACGAATAGCCTGAGTAGGTTGTATAAATGTTCTCCCAATATAGCGATTTTTTATCAACCCTTGATCAAACCGAATACCTGATTTTTCAGAATAACCAATAGCTGCTGAAATTCCGGTATCAGGAATTCCAATTACTAAATCAGCTTCAACTGAAGCTTCCTCTGCTAGACCAGCTCCCATATGTTTTCGAGCATGATGAACACTTCTTTCATATAAAACACTATCTGGACGAGCAAAGTAAATAAACTCAAAAATACAAAGTGATGGTTTTTCTTTGGCAAATATTTTACTATGGATACCATCTTCATCAATCTTTATTATTTCTCCAGGTTCTACTTCTCTTATATACTCAGCTCCGACAATATCTAATCCACAAGTTTCTGAGGAAAAAACATTACCATTTCCCAATTGACCAATACACAGAGGGCGAATTCCATAAGGATCTCTGACAGCAAAAAGTTCTTTCTCTGTTAGAATTACTAATGAATAGACTCCTTGAAGCTGATTCATTGTTCTATAAATAGCATCTTCAATAGAACAATCACTATAACCGGAAATTAACTCAGCAATTACTTCCGAATCACTGGTAGATTGAAATTTGCTACCATTATTTTTTAACATTTGTCGTAAATTAAAAGTATTGATTAAATTTCCATTGTGAGCTAAAGCAAAACTAGTTTCTTTATGATCTCTATGAACAGGCTGGGAATTTTCTTTAGATGTAGAACCTGTAGTTGAATAACGAACATGACCAATTGAAGCATGACCTTCTAATCCAGCCAGATCTTCTTCTTTAAGAGTCTGTAGTAGAAGCCCTATATTATTAGTACCCCAAACACCCGTTCCATTAGCTACGGAAATCCCCCAGCTTTCTTGACCTCGGTGCTGTACACCATAAAGACCAAAAGAAGTCAATCTAGCAACACCCATGCCCGGAGCATAAACTCCAAAAATACCGCAAGCTTCATTGAACTTATCAAACTTTTCCATTCTTTATCATCCTTTCAGTAAAATTTATTTACATATTTTCATTTAAAAGAACAAAAATATATTCATCAATCCTTCAATTAATTCAGGATAAAAAAGATAGATATTAAAATCTATCACAAAAATTAAATCAAATCAAAAAATATAATTAATTTCTCTTGTCCCTAACCCCTAAAACCTAAATCTAATCTATGCTTTTCCTGCACTTCCAAACAATTTTATTTTTTCCTCAATTACTTTTTGAGCTTCTTGAGCTGCAGGAGGAAGAATTTTATAAGGAACAACTTCATGATCATTTTCAGTTAAAACACTACGCAAAGTATTTATATAAGCTATTCTAATTTCTGTATTAACATTTACTTTGCAAATTCCTAACGAAATTGCTTTTTTTATATCCCTATCTTCTGTACCAGAAGAACCATGTAAAACTAAAGGAATTTTTACTTTGCTCTTTATTTTTTCAAGCCGTGGAAAATCTAATTTTGGCCTTCCTTTGAATACACCATGTAGATTGCCAATAGATATAGCCAACATATCAATGTCAGTAGCTTTGACAAAACCGGAAGCTTGATCAGGATCAGTAAAAAATTTCTCATCAGTTACTTCTTCTGCCTTTTCTTTATGAAAACCAGAACTGCCTACTATATGACCCAATTCACCTTCTACTGATGCTCCTTTTTTATGAACAGCTTCAGCAACACTGTGGGTTAAATTAACATTCTGTTTATAAGACAATTCTGAACCATCAATATGAATAGAGGTATATCCTGCCTGAAGACAATCAGATATCATCTTTAAAGATTTTCCATGATCTAGATGTAAAGCAAAAGGAGTTTTAGCCTCACCAGCAGCTGTTTTCACAATGGAAGCTATAAACTCTACCCCACCATATCGAGCCTCCCCCTCTGAAGTCTGAATAATAACTGGGGCTTTTAGGTTTCCTGCTGCTCTAACAATAGCCTTGGCAATCTCTAAATTGCAAGCATTAAATGCTCCAACAGCATAACCCCCTTTTTGGGCTTTATCTACTAATTCTTTGGTAGTAACAAGCATAAAATCTCCGATTTTATGTAAAAATCCAATCTAATAATTTCTAATTACTAATTAACCTAATGCCTAATCAATGTCTAATTTTAAAATATCTAATTAAGAATAAATTCTAATATCTAAACAAATTCAAAGCAGGAATAACCAAAATACTAAACACCGTTTTGAATATTTGAATTTAGAATTTTGTATTTGTTTAGGATTTCGAATTTAGGATTTAGAATTTTATTTTCTTAATTAATAATTGGGATTTAATTAGAAATTAGTAATTGGTCATTAGTTATTCTATTTTTCACTAACCTTCTTAACTATCCTCACAAACTCTTCTGGTTTTAGGCTGGCTCCGCCAACTAAAAATCCATCAATTTCTTTCTCTTCTACAAAATTTCCTACATTGTCAGAATCCACACTACCACCATACAGGATTCTTGTACTATCGGCAATATCTTTTTCGGCGCCATGTACCCTATTAGCTGGTACATGAGTAAATTTATCGCTTATTATTCCTCTAATATATGAAATAACCTCAACTGTATCTTTTGGTTTGCAAATTTCCCCTGTGCCAATTGCCCAGACCGGCTCATAGGCGACAATAAAAGTGGTTAGTGACTGGTGACTAGTGGCTAGTGACAAGTCTTTTTCCAATTGTTTTTCTACTGTTGCCTCAACCAATCCCTTATTTCGTTGTTTTCTTGTTTCTCCTACACAAATTATGGGAATAATTTTATGATCTAGAGCTGCTTTAACCTTCTTGGCTATTATCTCATCAGTTTCTCCAAAATGTTCTCTCCTTTCTGAATGGCCCAAAATTACATATTCACAAAAGTCAGAAATCATTTTAGGAGAAATCTCGCCTGTGTAAGCTCCTTCCTCTTCCCAGTATACATTCTGAGCTCCTAATTTAATATTAGAACCGGTTAGAAGAGGATACAAAGAAGCCAAAGAAATATATGGCGGGCAAACAACTATATCCACATCTTCAATATCTTTTAAATTAGGCTTCAACTGTTCAACTAAAAATATTGCCTCTTTGACCGTTGTATTCATTTTCCAATTGCCAATAACAATTTTCCTCCGCATATAAACTCCCTATTTTATAAATTATCTATCCCATCACCTATCTCATATTCCCTACTCCTTATCGCCTATCGCTTATTGCTTATTTTCTATCACCTCAATCCCCGGCAATTTCTTGCCTGCTAAATATTCTAACATTGCTCCGCCGCCAGTGGAAATATAATCAACACCACGGATCACATTCATTTTTTCCAAAGCGGTGACAACATTCCCTCCACCAACCAATCCAAATGGTTTTCCATAAGATACTTCAGAGAAAACTTTCCCTATTTCTTTTGTGCCTTTGGCAAATTTTTCTATTTCATAAATTCCCAAAGGTCCATTCCAAATTAAAGTTTCAGCTTTTTTTATTATATCAGAAAATAAATCTATGGTCTTGAGTCCAATATCCACAATTACATAAGGCTCCACACATATGGTATGAGGGTTAGTCTGAATGTTTACATTTTCTATTTTAGCGTATTTATCTATACTATCAGCAACTATTACATCTTCTGGCAGAATAATTTTGTCTTTAAATTTCTCTAATAAATCTTTTGCTAATTCCAATTCTTTGTCTTCCACCAATGAACTCCCCACTCCATATCCTAAACTTTTTAAAAAAGTATTGGCGATTCCACCTCCAATTAATAATTTATCTACAGAAGGCAATAAATTTTCAATAATTTTTATTTTGTCTGATATCTTGGCTCCCCCCATAATAGCTATAAATGGATATGCAGGTTTTCTAAGAACTCTATCTAGGGCAGAAATTTCAGAAAATAAAAGCAAACCAGAAACTGTAGGCAAATATTTGCTTATTCCAACAACAGAAGCATGTTTCCGGTGGGCTGTGCCAAAAGCATCAACAACAAAAACATCAGCTAGCCCGGCTAGTTTTTTGGAAAATTTAGAATCATTTTTTTCTTCTTCAGGATAAAATCGAATATTCTCTAACAAAAACAAACGAGGCTTGATTTCAAAAGCATCAAAGCTATTAATTTTTTTGGTCACTAATTCCCTATTCCCTATTCTTAATAACTTAGAAATATTCTTGGCTACAGGTTTCAAACTTAGACTTAAATCCTTTTTGCCCTTTGGTCTGCCCAAATGAGAGATAAGAATAACTTCTTTGGCTTTCCTGCCAAGCAAATATTTAATTGTAGGTAATGCCTTTCTAATCCTTGTATCATCCGACACGACAAATTTCTTGCCATATCTATACCTTCCTTTATTCTCTTGTGTTAAAGGAAGATTAAAATCACATCGCACCAGAACCTTTTTGCCTTTTACATTTATATCTTTTATAGTTTTTTTAGCCATAGAAATTCTTAGTTAAATTACTGTTTTAATTCTACTATAAAATATAACATAAGCAAAGAAAAACTGGCCTGATAAATCAAGTATACTTCTTATCTTCGCTTTTAGTGAGCCTCTTGACTAAGAGAACTGTGTCGCAGGCCGAGCGAGCATGGTCCCCGATGGTACATCGGGGGAGCGAGGCCAAGACCCAAGCAGTGATTTTCTCGCTGGGAAAATCAACTGCGTGTTTTCGTGGCAAGAGGCGAACATTTAAAATATTTCATCAATATGGCTTGTATTTATATAAAGAAAAAACTGGCTTTTGTAAACCAAAATAGCTTAAAAAGCCAGTTAATTTAATGGAATTGTAATCCCTTCTTTCCTCTCCAAATTTCTTTTTACTCTTTTAAATATCGGGCTGTGACCAGAAATTATAGAAGATTCATCTTTGATATTGAAAAACCAGAAGAAATAATGAATCATCTCATGAAGAACAGCTCCTTTGATTTCCTTAATTTTGGCTTTTTTAAGAAAAGGGATAGAAAATTTAAAAAAAGGATGGGGATTTTGATGGGGATTTTGATGGGGATTTTTATAAAAAATTGCTCCTTTAAAATAATCTTTGTGAGTAAGCTCTATAGGAATTGGTTGAAGTTTTCCCTTAAAGTATCTCTGATTAAATTCTGTAAAAGTATCATTGATAAAATCAAGCAATTCCTTCACCCTCTTTTCTTTTTCTACTTTTCTAACCGGATTGGTTCTTTAATACCTTTGTCTGAGAAAAACTTTAAAAGTTTTTTTATTAAACTATCAAAAGCTGCAAATTCTTCAGGTAAAATAAATATATCTGCTTGATGAAAAAATGACCTTCTCTCGGACAAATATTTCTTCATCTCTTCAAAGCTAAGAATAGATACATTTTCCGGTTTATCCTTAACCCCATTTTCTATAGTGAAATCAGTTTTTATTTTATTAATATAGAGACGTCCTGTAAGATTGGCACATACCCTTCCTTTATCTTTATCTTTTAATATACGAATAGGTATTCCAACCTCTTGTACCCCATTATCTCTTTCCAAGTACACAAAAATATCTTTACTTTCTTCCCCCTCTTTAATCTTAAAACCTCTCTGAGCGGCAATTCTTCTTATTTGTTCTTGCACTTCTCTAACTTTCTGATCTAACACACTTATCCCTCCTAATTTTTCAAGTAAAGATTTTCTTTCTATTTATACTTTTATCTATTATCACTTCTTTTAACATTAATTTTAAGTTATTAAAGTGCTCAAATCTTAACCCCCAATTTTTTTAACTCTTTCCTACATTGGGAAGAAGATTTAAATTGGAAAGATTTTATCCCTAGTTTTTTTGCTCCTTGAACATTTTCTGTTAAGTCATCAATAAATACACATTCAGAAGGATTGACTTTTAATTTTTTGGTTATAAGCTGATAAATTTCAGGATCAGGTTTTCTTAATCCTACTTTTGCGGAAACAACAATGATATTAAATAATTTAGAAAGGTTATACTTTTTTTCTAATTGCTCGGCCCATTCTTTAGAATTATTAGTCAAAAGGCCTATTTTGTAACTTTTTTTGCATTTTTTGGCAATTTTCCAAACTCCTTTTTGAAGGATGAAATTTTTAAAAACTATTTCTTTAAAATCAGAAATATCCTGACCCAAATCAGAAGCTAAACCCCTCCAAAGAACTTCTTCAGAAATTTTACCTAACTCTAAAGGAATAAGATATTTATTATCAAATAAATTCCTTAGAGAATCCTTAGGCATTTTATGTTTTTTTTCATATATAGGTATGGCTGTATATATTCCATTTTTTAAAACTACTCCCCCTAAATCAAAAATTACAGAACGAATCATAATTTCCTTTCTTTTCTTTACATCTCTCTTTTTGCTAAATAAACTGCTAAGTCACCTAAGCGAGAAGAATAGCCCCACTCATTATCATACCAAGCTATTACTTTAACTAAATTATTACATATGACATTAGTAGAGGGGGTATCCACAATAGCTGAGGCAGAATTTCCTTTATAATCTGAAGAAACTAAAGGACGATTAGAAACTTGTAAAATATCTTTCATATCATTTTCGGACATTTTTTCAAACGCCTTATTAACTTCAGATGTAGTTACATTTTTTTCAACTTCACAAACTAAATCAACTACTGAAACAGTAGATGTAGGAATTCTAAAAGCAACACCATCTAGCTTGCCTTTTAGTTCTGGGATAACTTCAAAAATTGCTTTGGCTGCACCTGTTGTGGTTGGAATAATATTAGTCACCGCTGATCGCGCTCGACGTAAATCCTTATGAGCATTATCCTGTAATCTCTGATCCATAGTGAAAGAATGCACAGTGGTCATAAATCCTTTTACAATTTTAAATTCATCATTTAAAACCTTGACGACAGGAGCAAGACAATTTGTTGTACAAGAAGCATTAGAAATAATGTGATGTTTTTTAGGAATATATTTATCTTGGTTTACTCCTTTTACCAGAGTTATATCTGGATTACGAGCTGGCGCAGAAATTATAACTTTTTTAGCTCCGGCAACCAAATGCTTCTTAGCTCCTTCCCTGTCTGTAAAAAATCCTGTTGATTCAATAACCACATCAATCTGCAGATCTTTCCAAGGTAGGTTCGTAGGGTCTTTTTCAGCATAAACTTTGATTTTTTTGCCATTTACAATAATTTGGTCATCTTTTGCTTTAACATCTGTCTCCCAAATTCCATAAGTAGAATCATATTTAACCAAATGGGCTAAAGTTTGAGCATCGGTTAGATCATTTATAGCCACAAATTCTATCTCTTTGTGTTTTTCTGTTGCCGCTTTGAATGCCTGGCGGCCTGTACGGCCAAAACCATTTATTGCTACTCTCATATTAATCTCCCGGGTCCCGATGTAACGTCGGGGCGAGGCCCTGTTGGAACTTTAGTGGATAACAGGGCATTAAATTAGTTAATAAATATATAAGTTATGAGTTGATGGGTTATGAATTGCTAATTTTCAGTATACACAAAAAACAAAAGAATATAAAATTTATACTCGTAAAAATACTTTAGTATTTTTGCGAAGAAGGAGGAGTCTATGAAACGGTGTAGCCTGCGGTAGCAGGATGCATAGTAGAATAGACTTGGACGAGAGGGTCCGGAGGGACTCGAACCCTCAACCAATGGCTTAAGAGGCCACTGCTCTTCCATTGAGCTACGGACCCGTGCCCTCGGCAGGATTCGAACCTGCAACTTCGGGTCCGAAGCCCGATGTTTTATCCGTTATACTACGAGGGCTCATTTAAAGTGGTATTAATAGACTATACCCGAGACCTAATTATCATCATCCTGTCTCTTGTATTTCTTCTATTTTTATCAGATTTATCTTCAAAGTAACCCATTTTCCTAATCGTGAAGATAAAACTCTGGCTATATTCTGGGTTGCATCTTTTGATATAGATTCTTTTCCTCTTACAGTTACTTCTGTTAAAATATTAAACTGCTCTTCTGTAATATCGATATCAGTAATTTGGAATTCACGTAGTTCCAAACTAAAAACTTCACTTATAAGTTCTTGCTGAAAATTTTGTTTTACAATTCCTTTGGTAATAATAGAAAGAGGAATACAAGTTATCAAAAGAAATATGCCTGTCCAGATAAGAGCTTTTTTTCTTCTCTCTTTTCCTGCTTCTGTTTTTGGTTTTCGAAAACCCATTAAAAAGAAAACAGAAGTTGCCGCTAAAATAATAGCTAGGAGATTGGTAAGATATAAAAGAAAAGCACCCCCAGCTTCTACTATCTGCCCTTGAGCCAGGCTGATTCCTAAAACTGCTAGAGGTGGAATTAAGGCTGCCGCAATAACCACTCCAGCAATGGTTGTAGAAATTTTAGGATAAGTAGCAATAAAAGCACCAACAAAACCAGCAGCCAAAGCAATAAATAATTCAAACAAAGTTGGCTTGCATCTTATTAAAAACTCATCACCTAACTCTCGCAGAGGTGAAGTAAGGCCAATTAAATAAGCAACACCAAGGACTGCTAAAGTTGCCCAAATTAAATTCAAAAGTGATTTCTGAAATATTTTTCTCCGTCCATAAATAATACCTAAAGCAATAGCTAAAATTGGCCAAAACATAGGAGCAACTAACATTCCTCCAATAACCACTGCGGAACTATTGATAATAATACCTAAAGCAATAATAATTCCTGAAAAAATATTCAATAAAAAGAAATCTAAATCACCTCTTGCTTCTTCCCTAACCTGTGTATAAACCTGCTCCTGTCTTTTTTCTGGAATTTTAAAAAGAGCTTGGATCTTTCCTAAAGGTAAATTTTTTGAATTTGTTGTCATCTTTACACCTCTGAATTTTAAATTTAACTATTCTTTTAAATTAATTAGTGCTTTCGCACAGCTTAAGCGTAATTAAATAATTCTGATTATATTTTTTAATGTAGTTTATTTAATTAGTGCTTCCATTTCATTCCAGCGTAATTAAATAATTCTTATTATATTTTTCAATGTAGTTTATTTAATTATAACTCAAGTTTTTGGTTTGGAAAAGAAAAAATCTCTTACTGTTGAGTCTTAAGCTCGACATATGCCCAAGGCATACATCCAGTAAGAGATTTTTTATATTTTTAGCTTTTGTTATTGTTGCGAGACACGACAAAGAGTTTTATTGCAGTGCGTTCCTCTCCATCGATTTGAACATCAGCAAAAGCTGGCGTACAGAAAAGATCAACACCGCTGGGAGCAACAAAGCCTCTGGCAATAGCAATGGCTTTAACTGCCTGATTTAAAGCTCCGGCACCAACTGTCTGGATTTCAACTCCTCCTTTCTCCCGTATCACTCCAGCTAAGGCTCCAGCCACAGAATTGGGATCTGAATTTGTAGCAACTTTTAAGTATTCCATTTTCTCTTTTATCCATCCTCCTTTTCAGTGCTACAACTTCTGCTACAAAAATCTGTGTTTTAGGCCCCTTTACCCCCTTTATCTTTTAAATATCAATATATCACCTCACTTTATTTATTTTTACATATTACTACAGCAAAGCTGCAAGCTGGCAAGTATTCTTTTAATAACAACCAATTTGCAGCCTTACTAATTGTGTCACGTTTAACGTGATTTTATTAAAGTCCAACACTTTCTTATTTTACTAGATTGTGATATAAAAGTCAAAAGGAAAATTAAAATAAAAAAGCGGGTTGGTTCCAAAAGTCAGAAAACTTTAAGACATTGGAATGCCCGCTTTAAAAGATAGTCTATTTTATCTATTTATTTATCCTCCATCTTCTTCAAAGATTTTTAATGTTTTCCCCCAAACTAAGGATGCTCTCCAGCTCCTCCATTATGTTGGTATTCTTCTCCACAATCACAACGTGCCTAGATTGCTCCTGTATGATCATACCCTATAACTATTGCTTTCTTTCCTTCGCAATGTCCAGATGGCATTTTCTTACCCAACAAACCCCACGGATCACTGGGATTATAATTCCTCTTCATCTCTTAAACCCCTTTCTTAAAAAGTCCCATTTTCACTACCAATACTCCCATTTTTCCTCATATCACCAAATTGCATACAAAATGCCACAAACAACCCAAAACAATAAAAGAACACAAAAACTAAAAAGTCTAACATTTGAAGGTACTCCTGAAAAAAGCGACAGGAACAAGAGAAAAACACTTATAAACATCACAGGTATTTTTATCACAGGATGATTCATTGGATTTTCATAAGGAGAAAAATTAATACCTAATATTCTTTCAAGATCTTTTTTTAATTCCTCTGGCGTTTTCACTCTCCTCATCCCCTCTCAATTCACAATATTCTTCCAAAACTGGATACATTCTTTTATTTCTTCTTTAGAGTAATTATGATTGCCAATTTCCAAGACAATTGGTCCTTGACATCTTCTTAGTGCTTTAATTACAGCTTGGAAATCACCAACATTATCAAATGTTGGCAAGTGATGTTGATCAGCTGATCCATCATTTCCATTCAGATGGACAGAATAAATAGGGCATGGAAGTTTTATGATATTACTCAAAGGCTCTTCAGCCATTTTTGAATGACCAGTATCAATACATAAACCAAGATCAAGACTATTATTCTTATTTAAAATATTTTCAAAATGTTCAGCCTTATATCCCAAAAGTTTGTATCCCGGATTTCGATCAGGATCATGCATTGTCTCCAAAGCCAACTTCGAATCAAGATTTAGTTCTTTAAAAAACTCTAAATTTTTCTTCCAAACAATTTCTTCATCAACATCATAATCCCAACTAGGATCACCAAACTTTGCTGGATGAATCGTAATTAAAGGATATAACCCATATTTAAAAATCATACTATCTAACAACAAAAGATGATCCAGTCTAATCAAAATTTTATCAAACCCTGCTTGATTATTTTCAGATGTTTTTCTTTTGCCACTGGACTTTAAATCATAAAGGTGTAAATGATATACCACACCATATTCTTCCTGAAGTGTAGTCAACTTTTGGAAATCTTTTTCTACCGTTTCATCGCCCATAACTAACAACATATCTTTTGTTTGTTTGATCATAATGTGATTTATTCCCAAATCAAGCCAAAATTCTGTCACTTCCTTAACCGTCTCACCAAAATATTTATTTTGACCAGCAAAAATCTTCCTGTCCACCTGTATCACTCCTTATATTTTCATCTATCTAATTTTCAAAGAACACTTTATTCTAAATATCTCAGAACAACCAATCTTATTATATCATTATATCAACAAAATCATTTTTAGGCTAAATCGAATATTGCTTTTTTTTAAAATCTTTTCTGTGTTTTTTTATCCTAAAACCAACGATTATAAAAAATACAGTCAGAATTGCTAAAGATAAATAGGTGTATAAACTGGCCGACTCAAAAGCCAATAAATTAGCACCAATAATACCATAAAATAAAGTGGCAGGGACCGCACCTACTGCTGTTCCTATAATAAAATCTCTATCTTTAACATTCAGGAGGCCGGCGGCAAAATTTACCAGATCAAAACTTCCCAGAGGAAAAATTCTGGCAACAAGCACCCCCCATTTTCCATAACTTTGAACAAAATAATCCAACCCAGCTAATTTTTCATATTTGATAAACCTCTCTACAAATGGCCTTCCAAAATACTTAGTCAGTTTGAAAGCTATATACCCAGCTACAATCTGAGAGGCTAAACTAATAATCACACCCCAAAATAAACCGAAAACCACTGCTGATGCCATCATCACAATAAAAAGAGGGATAATGGTTATAAAAGCCTGAAGAAGAGTTAATAAAAATATAATAAATGGGGCAAAAACCCCATAGGATTTTATAAAATTATTTAATTCTTCCGGATTTTTAATATTAGCTAGAGCATCGTTAACAAAATTTCTAAAGGGATGAATATAAAAATAAGCACCGAAAATAAAAAAAATAAATACGATGAATATTATAAATCTTTCAATTAGATTTTTTTCTTTCATTAAAACTTATTAAAATTTCCTAAAATAAAGACAACAACGAGAACAAATAGGAAAACGACTTTTCTTTTTTATTTCTTTGCGAAAATGACGAAACTTCTTACTGTTCCATATTTCTTGAAAACTGCTGCTACTCAGATTTCCCATTTCAATTTCTTTGCAATGGGTTACTCTACCGTCTGTCTGAACACTAGCGAAAAACCAGGAGCAAAAAGAAGGAGAATTAAAAATAAACTCTTCTAAATTTGTGTAATACTCTTTTGTCTGCTTGAAATTTAAATCAGGAAAAATATTAATAAAAGAATGTTTTTTTCTAATTTTTTCAATTTCTAAAAATAATTTTTCTGTATCAACTGAGTTATTATCCACTTCTAGTTTAACTTTATTGTTAATTTTAAAATCAGAGGTACAACTATTATGTTTTAAATTCATATTTTCCGTCTGCAACCAAAGATGTTGAAAATTAATACCATCAGCTTTTAATTTATTAGCTAAATTAACCAAGTGCTCAAAATAATTTAAGTTCTCAGCCAACATAGTGGTGTTTAAAAAAATCAACGGTCTGGGAGTTTTTTTCTTTATTTTTAGCTTATTTATTCCACGAATTGCCTCAATTGCTCTATTATAAGTACCAGAAACTCCCCGAATGTTATCATGAATTTCTCCATTTCCATCTATTGAAACGGCAAGAATATCCAGACCAGCATCTAAAATTGCTTCTGCCTTTTCTTTTAACAAAGCCCCATTGGAAACCATGGTGCAAACAAAACCTTTGTTTTTTATAAGCTTAATTATTTCTTCAATTTGAGGGTGTAAAGTTGGCTCACCACCTGTAAGAGTAATATAAGGTTTTATCCCCTTCCAATTTTTTACCAAGTTTTCAATAACTTTTATATCAACTATGTTTTTTTTATTTATTTGAGGATTTAATTTTACTTCTCCAAGGCTAGAATGATAAAAATGACACATTTTACATCGCAAATTACAATTTTTTGTTACCAATACCGAAATTCCTTTGGGATTAAAACTGTAACCATCTTTAAAATTATAATCTATTTTTAATGTGAGGCTACGTAAAAAGTTTTGCATCACAGGTACAATACTTTTTGGATAACGCAAAAGTATAGCAATATTTCGTTTTGCATTCATTTATAATCCTATAACTTTTTTTGCTTATTTTTGCTTATTTTAGTAATATAAATAAATTATATCTTAATAACTTAATTTTTCCAAAAATTTTCTTATAGCCACTTCAACACCGGTGGTTGAAGTGGTATTCATTTCTTTAATATTCTTTATATCTTCATTATATCAAAAATAAACACATAAGTTACAAAATTTCTGTTTTTGGGCAAAAAAAGAGCACCGATAGATTCACATTTGAAAATGTGCTGAGTGGCTCGGTGCCAACCCTCAGAAGAAAGAGGTAATTTTTTGAAAGAAGGGTTTATGGCTCACTGTTTAGGTGTATTTTCAACAATAATTTGGATTAATTTGTCTGGCTCTATATCCCAGTCTCTACACCAATCAACAAAAACTTTATTTTTTGAGAAATCAACATTCTTGACAAGATCTTCGTAAAGTAAGTAATGTACGCAAGCTCCCACATCTTCACCATGTTTATACAAATCTTTCAATTGGACAAGAGGCCCCTGAGTTGTTTTTGCATACTTTATGATCACTTGAGCTCTTGCCTTAGGGCAAAAATCTGAAATATCAATCACTTTTAATGCAACTATTGATTTTTTTTCGGGATCTTGGCTATCAATTATGCCTAATTTACTACCTTTAAATTCAGACAGAACTTTAACATGTGCCATCTTCTTCTCGCCTCCTTTATTTACAACAAGACTAAAAGCCAATAGTTACTTTTCTCTTCCCAAAAATATTTATTTTTAAAAGTCTTCTTAATGAAGACTTATAATAAAATATGTTAAAGAACTTTCATTCAAATCAAGAACTAATTCTACCAAACAAATCAACAAATGTCAATAGTTTTTCTTGGAGAAACAAAAAACAACTTAAAAAGTTGTTTTTGAATTAAGTCAGGGTTCCGCTCAGCGGAACTTACCCACGCTCAGCGTGGGGTCTAATATGTAATGATGTTAGAAATTATTTCTTTATATGGTGATTAAATCACTTCAACTCCGGGGGTTGAAGTGCTATTTAGGAGTTCCTGTTTTTTAAATAAAAAATTATTCTGGAATTTTTAGAGTTGACAATAATTGTTGGTATTGATCAGCTTTTTTCTCATAATTTTCTTTTTCTTGAAAACTAAAAATTAAAATATATCTTCCAGTAGCAACTAAAGCGGAATAACATGGATCACCTTTCGTTTTAATTACATTCCAAATATATTTTACACCATTAGAACTAATTTTCTCTTCACATTCAATGGTTAGGGGATCATCTTGTTGACACTTGATCTTTTCATACTGTATATCTATTGGCATATTGTCATAATCCAAAAGAGTATGATCAAGATGAGATAAATCTGGTAAATTTAGCGAAAAACTAGTATATGTTTTGCCGTCTTTCATAATATCGCCTCTATCGTCTGGTTTTAGAGTTTGCCAATCATAAGGATACTGAAATTCAATCCCTATATGTTCATTTCGATAAGTTTTCCAATCAGTAACAGGAGTTTCATCTTCTTCTGCATCTTCAGTGGTTGTGGCTTCTTCCTCTCTAAAACCCTCTCGCAATTTGTCTAGTTGTACCTGTTGTGAATTAATAGTTTCTTTTTGAGTTTCTAGGGTTTCATTCATATAATACCAAGTGATACCACCTACTATTGTGGCAGTTAGAAGAACAAGACCTAAGGTGATTGAAAATCTTTTCCAATTGAATAATTCTTTTTCCATTGATTGATCCCTTCTTTAATTATCCTCTATATTATATCACAATATTGAAATAGCTCATTTGCATATATTAGATTGAATAGGTTCATAACTTTATTCTTGTTTATTATACCTTTTAAATAAAGTCAGGGTTCCGCTCAGCGGAACTTACCCACGCTAAGCTGGGGTGACCGAGCGGGCTTGAACCGCCAACCACCAGATCCACAATCTGGTGCTCTGCCAATTGAGCTACGGTCACCATAAAATCAAAATTTATTTTTTATTTAAGCTTAATTGTTGGTTCTACAATATTCTGAACCTCCTGACAGCCATGTGGCCGGCCTGAACCATCATCATATCCAGTCCCACAACTAGAAACAAATAAGAGGTAATTTTCAGATATTAAAGAAGGATATCTATCTCTTCCAGCAAAACAGATATCAAAATCTTCTTTAAAATCCTCTAAATCAGCATAGCCAATTTTATTAGGGATAATTGTAACAATCCATTCCCCCTTATCCTGACTTTCTTGTAAATAGTTAAATTTATATTCCAATCCTTTATCATCTTCAGAAAAATGGTTTAAAATTTCTTTGAAATAATGTTCATCTTTATCTCTTCCACATTCTTCGGCTAAATTCTGCAATTGAGAAGTATTAAAACGATCAAGAACCTTAAACTCATTTTTTGTTACAGAAAATATCTGATTATTTTCTCCATAGGTTAAGGGATCTATTTCTGATATTACTTCTTTTTTAGCTATTTCTAAATATTGCCAAGCTACAACACCTCCAACTAAGATAATAAAAAGAACAATGATTATTATTGTTATTAGAGTAGATATCCCTTTGTTAAAAGATTTAATCATAATTATCTTTCTATTATTTCAATAAAAAAGATAATATAAAATTTTTTATTTTTAAATTGTAACTTTTAATTTTTATTTTAATTTTTGAATTTGTAAAATGGTGCCCTCGGTGCGACTCGAACGCACAACCTATGGCTTAGAACACCATTACTCTATCCAATTGAGCTACGAGGGCACGTCCAAACAAACTTTTAGCTTTCATAATTTCCCACGGAAAATTATTCTCGCTTTCAGTTTGTTTCTCCTCTTCCGTGAAAATACTTTAGTATTTTCACGGTATAAAAATATTAGATTTTTTTACCTCTTTGCTTTGACGAGAGCGGGCGACGGGAATTGAACCCGTGTCCTGGGCTTGGAAGGCCCATGTTGAACCACTCAACTACACCCGCACGTCCAAGTCTATTCCACTATGCACCCTGCTTCAGCAGGCTGCACCGTTACATAGACTTCTCCTTTTCCGCAAAAATATCAGAGGTATTTTTGCGGTGTAAAACTTTGTTTCCATCTCCGACAATGTTTCTTTTCCGTAAAAATTCTGAAGAATTTTTACGGTTATTCACTCGAAAAAATGCTTTGGCATTTTTTCGAAGAGGAGGAGTGAACGGAAAGTGAGAGTTCCGACGTTCCGTCGGAGCGAAAGCTTGAAGTTTATTCGGACGAGTCGGGGCACCCAGACTCGAACTGGGAACCCCTGGCTCCCAAAGCCAGTGCGCTAGCCAATTGCGCCATGCCCCGACGATAATCAATATACCTCTAAATTAAAGTATATCCAATCCTTCACCTCTCGTCAATTAAACAACAACAAACAGGACCCTCATATACTGGGTCCTGTATTGTCCTTGATCTATCAACAATTTTATCTTACAGAGCTTTTTAGTGCTTTACCTGCTCTAAATCGAGGTACTTTCATAGCAGGAATTTGAATTGAAGCACCAGTCTGAGGATTTCGTCCTGTTCGAGCTGCTCTTTGACTTACATCAAATGTCCCAAACCCAGTAATTGTTACTTTGTTCCCAGAAGCTAGAGATTTTTCTACTGCTTCAGCCATAGCATTAATACAATCAGCAGCACATTTCTTGCTGCACCCTACTTTAGCAGCTACTTGATTAACTAATTCTTCTTTAGTCATTGTTCACCTCCCTTCTAAAATTTTATTAAAAACTGCTATTTATCCCTTTATTTCAACCTCTATTAAAATTATGGACTAAAAAAAGGCTTTGTCAAGCCTTTTTTCAAATTTTTACTATTTTTTTAATTTTAGTCACCTTCTTAGCTTTGCCTGTCTTAGAGCTTATTTCCATAAAAATGGCACTAAAATAACAGGGGCCCTCGGGGGCTACTTTATATCTATGAGGAAGTTGAGTCAGATGATGCTTCAAAACTTCTTCTTTCTTTTCTCCCAAAATAGAGTCTTCAGGGGCAATCATTCCTATATCAGTAACATATATTGTCCCTCCTTTTAATATTTTTAGGTCATGTGTGGGAACATGAGTATGAGTTCCTATCATCGCTGAAACTCTCCCATCTAAATAAAATCCCAAAGACACCTTTTCTGAAGTAGTTTCAGCATGAAAATCTACAATTATAACTTTAGGACAGGAATCTAGACCAGAATGCTTTTTTAAAATCTCATCTGCTTTGGAAAAAGGAGATTCAAAATGATCTCTAAAAAAACTGCGCCCCATTAAATTTATAACCAAAAGAGCTTTGGATTCTTTTTTTATAACCTGGTAACCTCGACCAGGAACACCACAAGGATAATTAGCCGGTCTTATAACAGGGATAGACCTATCATCCAAAAATTCAATAAATTCTCTCTTATCCCAAACATGATTGCCTGTAGTCATTAAATCAACCCCTGCATCTTGCATTTGTAAAACTGTATTTAAAGTCAATCCTTTTCCACCAGCTAGCTGTTCAGCATTTAAAAGTGTAAAATCAGGATTATATTTTTTTAATAAATTAGGCAAGGTTTTTAAAACGGCCTTTCTTCCCGGCCGACCAATTATTTCTCCAAGAAATAAAATTTTTATTATTTTTTCCAAGAATATCCCTTTCTTTCCTAAAAAAGTCATTAATATGCTTTAAGAAATCTCACTGGAACGAAGTGTAGGTGCTAACTTCACCTAAAAATAATATTTTAATGACACTCAAGATGCCACCTTTCTAGTTATTTATGAAAAAAGTGACAAACGTGACAATAAAATGTAACAGAGGTAATAATATTTTTTTCTTTATGCCACCTTTGTCACATGTGTAACTTTTGTCACCTTTATTTAGCATATTCTGTAGCTCTAGTCTCCCGAATTACATTAACCTTAATCTGCCCAGGATAACTTAACTCTTTTTCAATCTTGCCAGCAATATCCTTGGCTAATTTTATAGATTGCAAATCATCAATCTCTTCTGGCTCAACAATAATTCTTACTTCTCTGCCCGCTTGGATAGCAAAAGATTTCTCTACACCAGGGAAACTACTAGCAATATTTTCTAATTCTTCAATTCTTTTGACATAAGCCTCTAAAGTATCTCTTCGGGCCCCTGGTCTGGCACCTGAGATAGCATCAGCAGATTGAATAATAATAGCTTCAATAGTCTTGTAGGGGACTTCTTCATGATGAGCTTCAATAGCATGGACTATCTCCCCTGATAGGCCAAATTTCTTAGCAATATCTCGACCAATTAATGCATGAGAGCCGGAAATCTCATGATCAACAGCTTTACCAACATCATGCAAAAGTCCAGCTTTCTTACATACTGAAACATCAGCGCCTAATTCTGAAGCTAACATAGAAGCTATAAATGCTACCTCCATAGAATGTTTCAAAACATTTTGACCATAGGAAGTACGGAATTTCAGTCTTCCTAAAAGCTTTACTAAATCAGGGGGCAAAGCTATTCCTACTTCATATACAGCTTGCTCACCAGCCTCCTTAATAGCTTGGGATACTTGTTTTTTAGCTTCAGAAACTGCTTCCTCAATCCTGGCCGGATGAATTCGTCCATCTAAAATTAATTTTTCTAAAGCTATCTTAGCCACTTGTCTTCTTATAGGATCAAAACCAGAAATAACTACTGCTTCTGGTGTATCATCAACTATAACATCTACTCCTGTTATTTTTTCAAAAGCATGGATATTTCTTCCTTCTCGACCAATAATTCTTCCTTTCATTTCATCAGAAGGAATAGATACAGTAGATATGGTAGACTCTGCTGCGTGAGAAGAAGCATAACGCTGAATAGCAGTCGTTAAAATCTCTCTTGCTTTATCATCTATCTCTTCTTTAGCTCTCTTTTCCATCTCTTTTATTCTACCTACTAATTCCTCTTTCATTTCTTTTTCGGTTAATTTTAAAAGCACGCCCTTAGCCTCTGATCTAGAAAGTTTAGCAATTTTTTCTAATTTATTCCTTTGTACCTTTTTAATCTCTCTTAGTTCTCTTTTAATATCCTCTAGTTCTCTTTCTTTTCCTGTAAGTCTTCTTTCTCTTTTTTCTAAACCTTCTATTCTGGAATCTAAATATTCTTCCCTTTTTTCTAATCTTTGTTCTAAACGAGTAATTTGATTTCTACGTTCCTTTTCTTCTGTTTTTGCTTGTTCTTTTATTTTTAAAGCTTGGTCTTTGGCTTCCAGGAGCACTTCTTTTCTTTTTGTTTTAGCTTCGTCAATTAATCTTCTAGCTTGTGCTTCAGCAGATTGTGTTTGTTTTTGAGCTTGAAATTTGCGAATAATATAACCTGTGCCACCACCTAAAATGGCAGCTAAAACTATCCATATTAAATTTTCCATAGAAAACCTCTTCCATAATTTTTTACAATCAACAAATAGCCTCTATTAAAATACTAAGCTATTAGCTAATAGCTTAGGCTATAAACTACAAAAAGATCATGGTAGATTATAGTAACCTGCCTCGCCGCCCGCTTCGTCGAATCGAGGCGAGAATCAAGGCTGGTTTTCTATATAAAAGGCTATTGCTGAAAGCCTAATTAGCTAATATTCTGTTTTAAAGTATATCACTTTTTATTTTTTAGTCAAGTTATAAAAATATAAAAAAGAGGCAAAAAAAATCTGGTATGATGTAATTTTGCCCCTGAGTAGAAATTATCAATTTTCTAAAATATATCTATCTTGTTTTTAAACTGCGAGGTTCTAAAATAGCATAAGAATTATAATAAGTCAAACAATAATTAATCTTTCTTTTTGGGCAATGTTATTTTAGGTGGCGCTGGATAGATAGGAACAACAAACTCTCCCGGCTTTGCTCTCTTTAACAATTTTTCACTCTCTTGTATTATACCTTTAATCCTTTTATCTATTTTATTCCTTATCCCTAATTCCCTATCCCCCATTCCTTTTTTCCTAATTCCTACAATCGGTATTCCCAGCCCATATGCCAGAGCATTGGCAGCTGATATTCCCACTCGCAGACCAGTATATGAACCCGGGCCACAAACCACAATAATTCCCTTTAAATCTTTTAATTTTACTTTATTTTTGGCCAATAATTTATCAATCTCTGGCAAAAGCTCCTCAGATTGAGCCATATCCGCATCCCAAGTATATAAATCAAATAACTCACCCTCTTTACCCAGGGCAATTGTAGTTAAATTTTCAGTTGTATCAATAAAAAGAATCATAGATTTAGTTATTAGGAATTGAGTGAGATCGTAACTCGAACAATTCGAAATTTTTACTTTAGCAACTTACAAGCTTAGCACCTTATCAACCAATTCTTTATATCTTTTCCCTTCTGGTTTAAAGATCAATTTTCTCTCATTTTCTGAGATAAAATCAAACTCTATAATCAATCTTTCTTTAGGCAAAAGTCCCATAACTTTTTCTGCCCATTCAATTACACAAATGCCTTTTTTATCTTCTAAAACTTCTTCAAAACCAAAACTATAAACATCATTTGGTGTATCAATTCTATATAAATCAATGTGGTAAAGATTTGAGACTTGAGATTTAAGATTTGAGATTGGGTATTTTTTTAATAATACGAATGAAGGGCTGGTGATTTGCCTCTTGATTCCCAAACCTTTGGCCATCCCTTGGACAAAAGTTGTTTTCCCTCCTCCCAAATCACCAACCAGTCCAATTATCTCGCCTCCAGAGCAAATTCTGGCTAGCCTTTCTCCTATTTTTTGAGTCTCTTCTGAGCTTTTAGAAATAATCTTGAACATTTTCTTTCCTTACAATCATAATCTTCATTCCAACCAATCCCCATAATCCCAAAATAATAACAATCCATCCTAAAACAAAAAGCCAATCTTTGGCAGTTTTAATTTCAGTTGGCGGAGAATGAGGTTGGGAAAAATGATAATCAGAGGGACTAGCGGCATAAGCTTTACTTATACCTTTTACTTCTCCTTTATCTTCTTCTGATTTAACCCCTGAAGTTTTTGAATATTTGCCCAATACTTTTATATCATTTTGATATCTGGGTAATATTCTATATCCACTTTTAGTTTGGCTGACAATGCCTGTTATATAAACCCAATCACCCTTTTTGAGTTTTGGTTTTTTAATTCCAGTAGAAGACCTTATATAAATTTTCACTTCCCCTGAACCATCATTGATATAAAAAATACTGCCTGAACTTCTAACTACTCTTCCTGAAACTGCCACTAATCTTCCTTCATACCTCTCACCAACTGAGCCAGTTTTTAAATTAATTGAAGAAGGTGGATTGATATTTCCAAGAATTTGGACATCACCTGCTCCTCCAATTTTTATTCTCTTCTCTCCCCCGCTTTCAGAAATTTCCCCAGTAACTTTTATCCTGTCGCCTATTTTTAGGATAGGGAAATTAGATTTATAGCAATAAATTTGAATGCCAGAGCCAGAATCTTGGATATAAAAAATCTGGCTTCCTAAAACTCCTGGAGCTACTGTAACTATCCCTTCCACTATAACCTGACTTCCTTTAGGTAAATCCCTAGCTCCAGCAATATTAAAAACCACAGCTGTCGGGAGAGGAGTTTCTGTAATTTGTTCTTCTGTTATAATATTTTCTTCACCTGGGGTTAATGTTGTGCTCCAGGAAAAATTATCTCCGATTCTATTATAAGACCAATCCTCTGGAACAGAATTTTTTCCAGAAGGATTATTATAAATTACAGAATCTACTTCTTGATCATCTGGATTTATCAACTTGACTTCTTCCTCTCCATTATTGTTTAAAGCAATGCCGCTTTGCTTTCTGTAAATAACAAAAAAATCTCCAGGGGCCACAATTGTCCCTTCTGGAAAATCGTCTTTTGAGATAGCATAATCATTGCCGGAAGCATCCTTTAAAATCCACTCTTCTAGATCTACTTCAACAGTATCTCCATTTCTAAGTTCAATAAATTCTTCTTCTGTTTCTTCACCTTGGGGATTAGGTAAAATTTCAGAGATTACAACTTTATCTGAATATTCGATTGATTTAGAATTTTCTGCCCCTGGTGTCCCTCGCTCTATACTGCCTGGATCAAAATTTACTGATTTTCGGGATGTATGCCAAGATGAAGCCAGGGTTCCATCATCAGGCTCTTGGTTTCTTTCTGAAGAGTATTTTTTAATATTATCTCCAGCCAGAGGCGTTCCTTGACCATCATCAGCTTCATCGATAAGTTCAGTAGCTATATCCTGAAAATCACCATCATAAAGTCTAACCTGTAGATCAGAATTTACTAAACTTACATTTTTATCTACTAAATCCGGGGTGATATTGAGTTTAGAAACATCTTGAGAAAAATGAGAAATTAAAAAATAATCATTGGCTTTGATCATCTTGCCAGCAGGAATTTCCAACATTAATTTTTCTTGACCAGAGGATTTTTTGGTGATTTGCCAGCCAGAAATATCAATATCAAACTCTGTCATATTTCTTAACTCTATCCATTCATCTTTTGATGATAAAGATGAGCCCATCCACATAAGTTCATTAATTACTACATCCCCTTGTTCTGTTGCATAAACATTAGAGACATTAAACAAACAGCAATAAGTAACCAAGAAAAAAATAAAAATTGTATAAATTAAAACTTTCTTCATATTCGTGCCCTATTCGTGCTAAAAAATTCATGTTTGATTCGTGTTTAAAAAAAGACTTCAGGACAACAAAAAATCTTAAGGAATAAAATCCTCATTAACATCTAGAGACCTTAAGATTATCCCAAAGTCTATATTTAATTAAAAAAGAAAAATTCCTTAGCTTAAGCCAAAGAATGAAAACTATTCCAAATTATAGATAAAAGTAGTCTTTTGTCAATCCAACATTAAATTCAGTACTGTCCAAATAAAAAAAGAGGCTATTTCTAGCCTCTTTCTGATTTTAAAAACTAAACTCCTTCTTCGCTTTCAGGTTCTTCTGTTTTTTCTTCTTCCCCTTCAGCTGGTGTTTCGGCTTCAGGAGCAGCGGTTTCTTCTTCTGTTTCTTCCCCAGCTGGAGTTTCAGGAGTTTCTTCAGTAGGAGTAGTTTCTTCTTCAGTTCCTTCGGTCGTTTCCTCGTCAGTCATAGTTTTCTCCTTTCTTGAATAATTTAAAACTTAACTTATATTTAATATACTTCCTCCTTTTATAGGAGGTATATTCAGTATATTATCCCTTAGTATTATATGTCAATAGTAATCTTTTCCACAGACAAAAATCCACAAAAATATTATATCCTAAAAATGAAAACAATACAATCATAAAATCAACATAGCATCACCAAAAGAATAGAAACGATATTTTTTATTGACTGCTTCTTTGTAAGCTTTAAATATAAAATCTTTGCTAGAGAACATCCTAAAAAGTCTGTTTTTAACATTCGTGGAGGTAGGCTTCAATCCAATAAGTAATATATCTTTTAAGCGAAGGGAATAAAATTTGCGCACGAGGACTGTTTGAGTCTCGAGTGAGTGAAACGAGCGAGAGATGAGTTCCGCAGAAGCAAATTTTCGTTCCCTGAGCGATTATGTTAAATAACTTTATATTTAGGGAACGGGGCCAAAAGGGCAGCTGAACCTACCAATTACAAAATTAACATAGCATCACCAAAAGAATAAAAACGATATTTTTTATTGATTGCTTCTTTGTAAGCTTTAAATATAAGGTCTTTGCTAGCAAATGCACAAACCAACATCAACAAAGTAGTTTTAGGCAGATGGAAATTAGTAACTAAACCATCTATAAATTGGAATTTATATCCGGGATAGATAAATAAATCAACCCAACCAGATGTAGGGCTTATTGTTAATAGTTTATTGTCTGTTGCTGCTTCCAGCACTCTTGTGGAAGTTGTCCCCACAGCTATAATTCTTCTTCGGCAAGCCTTAGCTTTGTTTAATCTTTGCGCTGTGTCTTTTTCTAAAATAGCATATTCTGAATGCATTCTATGATTTTGGATGTTTTCTTCTTTAACTGGGGCAAAAGTTCCTAAACCCACATGCAGGGTTATAAATTCAAATTGAATTCCTTTTTTTGAAAGCTGGTCCATTAAATCTTTAGTAAAATGCAATCCTGCGGTTGGGGCAGCTACAGAACCCCAAGGCCTATGGCCCAAAGGGCCGGACCCTTCATTCCCAGCATAGACTGTTTGATAATCTTTTAATTTAACTTTTTGTTTAATATATGGCGGGGTTGGTGTTGCACCTATCTTCCAAATGAGATCGTGTAGCTTTCTACCACTTATATTAAATTTAATTTCCCAAATTCCATTTTCTTTTTGTTTCAAAATCACACCTTGTAGCCCACCTTTAAACTTCAACGCTAAACCCTCCCCCCTTCTTTTCCCTCCTAAAAGGCATTCCCAGATATTACTATTTAAAGGCTTTAATAGCAAAACCTCCATTTCTCTTCCTAAAATCTGCTTTTTTTTAGCTTCAGTATCTGTGTCTATTAGAACACGCCCCCAAAGCCGGGCAGGAATAACTTTAGAATCATTCAATACCAAAACATCACCTGATTTTAAAAATTCTCCTGCCTGATAGAAATATTTGTGGAGAATTTCACCAGTTTCTCGATTTAAAACCAAAAGTCGACAGTGATCACGAGGGGCAACTGGTTTTTGAGCAACCAGTTGTTTAGGCAAATTATAATTAAATTCTTCCGTTTTAAAAACCATAAATTAACCCAATTTAATACTAAATATTGCTTAAAATCAATATTACTAAATCATTTTTTATAATATCACATTTATTTATCTTATGCATTTTAAAAAACTGATTTTGGCTAAATTTTCTCTTGACAAATCGCTATTTTTGTGGTAAAATAAAATAATTAATCTAAACAAAAATAACAAATAAAAATAATACAAAAATAAAAACCAAAAGGAAAACAATGGCTTTTACTGGTAGTAAATTAGAAAAAATACTATTAAAATCTAAAATTATAACTAAAGAACAGTTAGATTTAGCCAAGCAAGAAAGCAAAAAAACCAAAAAACCCTTCCAGCAGATTTTAATAGGAAAAAGAATAATTTCTGAAGAAGATTTAGCTAAAGTTTGTGGAGATGCTTTAGAAATTCCTTTTATTGACCTCTCTGGTAAAAGTATTCCCAAGGATATTCTGTTTTTAATCCCTGAAAAAATTGCCAAAAAATATCAAGCTATTGCTTTTGCTAAAGAAAAAAATGCCATTAAAATTGCTATGAAAAGTCCCGAAGACTTTCAAGCTATTGAATTTTTAGAGAAAAAACTAGGTAAAGAAATAGAACCTTATATAGGAACTCTCTCTGATATCAATCGAATTTTAGATCAATATATAGAATTACAAACAGAAATTGAAAAAACCATTGAGAAAATTGCTCCGGAAATCTCTGCACAAGAATTAGAAACTCCCGAGGCTCTACAAGAAATAGTAAAACAAGATGCCCCAATACCTCGTCTAGTCAATACTTTAATAGGAAGAGCAGTAAAATCAAAAGCTTCGGATATTCATATAGAACCTAGCCATGAGGAATTAAAAGTAAGATGCCGAGTAGATGGTATATTACAACAAATTGTTAGGCTTCCTAAAAAAGTACACGCTGCTTTAGTATCCCGAATTAAGATTTTAAGCAAATTAAAAATAGATGAACAAAGAATTCCTCAAGACGGGAGATTTCATGCTACAATAGCTGGCAAGGAAGTAGATTTTCGAGTCTCTACTTTGCCTACTGTCAGTGGTGAAAAAGTAGTTATGCGTATTTTAGACATATCTTCTGGAATCCTAACCTTAGAACAATTAGGAGTAAGAGGTAAGGCTTTTGAGGTTTTTTCTGAAAATATTAAAAAACCTCATGGTATGACTTTGGTTACTGGACCTACAGGAAGTGGAAAAACCACGACATTGTATGCTATCTTAGATAAATTAAACAAAGTAGGAGTTAATATAGTAACTCTGGAAGATCCAGTAGAATATTATATAGAAGGTATCAGCCAATCTCAAATTAAACCATCAATAGGATATGATTTTGCCAATGGTCTCCGCTCTATTGTCCGTCAAGACCCTGACATAATAATGGTTGGAGAAATTAGAGACTTCCAGACAGCAGAAATGGCTACTCACTCTGCTTTAA
>CAYFQT010000021.1:0-50612 GCA_964345445.1 uncultured Candidatus Saccharibacteria bacterium
TAATAGAAAAATAGAAAAAGGAATTCAATTTGAAATAAATTACAATGATGAAATTATAATTCCTTCTTATAATGGTTTTTTTAATATAGAATATAGTCAGTTGGTGGGAGAACAAAAAAACTAAATAACCAAAGAACTGAAAGACAGAAAAAACACTTTGGCTTTTTAAAAGGTATTATTATGAAAAAGAGATTTTATTTTCTTTTTATTTCCAGTTTTCTTTTGGGTATGATTATTTTAGTACAGATTAAAGCTCAAAAAAAATCTTCTAATATATCTTTAGATACTACTAGTTCCCAAGCTTTGGAAATTAGTATTTTAAGCAAAGTTAATAATGATTTACAAAAAGAGATTAAAAAGTTGCAAACTCAACACGAAGATTATTTGCAATCCTTACAGAATGAGGAAAAAATTCAAAAAATAACCCAAGAAGATTTTAAAAAAAATAAAATAATTTCTGGTAGCTTTCAAACCCAAGGACCTGGAATAGAAGTAGAAATTATAGGAAAAATTGAAGTGCCTCAGTTGGTTGATTTAATTAATGCTTTAAGGAATATTGGTGTTGAAGGTATAGCGGTAAATCAAAAAAGGATAAATTTATATTCCAGTTTTTATATAAAAAATGGTATGATAACCTTAGATGACAATTTTATAAATTCTCCTTATATTATTTCTGCTATTGGAAATTCTGATATGGTTGCTGAAGCTGTCTCTCGTCGAGGTGGTATTATAGAACAAATCAAAATTTTAAATCCTCAACTTAAAATAAATGTAACTCCTCATGAAGACATTTCTTTGCCGGCAAAAAAAGAACCGGAATTTAAATTTTCCCAAGTTATGGAATAGTGATAAGGGATAAGGAATAAATAATGGGGAATAAGTAATTAGGAAATAGTGGCATACCTTAATAAGTAAATTCGTAGTTTTACTGAAAAAATATAATTAGAAAAGGAAGTAAAAGTCCTATAGAAAGAAGTATTACAATAATAATTTTTAAAGTTTTTTTAAAAGTTTTTTGTTTCATATTTTTACTCTCTTTCATAAAGTTTATCTATTAATCATAAAAATAAGGAAGAGTGAACTGTAGACGGTAGCTCCAATTTCACGTCGGAGTGAAAGTTGGAAGTTTACTCTGACGAGGATGTATGACTAAGCCAGAAGAATTTCATTTTAAAGGCCAAAAAGAGGATGAAAAAATTGAACTTCTTTTAAGAAGACATTGGTTTACTTTAATTTTACCTCTTATAAAAAGATTTGTCGTTATTCTTTTGCCTTTTTTGATTTTATTTTTTCTTTTTTCTCCTTTTATTTTAAGATCTACTTTTTTTTCTATTTTGTTTTTATTATGGTTTGTTATTGGAGTTTCTGCTATTTTATATGAATGGATTATTTGGTATTATGATATTTATATTATAACAAATAAAAGAATTATTGACATTGATCAAAAGACTTTATTTTCTAGATCAGTAGCTGAAGCGGGGTTAGACAAAGTTCAGGATGTTACTTTTGAAATTGATGGTATGATTCCTACATTTTTGAAATATGGAGATGTTAGTGTTCAAACAGCAGGAGCTGAAGAAGTGATTAATTTAGAACAGGTTTATGATCCTCGAGAAATTCAAGAAAGAATTATGGAGCTTCAGAAGAAATATGAAGAGGAGGAGGGAGGTCCGGTAACTGCTGAAGAATTAGTTGAATTAATTGAAGAAAAAAGAGAATCTTCTTCTGCTAAAACTCTGGAGAAGAAGGATACGGAGGGCAAGGAGAAGAAAGGAAAATGATTTTAATGTTCAAGGTGTTTTATTGTTCATTCCAGTAAATAGCGGAACTCATTTAGAATGTCTAAAACAATAATATAATATTTGTGATTAATTCGTGATAAATTTTATTAGTGAAGATTAGTGGTTGTATAATATTCGTAACTTTAAAATTTGCTTTTTTAAAATGTTTAAATTATAATGAATATAATTTAAGATTTTTAAAATAGAATTATATTTCAAAATTACTATTTATATCTTTAAAATTTTAACTCTTATTTTGCAAAAATTATGATTTTTGCAAAGTGCTGAAGAAACTTAAAATAGTAAGTTTCTTCCTATAAGGAGGGGATATGCCAGAGTCCGATAAAATAGCTGGAGATATTTCACCAAAGAAAAATAAGAAATCAAAGAAGAAAATTATTTTTGTTGTGTTGGGAGCAGTGCTCATTGTTTT
Organism: uncultured Candidatus Saccharibacteria bacterium; assembly: GCA_964345445.1. GTDB lineage: Bacteria > Patescibacteriota > CPR2_A > CAYFQT01 > CAYFQT01 > CAYFQT01. The sequence goes on from CAYFQT010000021.1 coordinate 2,215, forward strand.
AATTTTTACTTTAGTTATTTTTGGGGTGGGTATTTATAAATATAACTGGCGGAATAGAGTGACAGAAGTAGTTGTTTCTATTATTCCTTACCCAGCGGCTATTGTAAATTCAGTTCATTTTGTTACAGTGAAAGAATTTACGGATGAACTAAAATCAATTGAAAAATATTACAAAGAGATTCAAGGAATTGATTTTACACAAGAAGAAAATAAAAATAAGTTTCGAGAGAAACAAAAAGAAATTTTAGATTTGCTTATTGAAAATGAGATTGTAAAAGAACAAGCAAAAAAATATAAATTGAAAATAACTACTTCTGAAGTGGAAGAGGAATATAAAAGAATTGTAGAAATTAGTGGGGGAGAAGAACAATTCCCCCAGACACTGAAAACTTATTATAACTGGACTCCTGAGGAATTTAAACAAAGAGTTAAAATTCTATTATTAAAAAAGAAATTAAAGGAAGCTGTTGCCAAAGATGATGAAATTAATAAAACAGCCAAAGAAAAGGCAGAGGGAATTTTAAAAGATCTTAGAGGAGGAGCTGACTTTGTTGAATTAGCTAAGAATTTTAGTGATGACGGTAGTGCAATAAATGGTGGAGATTTAGGTTTTTTCCCAAGAGGCAGTGGGCTTTCCTCTGAAGTTGAAGATGCTACATTTGCTTTAGAAGAAGGACAAATAAGTGATATAGTAAAGGATAAACAGGGATATAATATAATTAAATTGGAAGATAAAAAAGATGACCAAGTACATATCCGTCTTATTTTAATCCATCCTGTAGATTTTCAAAAATGGCTTAATGAAAAGATAAACGAAGCTAAAATACTTAGGTTTTTAGCTAAATAGAAATTTTAAACCAATTATAAAAATTAGAAACATATAAAAAATCGCCAGATCGCTGGCGATTTTTTATATGTTTAATCTCTCTTGCTCATCCTCCGCAGTAGCAGTTTGGAGCGGGATACCAGAATCGAACTGGCATCTCCACCTTGGGAAGGTGACATACTACCATTATACTAATCCCGCACGCCGTATTGAGTTTTGATTCCAACCCGCAACAAAAAGAGCTTTTTAAAAATAAGCTCTTAAAGAAAGAAATTAACTCGAAAAAATACTTTAGTATTTTTTCAAATAGGAGGAGTGAACAGGAAGCGAGAGCGATTCCGCTTTGTGGAATCGCGAAAACTGGGGGTTTACTCCGACGAGGCGGGGACGACCAGATTTGAACTGGCGATCTTCTGCGTGACAGGCAGATGTGTTAACCAGGCTACACCACGTCCCCTAAACATTCTATTCTATATGGTATATTTTTCCAGTGACTTAGTCAACTTAAGATAGATCTATATTTTAAAAATTAAGAAAATAAACAAAAAAAGGACTTAATCCTTTTTTAAATTTTTATTAATATATAATGTATGTATGTTGATAAATAAAGCTTTTATATTATTATCTAACTAAATATTAATCCTATCCAATCACCTACATAATGAGTTATAATTATAACTATCAAAGCAATGGCTAAGTGTTCAATAATTGATTTCTGGGGTTTTACTTTTTGCTCTTTGGCAATATAGAAACTAAGAATACCCAACAAAATTAATCCCCAAATTATGCCAACAATAATCGCTGTTGATAGGTGGAAAAGTAAGATCGGAGTAATAAATGTTAAGGCAAAGATAAATTTAGATAGGAAAGTAGAAAATGTTGATTCCCATATTTCTTTTGTTTTATGTTCATTTTCAGATTCTTCAGAGATGTGCATACCTAATGCATCGGAAAAGGCATCAGCTATAGCTATTGTTAATATACCACCAATAACCACAGTTTGTGAATGAGTACCAGAATGTAAACCTACCATTAATCCTAAAGTCGTAATTATCCCCGAAGTTAAACCAAAACTTAATCCTACTTTGATTGATTTTTTTATCATAATAGTTTATATTTTAAAATATTTGATTAAAAATCGACCTTTTGATAGGATATATTTGTATTTGGAAATAACCATCAAATTTATTTAAGCATATCAAACAAGTAAGGAAAGAGCAAGATTCTTCTTTTTGTTATACTCGAGAAAATTTTTAATTTTCTCGAAAGAGGAGAAATAAACCGATAATTGGAACCCCGGAAGCTTTCGGAGTGGAAATGAAATATTTGTTTGGACGAGCCGTCTTAGCTCAGTAGGTAGAGCAGCACTTTCGTAAAGTGTAGGTGCTGGGTTCGAATCCCAGAGACGGCTTCAGGACAAGGCAACAGCGGGCAGGTAATATATAGGTTGTGAGTTCGATTCTCACTCTCGGCTCGGATAAAAACTCAGCAGGGAATAAAATTATCTATGAAAAAAATTAATTTTGATTTCAAAAAAAATATTCAAAGAGCCAGACATTGGTTTTTAGGAAGTTTTATTTCTCATCCTTTATGGAAAAATTGGATAGCTTTGGGAATTTTGGTGGTGACTTTAGTTTTAAATATTACTTTGTGGTTGATTTTGAAAAAAGGAATTAAACCAACTTCCGATCTTATTCCTATAAGTTATACCATTTTTGGAATAAATAAATGGGGAAGGTGGTATGAGGTTTTTATTCTACCAGCAATAGGTTTGTTTATTTTTTTGATTAACTTAATCCTTTCTTTTATTATTTATAAAAAAGAAAGATTTGGAACATATCTCCTTTTAGGGACAGCTTTAGTAGCTCAAGGATTTATTTTAATTTCGGTAATTTGTTTGGTTATTTTCCTTTCTTGATTTTTTATATATTGGAGTTTTATTAAAAAAGTGTTTTAAGAGGAAAATTATGGAACAAACTGTTAAATCTGGCGCAGTTCCCCTTTTTAACTGGGGACATATTTATAATAGAATTTTAGAAATCTTTCCTGGTGCTCTTGCTTGGTCAGCTTTACTTCTACCAGTTGTTCTTTCTTTTCCAACCCCTTATTTGGTGGCTTATTTTATTATTTGTTATGACTTATGGTGGCTTATAAGATCATTGAATATGACTAGATATTTATTTAAGGCTCATTTTTATCTGCAAAAAAATTTGAAGATAGATTGGAAGAAAAAATGTGAAAGTACTAAAGATTTACAATATTATCTAAAACGTCTAAATAATCAATATAGAAAAATAAAGCAAAAAAATCATTTTTTAGATTTATTTTTTCCCTTTATTATATTTAATTCAATCAAAAAAGGTTATTCTGTAGCATATAGAACTTATATAGATTATAAAAGTTTACAAAAAGAAATTAAAAATATAAAAAAAATAATAAAACAAAAAGAAATTAAAAATTGGGAAAATATTTATCATGTGGTTATTTTAGCTACTTATAAAGAAGAATTAGATACCCTAAGACCATCCCTGCAGGCTTTAGTGGATACTCACTATCCTAAAGATAAATTATTTTTTGTTTTGGCTTGTGAAGAGAGAGATAAGAAACGAGCCGAAAGAAATGCTGCTATTTTAGAAAAAGAATTTGCTAATAAATTTGGTTTATTTTTAGTAACTTTTCATCCTAAAGATATTCCTGGCGAAGTAAAAGGGAAGGGGAGTAATATAACCTATGCAGCCAGGCAATTAAAGAAAATAATAGATTCTAAAAAAATAGATTATGAAAGTATAATTACAACTACATTAGATGCTGATCATCGAATACATCCAAATTATTTTTATCGTTTGACCTATACTTATATAACTACTCCTGTTAGAACCAGAGTGAGTTATCAACCTTTACCGTTTTTCTATAATAATATTTGGGATGCTCCTGCTTCTTCTAGATTACTTTCCCAAAGTTGTTCTTTTTGGTTTATGATTGAATCCACAAGACCCCATAGATTACGAAATTTCTCTGCTCACGCTCAAAGTTTTAAAACTTTAGTAGATACTGATTTTTGGTCAACAACAACAATAGTAGAAGATGGTCATCAATTCTGGCGTACTTTTACTCGATATGATGGTGACCATAAAACTGTGCCTTTGTTTATCCCTATCTATCAAGATGCAGTTTTAGGAAAGACATATCTGCAAACTTATAAAAATCAATATCTCCAACACAGACGGTGGGCTTGGGGTGTTACTGATATTCCTTATTTTATTAAAAATTGTCTTCCTAATTATAAAATTTCTTTGCGGAAAAGAATATATTATCTTTTGAAAATGATTGAGGGGTCTTTTTCTTGGGCCACTGCTCCTTTATTTTTAACTTTGGCCGGTTGGATGCCTATTATTTTAAACCCCTCTTTTAGTTATACAGTTTTAGCTAATAATTTACCTCGTACTTGTAGTACTCTTTTAACTTTTGCTTTAGTTGGACTTTTAGGTAATCTTTATATTTCTTTAGCTCTTTTACCTACTCGTCCTTCTCGGTACAGCCCTAGAAGAACTTTAGGGGTGGCTCTACAATGGATTTGGGCTCCCCCTGTATCTATATTTTTGTCTGCTATACCAGCCTTAGATGCTCAAACTCGGCTGGCATTAGGGAAATATTTAGAATTTTGGACTACCCCGAAAGTAGTGAAAAAATAAATCCTAAATCCCAACGGGATCCCTTCGGGACAATATCAAATGACCAAAATGCTGCCACAGCCTCACCCAACCACCCTTTTATTGTATAGATTCTATAACAAAACAATATAAGTTTAGAACATTGGAAAATTTGAATTTTGAATTTATTTAGAAATTAGATATTAGAAATTAGGATTTTTTTAAGGTTTATATTATGTCTCTCTATATCCAATTTATTCCCTATTTTATTATTGCTTTTTTAGGTTGCTTGATTCTTACCCCACAGGTTAAAAAATTAGCAGTTTATTTTAAAGTTTATGATATGCCCTCCCCAAGAAAGATTCATGGGATTACTATTCCTAGACTAGGGGGGATAGCTTTATTTTTACCTTTTTTAATTTTAGTTTTATGGGATTTAATTTTAGGTCAAAAATATTTACCTGGTGGGCATTTGCTCCCAAAACATATTTTAGGAGTTATTGTCGCTGCAAGTTTGATTTTAGCAGTAGGTATTTATGATGACATAAAAAAAATTTCTCCTTATAAAAAATTATTTTGGCAGATTATTGCAGCTTGTATAATAATCTTGGCAGGAATTGGTGTCGATTATATTACAAATCCTTTTGGAGGAACAATTCGCTTAGACAGTTATCAAATTCCTGTGATAATAAAAGGTATTCCTTATCATTTTACAATCTTAGCTGATTTATTTACTGTTTTATGGATTATCCTTTTGGTAAATACCGTCAATTTTTTAGACGGATTGGATGGATTAGCGGGGGGTGTTTCTGGAATTGGCTTTTTTGTTTTGTTTTTCTTATCCCTTAGACCTACTATCCTGCAACCAGAGACAGCTTATCTAAGTATTATTTTAGCTGGATGCGCTTTGGGATTTCTGCCTCATAATTTTCATCCAGCTAAGATTTTTATGGGCGACTCAGGTAGTTATTTTTTAGGTTTTATGATTGCAGTATTGGCTATTATATCTGGAGGAAAAGTAGCTACTGCTTTATTAATTTTAGGTTTTCCTATTTTAGATGCTTTTTGGGTTATTTTTCGACGAATATTATATCTCCATTCACCTTTTATTGCGGACAGGAAGCATTTACATCATAGACTTTTAGAAGTGGGGCTTTCTCAAAGACAAGCAGTGGGGTTAATTTATTTTTTAAGTTTATGTTTTGGTTCTGTAGCTTTATTTTTAGAGAGTGGAAAGCAAAAATTAACAGCACTTTTTATTTTAGGAGCAGTTATGTTTTTCCTAGCCATAGTTCTAGTAGGTTTAAGTTGGAGGAAGCATGTTAGTTGAGAAGGTTGAGCAAGTACACAAATATTTCCCGAATTAGTCATGAATTAGTACTCGAATATTATATAAATAATCCCTGGGCAAATCGGATCTTTATTTATGTTTAAATTCGTGTGTTGATTCGAGTTTGATTCGTAAAAGATTCGTAATCCCCAAAAAAGGTATTGACTTTTCTCATTTTTTAGTTTAAAATATAGGTAGAAAATCAAAATTTATGGGGGATATTTATGGATAAACAACAGTTACAAGAATTAATAAGAAGTATTAAAAGTTTAATGCGCTGTCCTAATTGTGGTTCCTCTTATCGAACTTCTTCTATTCAATTGTTAGAAGAAATGGATATGGCTTGTTTAATTCATTTAGAATGTAAACAATGTGGGATGCCGGTTTTAGCTACTATAATAGCTAAAACAGAAAGAGTTGAACAGCCTAAAATTATGACTAATATTGGCGTGAAGGAAGTTGATTTAACTGGAGAGGAAAAGTTATCACAAGTTACAGTTGATGATGTGATTAATATGCATGAATTTTTAAAAAACTTTGATGGTGATTTTGAGTCTGCAGTAAGTTAATTTTACATAATCTTTCTTATTTTATCTCGCTGAGCGGGGCTTTGTTTAAAAGATTAGTGGTAGGTTTAAAAACCTACCTATTTTAATTTTTAGGAAGATTTGGTAATATAATAGAAGAAATTTAAAATTCAAAATGCAAAGTGTCCCGAAAAATTCAAAATCTTTGATTTTGTAAATTTTAAGTGATCCCTTTATGTCCAAGCGGGTATCTCAATAAACGTTTCTCTACAATATAAAACGATTTTGAATTAACAGGATCTCTAAGATGTAACCAAGCAAGCCTGGACATCTTTGGGATAAAATGACATATCAAAATGTAAAATTTTAGTAAGTTTCGCTATATTAGAATATTTTTGAATTTTAATTTGTCATTTTGGTTTTTAATATTTGATTTTTGAATTTTTTTAGATATTAGAATTTTAAATTTTAGGGTAAAAAAATGGCTAATCCTACTTTAGTTGCTCAAAAAAGAAAAATTTTAGGTAAAAAAGTAAAAAATTTAAGAAAAAAAGGAGAAATACCTGCTGTTTTATATGGACATGGAGTAAAACCTCTTCCATTATCACTAAATTATCATAGTTTGGAAAAAGTATATAAAAAAGTAGGGGGTAGTGGTTTAATCTCTTTGGTTATTGATAAAGAAAGCCCTAGAAATGTTTTAATTCAGGATATATATATTGATCCTATAACTCGAGAATATGGGCATATAGATTTTTATCAAGTAAAAATGACAGAGAAAATTGAAGCTTCCGTGCCTTTGCATTTTGTCGGCGAAGCCCCAGCTGTTTCTGAAAAAGATGGGATATTGGTAAAAAATATAGATGAGATAGAGGTAGAATGTTTGCCTGGTGACCTACCTCAATCTATAGATGTAGATATTTCAATGCTGTCTGATTTTGAAAAAGCCATTCATATAAAAGATCTCAAAATTCCCCAAGGAGTTAAAGTATTAGCTGATTCTGAAGAAGTAGTAGCTACTTGTACCCCTCCTCGTTCAGAGGAAGAGCTTGCTGCTTTGGAAGAAGAGGTTGTAGAGGAAGCAGAGGTAGTTCCCGAGGTAGAAAAGGAAGAAAAGGTTTCCGAAGAAGAAGCTGAAGAGAAAGAAGAGGAAAAGGGAGAGGAGGAGAAAGGAGAGAAAGAAGGAGAAGAAGAAAGTAAAGAAAAAGGTGAATCTGGAAAGAAAGAAGAAAAAGGGAAATCTGGCAGAAAAGAAGAGAAGAAATAAGAACCTTATAGTTGATCGTTAAGTGGTTTACGGTTATGAAGCCCGTATCGTAGTTTGGTTACGGTTACGTGAGGAATAAATAGCATAACCGAAAGACGTAACCGATACGCATTTCGTCCGCCTACCAACGGCTGAGCTGTAGACGATGGCGGACAGGTAACCTTAACCGTAACCGATTTATATAAAGGTTAAATTAATGGATGAATCTAAACAATTAACTACTTCTGACAAATCTGAACAATTAACTGCTTCAGCAAAAAAACCATCAGAAAAATTATCAAAGAGCCCTAGAGGTAAAAAAATTAAGATTTTTTTGATTGTAACTTTTGTAGTTGCTTTTTTAGGAATTGTTTTATTTTTTGTCTATCTTAAGTTTTTTAAAGATTCTTTAATTTTTTCCCCGCTTTTATCCAAACCTGGTCAAAAAGATGGTATTTCTTTAAATATTACCGAAGAAAAAGTTATTTGTCCTTTATGTGGAAAATTAGTAGATAAAAATAAAGCTGAGCGTGTTCCTTTGGCAGTAGCTATTGAAAACCATACAGACGCCAGGCCTCAATCTGGTTTGGATAAAGCTGATTTGGTTTATGAAGCTCTGACCGAAGGACAAATTACTCGATTTTTAGTCTTTTATGCATGTGAAGATGCAGACGAGATAGGACCAGTAAGATCGGCAAGGACTTATTTTATAGATTGGCTTTCTGAATTTGATGCTTTTTTTGCTCATTGTGGTGGTAGTATAAATGCTTTAGATCAAATTGTCTCCTATGGGATTTTAGATTTAAATCAATTTTATAATGCCAAAGCCTATTGGCGTACTCAAGATCGTTATGCTCCTCATAATCTCTATTCTTCTACTGGAAAATTATGGGATTTAGCTCGTGAAAAAGGCTGGAACCTAGAGAAAGATTATGAGGGTTTTAAATTTAAATCTGATATTTCTTTAGATGAGCGACCAGATGGACAAGAGATAAAAGTGAACTATCAAGACTATCGATTTAAATTACGCTGGGTATATAATCGGGAAGATAATAATTATCTACGTTTTCAAGGGGGGGAGGAATTTAAAGATGAAGTTACTGGCAATCAAATTACAGCTAAGAATATTATAGTCCAGTTTGTTTCTTCTACTTATCCTATTGCAACTAGAATTAATGAACATGTGCGAAAAATGGATACAATAGGCTCAGGAAAAATCATTGTATTTTTAGATGGCAAAGCTCAAACTGGTACATGGGAAAAGACTTCCAGAACTTCCAGAACTAAATATTATAATGACGATGGTAAAGAGATAAGGTTGAATCCCGGTCAAACTTGGATTGAAGTTACAGAACCAGGAACAGAGATTACTTATTAACTTAAATTATTGAATATAGTTCTAAGTTTAACCGGAGGTTAGAATGATAGGCATTTTTGATTCAGGGGTGGGGGGACTTACAGTTGTTCAAGAAATATTTAAAAAATTACCAGAATATAAAATTATTTATTTTGGAGACACCGCTCGGGTTCCTTATGGAACAAAATCTAAGGACACAGTAACTCGTTATGCTTTAGAGAATACTCATTTTTTAATTAAAAACAAAGCTAGTATAATAATTGTTGCTTGTAATACTGCATCTGCTTTAGCGCTGAATACTTTACAAAAAAATTTTGATCTCTCTATTATAGGTGTTATAGAGCCAGCAGTAAAAAAAGCTGTCGGAGTTACTTCTTCTGGCAAAATTGGAGTTATTGGAACAAGAAGTACTATTGAAAGTAGTATATATAAAAAAGCAATTAAACAAATTCATGCTGATGCTGAAATTTATTTAAAAGCTTGTCCGCTTTTAGTTTCTTTAGTAGAAGAAAACTGGATAAAAACTGTAGAAACTAAGAGAATTTTAAAAAAATACTTAAAACCTTTTAAGGATTATAATATAGATACTTTAATCTTAGGCTGTACTCATTACCCTTTACTTTCTGATATGATTTCTAATATAATAGGTAAGAGTGTTACTATTGTTGATCCAGCAACAGAAACAGTGGATGAAGTTAAAGAAATATTAGAGAATAATGATGATTTAAAAAAGAAATTAAAAAAAGCTAAAAATCATAAATTTTATTTCTCCGATATTACCCCCCATTTGGAAGAAATTGCTCAGAAATTCTTAGGAAGGAAGATAGAGAATATAGAGAAAGTGGATTTGGAGAAAGAGTAAAAAACAAAATACTAAATACGAAATACTAAATTCTAAACAATTTCAAAATTCAAATGTTCAAAATTCTAAACATTTGTTTTGGTTATTTGGATTTAGGTATTAGGATTTGTTTAGGATTTAGATATTAGAAATTAGGATTTAAAAACTTCAGGATTTTATTACTTATCGGGATTGGTTATTAAGATTTGAATAATTTAATATTAGAGGATTAAAGGCAATATATGCTTGAGCGTCTTTTTGGTTCTCAAACTCGAACACAACTTTTAGTTATATTTTTAAATAATCCCAATAGTCATTTTTATGGTAGGGAATTGGCCCGTAAATTGAAATTGGGAATTAATTCAGTGCGTAGAGAATTAATTAATCTAAATAAATTAGGGATCCTAAAAAGCAAATCTTCTTCCAATCGTCAAGAATTTATAGTGAATAAAGATTTTATTCTATATCCTGAATTAAAAAAAATTATACAAAAGGTTGCGGATACTGATGATGAGGTTACTCAAAATATCAGAACATTAGGCAGGATAGACCTAGCAGTACTTTGTGGATTATTTATGAAAGATGAACATTCAAAAACTGATTTGTTGTTGGTGGGGAATATTAATTTAAAGAAACTAAAACGTTTTGTGAAGAATTTTTATAAAAAGACAGGTAAAGAAATTAATTATACAGTAATGCTTAAGAAAGAATTTGAATATAGAGGAATTTGCCGAGATAGATTTTTACATAATATCTTTTCCAGAAAGAAAAAAGTAATAATTGACAATTTAAAAAAAAGTAAATAAAAACTTGCTTTTCTTTTTAAATTTTGCTAATATAACTTAGTAAAAATAACAAAATTAGCAATTAAGAAATATAAGTGTAGTATTGTTTCACTTGAAGTAGTCGCATTATCTTTTAGAGGTATAGAGTGTCAAAGGTATGTATCAAAAGTATCAGAAGTTATATATAAAAATCCTTTGACACCATTGACGCCTATGATACTTGTGATACTTATTAATTAAGGTTATTATGGATAAAGATCAAAAAATACAATTTGATGTTTCCATTAAAACTATACTAAAAATTATTTTAGTACTTTTAACTTTAGCTTTTTTGTATTTTGTTCGAGATATTGTTTTGATAGTCTTAGTAGCTATTATTTTAGCTGCTTTGATTATGCCTTTAGTTGATTGGTTTTCAGAAAAAAAGATTCCTCGGACAATTTCTACTCTGATTGTATATGTGGTTGTTCTAGGTTTAGTAGGATTTTTAGGTTCTTTAGTTATTCCTCCAGTAGCTGATCAATTAAAACAAATAGCTTTAAGGTTGCCTTTTTATATTGATCGTTTATCGGAAACTTTTGGAAGTATGCAAAAATTATCTGAAGATTATCATATTGTTATTGGTTTACAAGAATTTCTAAAATCTTTGGGTAATCAATTAGCAGGGTTAGCCGAGAATGCTTTTGTACTTGTAGTTAAAATTTTAGGCGGGATTGTTTCTTTTATTGCTATCTTAGCTTTAACTTTTTATTTGGTGGTAGAAAAAGATGGGTTGAGAAAATTTTTAAGTTCTATTCTCCCCTCTGAGTATGAAAAACGCACTATAAGAATAATTAATGAAATTCAAAAGAAAATTGGTCTGTGGCTTAGAGGCCAGTTGGTTTTAATGTTTTTTGTTGGTGTTTTAGCTCTGATTGGCCTTTTGATTTTAGGAGTTGATTATGCTTTAACCTTGGCTTTAATTTTTGGAGTAATGGAGATTGTTCCTATTATTGGTCCGGTTATTGCTGGCATTCCGGCTGTAATTTTAGCTTTTGCTCAATCAACAGCTTTAGTTCCAGTAGTTATAGTTTTGTATGTTGCCATTCAGCAATTTGAAAATAGTGTTTTAGTCCCCAAAGTAATGCAAAAAGCTGTAGGGTTGAATCCCGCTATTGTTTTAGTTTCTATTTTAGTTGGAGCTAAACTTATGGGAGTGGTAGGAATAATAGTTGCTGTACCTATAGCCACAGCAGTGACTATAGTTTTGAAAGATTTACTAGTCAACAAAGAATTAAAAGAGATTTAGAGATAGGTATTTAAATTTTTTAAAACCAGCACAAAGCTGGTTTTTTTTGTTAATATTTCAATATCCCAACACACTATATTATAATTATAATCCTACAAATGTTGCCAGTCTTTTATTTTTTTCTTCTTTTGTTTTTGATTTGCGATAGGAAAAAAATAAATTATTTCGGCAAGAGGTGCATAAATTTATATCTTCTATATTTTCTTTTTTTATTCCAAAACCCAAAATTTGTTTATAGATAATTTTTTCCAGATCTAGATATAATTTATTATTTCTTTTTTGAAGAAAATTTTTCCAACTGTCCGGATAGACTTTTTTTACTTCATTTTCAACATCAGACCCCACTTCATAACAGCATTTTTTTATATATGGACCAATTCCCACTAAAATATTTTTAGTTGTACAGTTAAATTTGTTTTTTAAAATATTGACTGTTTTTGGAATAATATTTTCCAAAAGCCCTCTTCTGCCAGCATGGATGGCGGCAACCACTTTTTTTTGAGGGTCAAATAATAAAACAGGTATACAATCAGCGGTACGAATAACTAAAACCAGCCCAGGTTTACAAGTTACTAAAGCATCAACTTCAGGGATAATTTTTGATTTATCTTTTCCCGCCTTCGCGAAATTCGCTTCGGCGGATTTCGCTCTACCAAAAGACCTGAATATACTATGGGTATAAGCCTGTGGAGCTTCATCAGAACAAATGTGAATTTTTGATTCATGCACCTGTTGAACGAATATAATATTTTGAGAATTTATTTTTTTACCAAAAGATTTACTGATAAAGTTGGCTAATTTGGAGGTAGATTTAGGATTAGAAATATCAATTGATCCAAAATTTCTATAAGTAACTCCATTTATTAATTTATACTTATTGAGATTTTTAAAACAAAAAACCTCTTTATATTTTGTCATTTTATTTTTTCACTTTTCCCTTAGTTACAAATTTTTTCTTATCCTTTTCAATCATTTTATAATCAGAGGTTAAAGTAATTGCTCCAGTTGGACAGTGTTGGGCGCACATACCACAAAAAGTACATTTTCCATAGAAATATTCCATTTCCAGCCCCTTTTCAGTTCTTTTAGCAATAATTGTTCCTGCTGGGCAGAAGCGAATACAGGTTAGGCAACCAATGCATTTTTTAGAATCATATTTTAATCTTCCCCTGAAACCATAAGGTATAACCACTTTTGGTTTTTTAATTTTTAATCCTAAAATTTGATTTATTCCTTCTAATATAGCTTCTGGCTTTGGAGGACAGCCTAGAACATAAAGATTAATTTTAGTAAATTTGTCTGGAGGTCCATAAACTGGGTAATTGTCCCAGAAAAGGTTGCAGGAAGTCGCACAGGATCCTAGTGCAATTACGCCTTTTAAATTATTAGAAGATTTCAGTGCTTTTTGAAAGAAATTTTTACTTTTTATAGTCAAAGGCCCTGTAATTATAATCAAATCTGCTTTCTTAGGATTTTCATTAATTTCCAGTCCCCATTTCTCCAATTTATATTTTGAAGAGAATAAAGCCCCCAGCTCAATATCACAACCATTACAAGAGCCAACATTTAAAGGATAAATATTATAAGTTTTGTTTTTTAGAAACATCACTTTCCTTGTGGTTATTAGGTATTATTGAGGATAATATGTTTAGGAGTTAATAGGTTAAGGTTAAGGTTACGAAACTTGCCCAGAAAGCTTTCTAGGCCCGTATCGTCTTTTGGTTACGAAGTTCGTCAATAAAAATGCACGTAACCATAACCGAACCTCGATACGCACTTCCTAACCGTAACCGTCTGACGAATTTCTGCTTTATTCTATTTCAATATTTTCAATATATGTCTTATTAGCTTTTTTAATTTCTATTTCAACACCCTGAGCAATTGTGTCTTTTGTTAAAACTTTAAGATGAAATTTAAGATTTTCAGGAGTTATATGGTCCTTTTTACTTAAATTAATATAGATTTTAGTGATTTTTTTTGCCTTATTTTCTTTTGCTTTACCTAAAGCTATTTTTAATAATTCAGAAGCAATGTGTGATTCATGCATTTTGTTTTTCTCCTTTAGATACTGATGGTTAATACTGAACGATTTATCGCTCGGTACAAGCGAAACAAGGATCAATAGAAGCTAAGATCAAATTCATATTTTCTTTTTTATCTCCAACCAGCATTTCACGAACTGCTGGAAGATTGGCAAAAGTTGGGGGACGAACTTTTAGTCTTTCAGGAATTTTAGATCCACCAGATATTAAAAAGTGAATTAGTTCACCTCTTGGAGCTTCCACTCTTCCAATACCACATCCTGAAGGTAGAACAGATATTTCTGGGGCAGCAACAGATCCGTTTGGCATTTTTTTTACTAGTTGTTGTAATATTTCAATGCTTTCAAAAATTTCCCAAAATCGAATAATAATTCTGGAATAAGCATCTCCTTCAGAAAGTACCGTAGGTTTAAGTTTTATTTGATTATAGGCAGCATAAGGAGCTTCTTTTCTGATATCATTTGATATTCCTGAAGCTTCTGCAGTGGGGCCAACTACCCCTAATTCTTTTGCTTTTTTATGAGATAATATACCAATACCTTTAGTCTTGTCTAAAATTTGAGTATTACAATCAAAAGTTTTATATAAACTATCCATTGGCACCTTAAGTCTATCTAACATTTTTAAAATTTGCTTAGGATTTTTAATATCTCTTCTTACTCCTCCAATAGTGTTGATAGAAAACATTACTCTGTTTCCAGATATAGTCTCTAAAATATCCATTATCCCTTCTCGAATTTCTAAAATATATTCAGCCAATAGTTCAAATTCCAAAGTTTTAGATACAGCATCAATCCAAAAAAGATGAGAATGTAAACGTTCTAGTTCAGCTATGATTGTTCTAATAAATTGAGCTCGCATAGGAACTTTTATTTTAGCTAAATTTTCTACCGACAGGCTATAGGCTAGAGCATGAGTGTGTGAACAAAGCCCGCATATTCTTTCCACTATCTCTAAAACTTGCCAAAAATTTCTTTTTAGGATTAAAGCTTCAATTCCTCGATGAGCAAAACCAATTTCAATATCAACATCATAGATTATATCGCCTTCAGTTTTGACATTAACTTTTATAGATTCTTGAATTATAGGATAATCAGGTCCAATTGTAATTCTTTTAGCCATATTTTCCTTTCTTTTTATTTCTAGGTAAAAAAGGAGTTTTTATTTTTTTAGTAAGTAATAAATTAGTTAGTTTTTTATGACCTATAAATTTTATTCCATACATTTCGTGTATTTCTTTTTCAATCCAAAAAGCCGCCGGAAATTTCTTAGTTATAGAATTGATCTTAAAATTTACCACTTTTGTTTTTACTGTAAATACAGAATTTTTTAAATCGAAATGATAATAAATAAAAATTTCTCCATCTGAATTGGAATAAGTAGTTAAAGTAATAAGTCGAGCTGTCTCTTTTTTAAACAAATTAATAATTTTTTCAATTTTATCAGTTTCTATATAAAAATCTTTTTTTCCAATTGATGAAGAATCTTGAATATTAATTTTGGTATCTAACTGTTTTAATTCTTTGAGAAATTTTTCCATTGATACTCCTTTATCTCTCAGTATATCGAAAAAGAGCCTCATTTGGCAAGCAGATATATTTATGGTATATTGAACATTAAGGAGAAGTACATGGAAATTACTTGGTTAGGGCATTCTTGTTTTAAAATTAAAGGTAGGAAAACTATTTTGGTTACTGATCCTTATGATAAGAGTATTGGTTTGAACCTACCCAAAACCCAAGCAGATATTGTTACTGTAAGTCATGACCACCATGATCATAATAATGTACAAGCAATCTTAGGCGATCCCAAAGTTGTTGATGGACCAGGAGAATATGAGATAAAAAAGGTGGTAATTTATGGCATTTCTTCTTTCCATGACCAAAAACAAGGTGCAGAGAGGGGAAGCAATACTATTTATTTAATTGAGTTTGATGGATTACGTCTTTGCCATTTAGGAGATTTAGGGCATAATCTTACAGATTCTGAACTTGAAGAGATAAATGGAGTGGATGTATTGATGATCCCTGTAGGTGGAGTGTATACTATTGATGCAGAATTATCTTCTAAAATTATTAATGAGATAGAACCTCGTGTTGTAATTCCCATGCATTACAAAACAAGCAAAACTACTTTGAAAGATTTAGATCCAATAGATAAATTTTGTAAAGAAATGGGCATCTCTAAAAAACAAGAGGAAGAGAAATTAGTAATAAATTATGGTAAGATTCCAGAAGAAATGGAAGTGGTAATTTTGAAGAGTAAAGGATAAAAAAGTTAAAATTTAAATTCTAAATTTTAAAAGATTCCAAATTACAAATTCCAAATCACAAAAAAGTTTGGAATTTGGTGCTTGGAATTTTGTCTAGAATTTAGAATTTATTAATTAAAAGATAATTTAGAATGCCAGAGTATTTTACCATCAATCTTTCTAATTTTATTCAGGCTGGAATAATTCTAGTTATTACTTTTAGTATTGTTAGAATTATTAGTTGGATGATTGATAGAAATACAGCAAAGATTCCTGAGAAGCTAGATAAAAAATTAACAACTGCAGAGAAAACTAGAATCAGAATGATTAAAAGACTGATTGTAATAGCAATTTATTTTATTGGAATAGCCTCCGCCCTATATCAATTTCCTGAAATAGAGAAAATAGGTACAGCAATGTTTGCCTCGGCAGGAATTATTGGAATTGTTATTGGGTTTGCTGCTCGAACCACTTTAGGAAGTGTAATTGCTGGGATAGTAATTGCTTTTACCCAGCCTGTACGTTTAGGAGACATTGTAGAGATTGATGACAAGAAAGGAAAAGTTGAAGAAATTACTTTATTCTATACAGTGGTTAAATTAAAAGATAATCAGCATTTGATTATTCCCAATCAGGTTTTGATGAATTGCAAAATAATTAATTATTCTTTTAAGAAATAAGGTATTATAAGCATCAAAAGTATCAAAAGTATCAAAAGTGTCAGAGGTGTCAATAATAGTGTCAAAAGTGTCATAGGCATCACAGGCGTCAATTTGCTATATAAAAACCGAGAATAAAGAATAATCTCGGTTTTTTAAATAGTTAACAAATATTAATTTATCAATTATTTAGTTTTTTCCATACTTCTAAGGCATTTTGTACAGATTTTCACTTCTTTTAATTTCCCATCAATTAATATTTTCTTTTTCTGAAGATTTGGTCTCCACCTACGTTTAGTTTTTCTATGAGAATGGCTAACATTATGTCCTGATAATATTTTTTTATTGCATATATCACAAACTCTAGCCATGATAGCTCCCTAAATAGCGTCTAGCTTTTAGCAATTAGCAGATTGTTTATTATTTTATTAGTTAATTGTTATTTGGACTATGTGCTATTTTCTATTTGCTATCTGCTATGTGCTAATGTATACTTAAATCTAGACAAAATGATATTAGCATACCTAAATTAATAAGTCAATAATTTTGGAGAAAGTATGTTAGAAAGTTTTGATCTTTTTTCTATTTTAATTTTACTTGTAGTTTTATTTTTTTCAGCTTCAGTACATGAATTTTCTCATGCTTGGATGGCAAATTTTTTAGGTGATCCCACAGCAAAATTAGAAGGTAGATTAACTATAAATCCTATAGCTCACATTGATCCAATGATGTCTTTGCTATTGCCATTTCTTTTAATTATTATGCGTTCTCCAATCATTTTTGCTGCTGCCAAACCCGTTCCTTTTAATCCTTATAATCTTAGGGATCAGAAGTGGGGACCATTTTTTGTGGCTTTAGCTGGTCCGGCATCTAACTTATTTTTAATCTTAGTATTTGCTATTCCTCTTTGGATATCTCATTTTTTTAATATTGCTCTTCCTGCATTTTTTCTCTCGATTTTTATATTGATTATTTTTATTAATATAATTCTTTTAGTTATTAATTTAATTCCTATTCCTCCTTTGGACGGTTCAAAAATTCTTTATGTTATTTTACCTGAGGAAGCAAAGCCAGCTTTGGCTCAGTTTGAATATATGGGTTTTTTCTTTTTAATTCTCATTTTATTTTTATTTGGTGGAGTAATTTATAGTGTAATTTCTTTTCTTGTAAATATTTTTATCCCCCCAAATATTCTCCCTATAATTTAGCTTTTTAGAAAATACTTGCATTTATTTTTTAAAAAGGTTTATAACAGGAGCAACCTGGATTAAAGATAATTTTCATTACAGGGATTTCGATTTTAAAAGTTTAGCAAGACTTCTAAAGGAATTAGGAATTATAGGGATGTTAAGCAGATAACTATTTTATAAATTACATTTATTTAGCTTTTTAGAAAATACTTGCATTTATTTTTTAAAAAGGTTTATAATATAAATAGCTCTTCTATGTTCGTTAAAGCTGAATATAATTTCGACCCAACACATTTTGCATTGGGAGTCCCTCTTTGGGGATATCCCGGTGAAAACCGGGAAGCCTTAAATCGTCTTCCGGAATTTCCGGAATGACTGCAGGCACCCACTTAGTTTTCCAGGATCGAAAACAGAAAGCTTATACGACATAGCAGAGCAGAAATTATTTTTTATATTTTTAAAAGAAGCACAAAAGTGCTTCTTTTTTATTGATTTTAAATATTTGATTTGATAAGGTATTATTAGAACAATCGGGGTGTGGCGTAGTTGGCTAGCGCGCCGGCATGGGGTGCCGGAGGTCGCCCGTTCAAATCGGGTCACCCCGACTCGTCGGGAGGAACTTCCGACTTTCATACTTTCATGATTTTTTGTTGAAAAATCAAAGAAAGGGGTTTTATGATTTATTGTTGGAAATGTGGCAGGAAAAATAAAGATAGTGCTGAAGTTTGTTATAAATGTGGAGAGAAATTATTTGCTAAGGATGAATTAGAGGAAGAAAAACCCAAATCTAAATTTA
Organism: uncultured Candidatus Saccharibacteria bacterium; assembly: GCA_964345445.1. GTDB lineage: Bacteria > Patescibacteriota > CPR2_A > CAYFQT01 > CAYFQT01 > CAYFQT01. The sequence goes on from CAYFQT010000021.1 coordinate 21,003, forward strand.
GTTTTGGGAAAAAGATTTTTGTTTTTGGAATATTTATATTAATAATTTTTTTGGTAGCTACTTGGTTTTTAAATCAACCTACACAAAACAATCCTAAAGTAGCAGTGCAGGGTTATATTACCTCTTTGGAGATGAAAAATTTTAAAAAAGCTCTTTTGTATATAGATAGAGATAATTGGGATAAGGCTTCAGAGGATATTAAAAATTGGCGAAATGCCCAAGAAATAAAATTTTCTGACCTGCAAATTGAAACAATATCAGAAAACAGTGATATTGCGAAAGTCCAAGCTAAAGGCAAAATTGAAAGTGAGATTTCTGGTTTAAAAAAAGAAAATAGATTTGATGAAAAAATTGATTTGATTAAAAAAGAAGGCAAGTGGTATTTGGAAAGTATACCTGATTTTTCATAATTTAAAGGAGAAAATATGTTTTTAAAAATTTATACAGATGGAGGAGCTATTGGAAATCCAGGACCATCAGGTATTGGAGCAGTTTTTGTAAATGAAAAAAACAAGATAATAAAAAAAATTTATAAATATATTGGTAAGGCCACCAATAATCAGGCAGAATATAAGGCAGTTATTTTTGCTTTAGAAGAAGCAAAAAAAATAAAAGCTTCTAAGATTGAATTTTTTTTAGATTCAGAATTGATAGTAAATCAATTAAATAGAAAATATAAGATTAAAAATAAAGACTTAGGTTCTTTATTTGTAAAAGTTTGGAATTTAATACAAAGTTTCAAAAAAGTAAGCTTTTTATATATTCCTCGGGAGAAAAATAAAGAAGCTGATAAGCTAGTTAAAAAAGCCATTTCTGAAGCTCTAGGAAAGGGATAGAACAGAGTAATTTAAGAATATTAGGATTGACAATTAGATGATTTTTAGATAAAATGAAAGGTGCTTAAGTAGACTGGGTGATCGCCCCCCACCACTTTTATGTTTTATGTTTATGTTCTAAAATCAAAAAAAGACAATAGGTTTTACATTGGTAGAACTTCAGATTTAAGAGGAAGATTTAAAGAACACAATTCAGGGTTGAATAAATCGACAAAGAATCGAATTCCATTTACTTTATTTTATTATGAAGCTTATTTGTCTTCTAGTGATGTTGCTATAAGAGAAGCAAGATTGAAAAAGTTTAAAAATAGTTATTCTGAACTTAAGAAAAGAATAAAACATAGCATATATGTAAAATCTAAAACTGGTGGGGGGAGGAAAGTCCGAGCACCATAGAGCAGGGTGCCCCGTAACACGGGGTGGGAGTGATCCCAAGGAAAGTGCCACAGAAACTATACCGTCCCCCACCACTTTGATTGGAACCACAAATATACACTTTGGGGAGTAAAATTTTTTTCAGATATATTTATAAAGATTCTTGTCAAAGTGGTGGGGGATAAGGGTGAAAAGTGAAGGCCTAAGAACCTTCTTCTCCCGGTGGCAACACCGGGGGATGGTAAACCCCATCTGATGCAAGGTAAGTCGGACCTTAATTACAATCACATGGTAATACCACTAGCTCGGTGGGTAATTAAGGAGCTTACTGCTTGACCCTGTACCAGAATCGGTACAGGGCTAGATAGATGATTGCTATCCACAGCCTCTTTGACTAACAAAAGGCTGGGGTACAGAACTCGGCTTATAGTCTACTTAAGTAGTTAAAATAATTATTATGGAACTCCACGGGTAGACCCATAATACCGTTTGTTATGTCCGTCTGGGGCGACATCCGCTGACCTTTCTTCGCCCGCCGAAGCGGGCTTCGCAAAGGCGGGAGCAGAGCTTCGTCGGGTGAATTTTGTATTTCACCCATAGGCAGGCGCCCTTGGTGTTCTGCGTAGGCAGATAAAAGTACCACAGTTTAATTGTTAGGTGGTACTTAAATATATTTAAGGCAAAAAATGAAAAAATCAGAGCTTATTTTTAGTATTCTTTTAGTTCCAGTAGATTTTTTTATGATTGTTTTCTCTTTTGTAATTGTTTATTTTCTCAGAATGAGAATTGAGTTACCTTCCTGGAGAATTTTACAAACTTTGGGAGTTTCACCAGAGGTAAACATGCTTCCTATAAAACAATATTTTCTTATAATAGTTGTCATTGCATTGGCTTGGGTTGTAATTTTTGCTCTAAGAGGACTTTATAATCTGCGTGTTCAAAAGAAAGGATTAGATTTAATTTATGCAGTATTTTCCAGTGTATCTTTGGGAACAATGGCTATATTTGCTATTTCTTTTCTCCTAAAAGAAGAACCTTTAAAATCTAGGTTTATTGTAATCGCTGGATGGTTTGTAAGTATTGTTTTAGTAAGTTTAGGAAGATTTTTTATTAGTAGTATTCAAAAATGGTTATATAAATATGAGATAGGAGTTCATAAAGCAGTAATTATAGGAATAGGTCAAACAGCACCTGCTATTTGTCGGGAATTACAAAACAATTTAAATTGGGGAATTAAAATTGTAAAAAACTTTTCTGAAAAAGATTTTTTTCATTCTCAAGAAAAAATTAGATCCTTAATTAAAAATGAAAAAATTAATGAACTTATTCAAGCTAAACCACTGAAAGAAGCTGAAACCCTTGCTTTATTAAATTTTTGTAAAGATTTAAAAATAAAATTTAAATTTGTTCCTAATCTTTTTGAAACTAATGCTTTAAACATTGATTCCTCAACTTGTGCTGGGGTTCCTATTGTTGAGCTTAAAAAAACCCCTTTAGAAGGATGGGGGAGAATATACAAAAGATTTTTTGATTTATTAGGATCTCTATTAGTTTTGATTTTACTATCTCCTTTATTTTTAATTTTAGCTGTTTTAATAAAAATAGATTCTTCTGGCCCTGTTTTTTATAAACATAAGAGAATAGGCAGAGGAGGGAAATTATTTTATTTATATAAATTTCGTACAATGAAAATCGAGTTTTGCACGGGAACAGAATACGGAGGGGAAAAAGCAGATAAGGTTTTACAAAAAATTTTAACTGATCCTAAATTAAAAAAGGAATTTAAAGAAGAGTATAAGTTGAAAGATGATCCTCGAGTAACAAAATTGGGTAAAATTTTAAGAAAGACTAGTTTAGATGAATTGCCCCAGTTTATTAATGTTTTAAAGGGAGAAATGAGTTTAGTAGGTCCTAGACCTATTGTAAAAGAAGAATTAGAAAAATATGGTGAGTATAAGGAATATCTTTTGGTTTTAAAACCAGGGGTTACAGGCCTTTGGCAAATAAGTGGTAGAACAAATCTTTCTTATTCAGAAAGAGTAAATTTAGATATTCATTATGTACAAAATTGGTCTTTGTGGTTAGATTTTAAGATTATATTAAAAACCATCCCTGCTGTTTTGAAGAAAAAAGGTGCTTATTGATTCCGACAAAGTCGGAATCCACTATAACTCACAATTACAGACTATCACTCACAAATATTAATATAGTGGTTTTTATCATAGATAAAAACGGAGATAAAAACAATGAAAGTTGCTTTAGTCCATGATTGGCTTACTAACTTCACTGGCTCAGAACAGGCACTTTTGGCTTTGCATCAGATTTATCCCCAGGCTCCAATTTATACTTCAATTTATAATAAACAGAAAGTTCCTCAGTTTAATAATGTTGAAGTTATTAAATCTTTCCTACAAAAATTTCCTCAGGCTAAGAGAAGACATCAGATTTTTTTTCCCTTTATGCCCTTTGCCTTTGAGCAATTTGATTTAAAAAAATACGATGTGGTAATTTCTTCTTCTCATAGTTGTGCTAAAGGCGTTTTAACTTCCCCAGAAACTTTGCATATTTGTTATTGTTATACCCCTACTCGCTATCTTTGGGAAATTGGTATAGATAAGAGAGTAACTGGTGGAATCACCAAAGGATTTATTGGTAATTATTTAAGGGTTTGGGATAGACAGGCTGCGGACAGAGTAGATTATTTTGTTGCTATTTCTGAAATTGTAAGGAAAAGAATAAAAAAATATTATAGTCGGAAATCCAAAGTAATTTATCCCCCAGTGAATACTGGTTTTTATAAACCTCAAGGGGAAATTGGTAATTATTTTTTAATTGTTTCTAGATTAATTCCTTATAAAAAAATTGATATTGCAGTACAATCTTTTAGTGACTTAGGTTTACCTTTGGTAATAATTGGTGAAGGACCAGAGCTTGAAAAATTAAAAAAAATGGCTAAGCCTAATATTAAATTTTTAGGTGGATTAGAAGATGAACGAGTAAGGAAATATTATTCACAATGTAAGGCTTTTATTTTTCCGGGCGAGGAAGATTTTGGTATTACCCCTGTAGAAGCAATGGCTTCAGGACGACCAGTTATTGCTTACAGGGAAGGAGGAGCTTGTGAATCTGTTGTAGAAGGTATTACAGGAACATTTTTTGAAGAACAGACACCTCAATGTCTGATAGATAAAGTGAGAAGGTTTAAGTCAGAAAAATATAATCCTAAAATTATTCGTCAACATGCGCTTTCTTTTGATATCTCGGTTTTTAAGAAAAAAATCAAAGATTTTGTAGATGAAAAATATAAAGAGTTCCAAAATAAATTAAATAATGTATAATATATTTAGCACACCTGCCTGCTCCACCAAAGGTGGGCAGGCGGCAGGCAGGTAGCGCATAGTACTAAAAGAAAAAAGCTAAACACTAGATGTTATGTGTTTTGAGCTGTTGAAGGCCTATTTCCAATCGCCACAAGGCGATTGGAACGGCCCGTTCATCCCGACGAATTGCCGGGATGAAATAAGGGAGATAAAATGGAATTAAGAGACTATTTGTTGGTATTAAAAAGGCGCATTATATTAATAATAGCAATAACTCTTATTGTTGTTTTAACTACTTTTTTAGTTTCTTTGGCTATTCCTGTGAAATATAATGCTTCAGTTTCTTTTTTAATTAGTCGTGCTGATCGTCAAGAGACCTCAGATTATCAATATGATGGTTATTATACTATCCAAGCTAGTGAACTTTTTGCCAATACTATTGTAGGATGGTGTAAAACTCTATCCATTGCAAGTGAGGTTTACAAAAAAGCTGATATTTCCACTAGTGAAATAAGTATTAAAGATCTATCTAAAAAATTTAAAGCTAAAAAAACATCTTCTCAAACAGTGGAAGTTAATTTTACACAAAAAGATGAACTGGAAGCTAATAAGTTAGTGTATGCTTTAATTAATACTTTGGAAGAACAGACTAATATTATTTATCAGAAAAAAGACAAGGATATTTCTTTTGAAATCATCACTTCTCCTCCAGCAGTGACTGCAAGTCGTCCTAATGTTATTCTAAATATATTAGTCGGATTTATCTGTGGTTTGTTTTTAAGTATATTATTAGCTTTTAGCTGGGAATATTTTTCCAAAACTTTAAATACCAAAAATCAGGTTCAAGAAATATTAAATATTCCTATAGCAGGAGTTATTTCTAAAAAAATAAAAAATTTACTTTCTCCTGATAGTAAAGAAATGCGAAATTTTCAACTTTTAAGATCATATTTACTAAAAAACAATAAAGATTCTAATGTTAAAAAAATAATTTTAATTACTGGTTCAGAAAATGAAGATTTAAGTTTAATTTCTGCTAATTTAGCTTTGAGTTTTACTTACTCTGGAAGAAATACCCTCTTAGTTGATGTTAATATATATAATTCTTTGTTATGTAAATTTTTTAAATGTTCTGAAACAAAAGGATTTTTTGAATTTGTAAAACATCCACAAGAAATTGATCAATATATTCAAGAAACCAATAAATCAAAGTTGAAGTTTTTACCTTCAGGTAAAAGTAGTTTGCCAACAGATACTATAGCTCAAGCTAATCTTGAACGGGTAGCTGCAAATTTAAAACAAAAAGCTGATATTATAATATTAAACTGTCCTTCCTTAGAAGACAGTACAGAAGTTTTACCTCTTTTGGCGATATCAGACCAGTTGTTAGTTAAGATTAAACTTGGAAAAGTAAAATCTTCACAATTAGAAGAGATAAAAAGATTTTTGGATCCAAAAAAGAGAAATCAATATATAGTATTAGTGGAGTGAAAATGAAATACTTGTCGATTTTGGTTCTAATTTTAATTTTTTTGTCTAAATTAAAAAGACCTTAAAAGGTCTTTTTTGATTAAATAGCCAATTTTTAAATAAGGTTTATTTTACATCCAACCGTTTATTAAATAAACCCAACTTTTTATCTACATCCGGGGCAGGTTTTGCAAGAACTAGTACAACCTCCAGAATTAGCATCACTAGTTTCTATTTTTTTTGAATCGCCAGAGGAACAGGAGAAAGTAGAAACAAGTTTTTTTATATTTTTACTCCCACATCCTGGACAAACCTGTGGTGATTGGATACCACATCCCCCAATTAATTTTTCAAATTGAGCTTTACATTTTTGACATTTATATTCATAGATAGGCATAATAAAAATTAAAAGTTTAAAGTGAAAAATTAAAAATATTACATTTTTTGTTTTGCTTTTTCTACAATTTTTTCAAAGACTTTTGGTTCGCAAGCAGCTAAATCCGCTAAAATTTTTCTATCAAGTTCAATATTAGCTTTTTTTAGTGCATTGATAAATTTGCTATAAGATATCTCTTGTTGGCGACAAGCAGCATTGATTCGGATGTTCCAAAGACGCCTTAGATTCCTTTTTTTATTTTTTCTATCTCTCAAAGCATAAGACTTAGCTTTAAGTAAAGCCTCTTTTGCTTGTTTTATACTTTTTTTTCTTGAGCCTTTGAAGCCTTTTGTAGCTTTAAGTATTTTCTTATGTTTTTTCCTACTTGTTGTTCCTCGTTTTACCCTAGTCATTTTTGCTCCTTCCAGTCGCAAGGTATCAAATGTATCAGATGTATCAAAAGTATCAGATGTTATTATATATCCTTTGAAACCTATGGCACCTGTGACACTTTTGACACTTATTATTTATACGGTATTAATTTTTTTATATTCTTTTTATCATTTTTAGATATATCAATTAGTCCTTTATATTTTCTTTTGCGTTTTTTAGATTTCTTTTCTCTAAGATGAGAGCGGTAAGCTCTTCTTCTTTTTAATTTACCTGTTTTAGTTATTTTTATTCTTTTAGCTGTACCTTTATGAGTTTTTAGTTTAGGCATTTCCACTCCTTTCAGTCACATAAAAGCATCATAAGTATCATAGGTGTCAATGGTGTCAAAGGATTTAATATATATAACTTGTGATACTTTTGATACATCTGACACACTTGGCGCCTTTTTATTATCTTGGGGTTAAAATCATTATTAAAGTATTCATTTCTCTTGTAGGTTTTTGTTCTATTTGTGAATAGTCAGCTAGTTTTAGAGAAAATTTTTCTAGTATATTTTTACCTATTTCTTGTCGAGTTATTTCTCGCCCCTTTAATGCTAAGGTTACTTTAACCTTATGTTTTTTTTGTAGGAAACGTTGAGCCTGTTTTGCTTTGGTATTAAAATCATGTTCCGAAATTCTTAGACTTAGTCGTATCCCTTTTATACTTCTAGCTTTTTGTTTCTGTCTATGTTTTTGTTCAATTTTTTTCTGTTCATATTTATATTTCCCCCAGTCAAGTAGCCTACAGACAGGTGGGTCAGAATGCGGGGAGACTTCTACTAAGTCCAATCCTTTCTCAGAAGCAATCTCTAAAGCCTTAGAGATATCTATAATTCCTTTTTTCTTTTTTTGTTCATCAATAAAAAGAATTTCTTTAGCTTTAATTTGTTGGTTAATTCTGAATTTTTTAATAATTCCCCTCCTTAAAAAAATGTGTCAGATGTGTTATAGGTATCATGAGTATCAGAGAATATAATAATTTTTGATACATTTGATACATTTGATACTTTTGACACTTATTTAATTAAAATTGTCTTTTTTTACCTACAATTATTTTTAATTTTTTAGGAATAGCTTTTATTATAATAGGCTCTTTGGAAATATCTTTTATAATTTTTCCATCTAAATGTGCGGGCAGAGATTTACCAGAGGTTACTTTTACTTTTTTAGTATGAAATATACTTATTTGTTTTCCTTTATAATCTAAATTTTCATAGTCACCCCGAGCAATAGCAGTTAAATATTTTAACATTTTTATTTTAGAAAGTTTATTTATAACTAAAACATCTAAAAGTCCATCTTGAGGGCTTGTTTTGATTTTACTGGATATTGAAGAATGAAATGGTTTAGTATTTATAATTAATGCAGTGAAAATTTCTACTTGGGCAGAAAAATTTTCATTAAATTCCAATGTTATTTTAGCAGAACGAAAACTTTGTAATTTTGAAATAAGTGTTTTCAAATAAGAAATTTTGCGGAAAATATTAAATTTGGTTTCAGATCTATATTTTATAATGCTAGCATCAAATCCTATTCCGGCTGAAGTAATGAAATATTCTTTGTCTAATTGTCCTAAATCTATTATTTCTAATTTTCTAGATGTTAATATACTACAAGAAGATTCCCAAGATTCAATTCCTAATGTTTTGGCTAAATTATTTGTATTACCAATAGGAATTACTCCCAAAACTGTTTTTTCTGATCCATATTTAGCTATTCCATTAGCTACTTCATTTACAGTGCCATCTCCCCCTACAGCTACAATAGTGTTATATCCCTTTTCTATTCCTAATTTTGTTAATTTTTTAGCATCATCTGGCCCTGTGGTTTTAACAAATTCGCCTAAAATGTTTAAAGTAGTTAGAGTTGTTTTTAGCCTATCTTGAATTTTATTAATTTTTCCATAACCTGCTGCTGGATTAATAATATAATAATACATGGGCTTTTTAGCTTGCTAAATTAATAATTATTTAATTATTTATTTTTTTCTTTCTTTTGATTTTTTTGGCTTTCTGGTAATTCATAAGAAGGAGTTAGTTCCTCTTCTTTTGCCAAGGTTTGTTCTTGCATTGCACTTTTTCCAGAAAAAATAGCTCCAGGTTGAATTTTCAAGATATTGGCGCTAATGTCACCAAAAACTTTTCCTGTTTCAGTAATCTCTATTTGCTCTTTTACCTCAATATCCCCATTTATTGTTCCAGATACTTTGAGATTCTTTGCTTGTATTTTAGCATTGATTTTAGATGATTTGTCTACTACTATATTACCTTTTGTTTTTATTTCTCCTGTTAGGCTTCCGGCGATTTTTATGTTGCTGTTACTTTTTAGATTACCTTTTAATTTGACTGATTCTCCCACTATTGTCTCTGGTTCTTTCAAAATGATTTTTTCTTCTTTTTTTTCAAACATAAATTCCTCCTTACATATAAGTTATGAGTTAATGAGTTTACAGGTATATGGGGCATTGTTATTTTGTTTTTTATCTTTATATAAATAACTTTTAAGTTTTTTAGATTTTAAAGTTAGTAAAACTTTCGCTAGTTTGCTAGTTTCTATAGTATCTTCTCATTATTTCATCAGCTCATTAACACATCAACTTTTAACTGCTTTCTTAATTGCTTCAGTTTCTTCAGCAGATAAATGATATTCTGATTTTCCAGCTATAATTGGTTTAGTATAAACTCTAGTTTCCTCTCGACCATGGAGACTGGAAATAACCAAGCCCGAATTTCTTGAATCCAAAAGAGCAATAGCAAAGCTTTGATTTCCGCCCACATCAGAAAAAGGGTTAAATCTAACTATACCTATCTTTTGAATACTAGAGCAAGCCATTTTATCGATTTCTTCACAAATTTTATCTAATTTTTTTAAATTTTTTGATACAAAATTAACTTGTTTAATATGGTCATTCAACATCATCTCTAAATTTTCTCCACTGCTTCCCTTAAATAGTTCTTTATTTCTTTTGATTATCTTTTTGAGGGAAATTTGAATATAAATTAGCCAACTTCCAAGAAGAATAACCAGAAGTAATAAAAATAGAATAATAATATTTGAATTATTTTGTATAAAAGAAATTAAATTTTGCATTTTTGCCTCCCGTTTTTTTATTTTAACAAATCTTATACTTTTTCACAACAATATTTGGAAAAATTTCTTTTTAATATTATAATGTAAAGTGTAGAGACAGTTTTAGAAAACTTATTTTGTTGAAAAAATAACCGGGGGAGATATTTAGTATTTTCGTGAAAAAGGAAAAGTGAACAGAAAATGGAGGCAATTATTTGAAAAATAATTGCCGAAATGGAAAGTTTATAATTTTTAAATTACACCATAACGAAGTGCAGGTTATAGTTTTAATCCGTAAAAATGGCACAGACCATTTTTACGGAAGAGGAGAAGTAAAGCGAAAATTGGAATTCCGGTAAAACCGGAATGAAAATGGAAGCTTTACTTGGACGGGACATGGGTAAAAGAAAGAAGAAAAAGAAAAAATTTAAGAAGAAATTCAAACAGCAATTTTATCAGCAAAAAATAAGAGAAAAATTATTGGAAGAATCACAGAAAGAAGAGTCTTCTTTTATTAAAGCTAGAGGAAGTAAAGAAAAAGAAGAATTTTTAGAAAAAGCAAAACCAGAGCCAATTCCAGAAGATGTAACTGAAAAATCAGAAAAATTTTCAGAAAAAAAAGATTATTCTTATGTTTTGGGTGATCTTAGGAAGATTTTGATTATTTTAGGAATTTTTGTAATAATTTTAGTTGTTATTAGTATTTTATTAAATTATACTAATATCCTTAATCCGTTGTTGGATAAATTTTTAAATTTCTAAATTGTCACAATAAAATAATCTATTATTATAAAACAAATAAATCCAGCTTGGGGAAGCTGGATTTTAATTTGCTTTAATATTATTTTATGATAATTATTCGTATCTTAATGCTTCCAAAGGATTTAATTTTGATGCTCTTCTAGCTGGATAAATACCAGCGACATAACTTACAACAAAGGAAAAGATTACAACACCTAGAGCAAAATATAAAGGGGTGTAGAAAACTGGTTGACCTTCACCTTCAAAAGTTTTAGCTAAAAACACAATTAAAACATTAATACCAAGACCTAAAAGATAACCCAATAACACTCCAATTATTCCTCCTATAAGTCCTATTATAGAAGACTCATAATTGAACAATCTTTTAATAGTTCTATCCGTAGCTCCTAAAGCCTTCATAATTCCAATTTCATGAGTTCGTTCCAAAAGAGATATAGTCATAGTATTAAAGATGCCAATAGAAGCTACAAACAAGGCAATCATTCCAAAACAAGCTAAGATTATTTTAACAATCACAAATATTTTATTTATTTCATCTATTTGAGAAGTTTGAACTGAATGAGTTCTAAATCCCATGTCTCCAATTTTCTTTTGCACTTCTTTAATTTTATTTTTATCAGAGACTTTTACTTTAGCAGAATTATAATTTTCTATATTGAATTTTTCTATTGCTTTTAAGGGAATATAAGCTAATGGTTTTTCTTCTCTAGTAATTCCTATTATCTGCAATTTTTGAGTTAAATTTTCTGAGGTTTTTTCTTGATCAGGAAGATTAAAATCGAATGTTATTTCTTTGCCCAAGGCATTTTCCACTTCTTCTAAATCAAATAATTTTATAGTTTTCCTAGAGATAATAGCTTCAGAAGCATCTTCACTAGAGAAATCTTTTTTTCCTTTATCTACATCTATTCCTTCTAAAGAAAAATATTGAGGATTGATTGCATAGATGACACAAGTAGTAGTATTTGATTGTTCAAAGGAAGCTTTACTGCTTAGGTTAATTTTAGGAGCTATTTTTTCTACGTTGGGGATTTGTTGTATATTTTTAATATTTTCTTCATTTAGTTGGGCTTGAGGAATGCTGCCAGGTTCTACATCTATTATTTCCAAAGCTTCTAAGCTTGTAGTTCTTTCAATAACTACTTTTTCCAATCCAAAAGCTAAAGAGACTAAAAAAACAATAGCCCCAATGCCAATTACTACCCCAGAAACAGTTAAGGTAGTTCTCATGCTGTTTCTTCTTAGGTTTCCAATAGCTAATCTTAAAGCATCAATAATTTTCATTATTCCTCCTGGAATTTCACCGCAGTAAAACGAAGGTGCTTATTCTTCCTGGAATTTCACCATTTTTTCCTTATTCCTAATCTTACTTCTTTTTAGTTTTCTTTTTTATTAATTCAGAAATACTTAATATATCTTTAGGTGTTTTAGTTTCCTTGATTTTTCTTCTAGTTTCTATTTTTGTTACTCTACCATCTTTTAGATAAATGACTCTATCAGCATACTTTCGATATTCAGGGTTATGAGTAATTAGTACAACGGTACGTTTAGATTTTTTACTTAAAGAAAGCAATAAATCTATTATTTCACCAGCTGCTTTACTATCAATATTTCCTGTTGGCTCATCAGCTAAAATAATCCAAGGATTACAGGATAAAGCTCGGGCAATAGCTAATTTTTGTTGTTGTCCTCCAGAAAGTTCAGAAGGGGTCTGATTTTTTTGCTCCTCCAAACCTAACAGTTCCATCATTTTTTCTGCCCGGGCAAGTCGTCTCCCCCGGGAAATACCAGAGAAATTTAAGGGTAAAGCTACATTTTCTACAACATTCATTGTTCTTATAAGATTAAATTGCTGGAATATCATTCCAATTTTTGTACGGCGGTGTTTAGCAAATTCTTTAGAAGAAAGCCCAGATAATTTTTCGCCTCTTATATAAATTTCTCCAGCTGTTGACTCTGTTAATCCCGCTATTAAATTCATTAATGTAGACTTTCCACATCCTGATTGTCCAAAAATAACAATAAACTCTCCTGAGTAAATTTCTATATTTATTCCTTGGAGAGCTTTGACAACATTTGTTTTAGAAGGTTGGAAATATTTACTTAAATTTACTGTTTTAATTACTGGAACTCGGGCCATTTTCCCTCTTTTGATATTTTATTTATTTTGTTTTTATTTTCAGCAGATTAATATATTGTATCATAAATTTCTTTTTTTGTCAATGTTTATTTAGATTTTTTGCTATATTATATGAATAAAATGATTTTTTAATTAACTAAAAAAACAGGCTATTTTTGTAACCTATTTTTTAATAACTAATAATTAATAACTATTTCCTTCTCTTGCTCTATATTGGAGAGCCTCTGCTATATGAACAGGTTGAATTTTTTCTTCATCTTGAAGATCGGCAATAGTACGAGCTATTTTTAAGATTCTATGATACCCGCGAGCAGAAAGATGAAGTTGATTTACTGCTTGTTTTAAAAGATTAGAAGATTTTTCATCAACCAGGCAATATTTTTTTATCTCTTTAACATTCATTTCCGAATTACAAGTAAGTTTTGTTTTAGCAAAACGTCTTTGTTGGATATTCCTGGCTTTTTGTACTCTTTCTCTTATCTGGACGGATTCTTCAGCTACTTTTTCACTGGATAGTTTTTCATATTTTACTTGAGGCACTTCAATATGAAGGTCTATTCGATCTAAAAGTGGTCCAGAGATTCTTTTTTTATATCTTATGATTTGCCCTGGTGTACACAAACATTCTTTTTGAGGATCTGTTAGGTAACCACAGGGGCAAGGATTTGTGGCTCCCACTAAAATAAACTTTGCCGGAAAAGTTAAGGTCCCTGATGCTCTTGATATAGTTATTATTCCATCTTCTAAAGGTTGACGCAAAACTTCTAAAACTGAACGAGGAAATTCCGGAAATTCATCTAAGAATAAAACTCCTCTGTGAGCTAAAGAAATTTCCCCAGGTTTGGGCCAAGTTCCTCCTCCAACAATTGCTATTGACGAAGTAGTATGATGAGGGGTCCGGAATGGGCGGGAAGTTAAAATAGATTTTCCAGCCGGCAGAAGCCCAGCTACACTATAAATTTTAGTAATCTCTAAAGCTTCATCTAAATTCATTTTAGGTAAAATAGAAGGCAAAGCTCTAGCCAGTAATGTTTTTCCTGCTCCCGGAGGCCCAGTCATCAAAACATTATGTCCGCCTGAAGCTGTAATTTCCAAAGCTCTTTTAGTATGTTCTTGCCCGGCAATATATCCCATATCATAGTTAAATTCTGGTGGTTTGCATATATCTTTTAGTGTTCTGGAGGGAAAAGAGGAAATAGATTTTTCTCTTTTAAGATGAAAGATAAGTTGTTTTAGAGACTGGACAGGAATAATTTTTATATCAGATACTATGGATGCTTCTTTGGTGTTCACTGCTGGAAGAAAGACTTGTAAATAATCTTTTTGGGAAGCCATCAGAACCATGGGTAAAATGCCGCAGGTGGAGCGCAGGTTTCCATCTAAAGAAAGTTCCCCCAGAAATATATTTTTAGGAGAAGGCAAATTAATTTGTCCTGAAGCAGCCAAGACTCCCACGGCAATAGGAAGATCATAGGAAGGTCCCACTTTTGGCAAGTCTGCTGGAGCTAAATTGACAGTAATTCTTTTGGCAGGGAATTTACAGCCAGAATTTTTAATTGCTGACCTGACTCTTTCTTTTGCCTCTTCCACTGCTTTGTCCGGTAGACCTACAATTAAAAAAGAAGGAAGACCATTTGATATATCAACTTCCACTTCGATTGGTTGGGCATCTAAACCGACTACTGCTGCTGAAGTAACTTTCGCCAAAGCCATAAAATTTCCTTCTTATTTATCTAAAATTAATTTTATTTAAATCTGTATCTCTATTATAAAAACTTTCCCCAAAATAGCAAATTGTTTTTGGTTAAATAAAAAAACACCCTGCTGGTTGGCCTAAATAAATAGGTTACCCAACAGGGCTTTGTTAAAGACTATTTAATAGTTAAAGAATTTACATATTCTTCAACTACTTTTTTGTCTACTTCTTTTTCCGGAATAGCGTAATGATCGACAGGTATACCAGTATTTTCTTCTAATATTCGCGAATCAATTTCAAAATCAATACTATTGTATGCATTTTGGTAGGAAGGTCTATAATCATTTCGAAGTGATATTTTTAGGTCTCTGAGTTCTTCATTATACAATTCTTCCAATGGGGCGTTATCTTGATTTATAAGATGTACTTTTAATTCCAAAGGTAGTTTCCTGAAGATTTGAACATTTACTATTTCATCCGGAATCTTATACTTTGACAATCCAATCACACCTTTCTCAAATTTTTTCCAATACTTTCTATCACAATTTACGATAAGATTATTGGTTTGTTGGTATATTGTATACATTATGTAGTGGGGGAGTTGTTCGATGTTTTGTTGCTTCAAAATCAATATCATTTGCATTCATTGGATATTCGTTTGGACTTGAAGTTTTACAAAATACACATCCTGCTTCAGTGTCTGCAAATCCTGCTTGGGCATCGGGCGAATCGCTTTTAAACCAAATTATTCGATACTTATGTCCTAGCACTCTACATAATCTCTTGCGGATATAAATAGGCAAATGATCTAATCCGTCTTCAATAAGACCAAAAATGACTAGAAAAAAAATCTTCAACCGATGCATGTCCTTCACTCCTTTTTATTTTTCCCAGTTTTCCAACAAAAATACAAACAAATTATCGTATCTATATTAATCAATTTGCAATTATGTTTTTTTAATGTTCAGGTTTAAGAGCAAATTATATCAAATAAATAAACCCCTGTCAAGGGGTTTTGGGATTTCTCTCTTTCTCTATCTCAAATCTATTATACTTCCTCGGCAGCTTCCTTATTTACTTAATTCTATCCAAGTAAGCTTGCCAGGCGATTTGGCGGTATTGACGAGCTGTTTTTTGAGGATCATCGGCTTGATAAATTCCTCTTCCTACAATAATACTATCTGAACCTGCTTGTATTGCTTCCTCTGGCTCAGCATATCTTTGACTTAATTTGTCTTTACCTACACCAATTTTAACCCCTGGGGTCATAATTATAAATTCTGATGGAGAGATTTCCACTAATTTTTTAAGTTCTGAAGGTTTGCTTCCCGTACCAATAAACCCAAAAACAAAATTGGAAAAATTTTTAGCTAACTCTACTGTCTTTTGAGTGTATTCTCCTGTAGCTAAGTTATCCTTTGAACTCATCTGAGCAAGAAGCAGACAGCCTCGAGGTTGTCCATTTTCTATTTTTTCTTTTGCCACCTCCCAGAGCCCTTCGACAACACCCGGTCCGGGGACTGAATGAGCATTGGTCAAGTGAGCCCATTCAACAATTTTGTAAACCCCACCAGAATATTGAAACTTTACTGTATTGCCAATATCAGCAAATTTTCTGTCTTCAAAAATTAAAAAATTATGTTTTTGGGAAAGTTTTTCTATTTTTTTAATTATTTCCCAGGAAAAATTTTCCAATGTATCAATATGGGTTTTCAAAACTGCAATTTCTGATCCTACTCCATCTATAATTTCAAAAAATCTGGCTGGATCTGTCTCATCGCAAGTCAAAGTTAAGTTAGTCTTTTTCTTTTCCATTAGTCCAAAGAGTTTTTTTGCTGCCAAATTTTCAGTTATTTCTATCCTTTTTTGGTAAGATATTTTTTTCATTTAACTTTATTATAAATATTTATTTCAAAATAGTAAATTGTTATCAATAAGTATAGATTCTCGTAAGTCCTGCTTTTTTGGCAATTTTTAGAGCTTTTTCAAATTCTTCTTCAGTGATAGGTCGGTCAAGGGGAGGATATTGGTTTGCTTTATGACAGGGGCGATATTGATCCATTATATTTAGGAAAGTATTTTTGGACAAAGAAGCCAGAAATTTCATAGTTTTTTCACTACCTGATAAATTCTCAGGTAGAACTAAATGACGAACTAAAAGACCTCTTAAAGCAACTCCTTCAGGAATATTTTCTAAGTTTTTACTTTGAAGTTGCCTGCCCGCCATTGTCTGCGACTTCAGACGCTGGCAGGCGGGTATTTTTAACTTTTGACTTTTAACTTTTGATTTTATTATTAAGTCTCCAACTTGGCGATGCATCTCACCTATGCTCTTTTTCATAACCTTAAAATAACCAGGAGCAGAGGAATATTTTAAAGAAATTTTGCTATCTGAATATTTAGTATCAGGCATATAAATATCAAAAATCCCGTCTAGAAGTTTTAAAGTATCAACAGAATCATAAGCATTAGTATTGTAAACCAAAGGAACTTTTAATCCTTTTTCAATAGCATAGGGCAGAGCTTGTAAAATCTGAGGAACTTGATGAGTAGGGGAGACGAAATTAATATTATGACAGCCTAAATTTTGTAAATTAATCATCATATCAGCTAATTCTACCTCAGAAATTTCCTGCCCATGCCCCAATTGACTAATATCATAATTCTGACAATAAACACAACGCAAATTACACCAAGTTAAAAAAATTGTTCCTGAGCCAGAGGTTCCCACCAAACAACTTTCCTCACCAAAATGAGGACTATAGGAAGAAACAATGGGATTTTTTCCAACCCGGCAAAAACCTAATTCTCCTTTTGTTCTATTTACTCCACATTTTCTCGGGCATACTGAACATTTCTCCAATATTTTTTGAGCCTTTTTAATTCGATCTTCAAGTTCTTTTTGAGAGAGATTTAAATAAGAAGGATACATGATGAAAATTAAAAATTAAAAATGAAAAATTCAAAATGATAAATCAAAGATTAACTTTATTTAAAATTTATTTCTTTTCTTATAGAATTTTTGATAACCAAAAAATAATAAGATTACTAATACTACAATTATTATCCACCAGCGGATAACATATGAGGAAGCCCTCATAGGATCTTTAGAAAGTCCGTTCCAGATTACTTCTTCATCTTGAGTCTCTGAAGCATTAGTGGAAGTTATCTTGCCAGGAAGTGCGGTAGATAATTTAACTTTTGGAACATCCCCATCAGATATGCCAGACAGTGTTGGATCTACTTGAAGACTGAAGTTATAAAATACCACAAAAATAAAATCAAGTTTAGAATAATGTTGATAGGCTAATCGGTCTTGTAATACCTCTGGAAGTTGCCGAGGCATCATTTTGTCAGATGTTTGTTCAACAGTTACTTTACCACCCTCATCAAATTTTATATCTGTTGTAAAAATGGAAGCTCGAGAGAAATAAAAAAGGGTAACGACTATAATAATTAAAAGTCCCCAAATATATTTACCTTTCATAAAATCCTCCTTTTTAATTTTTTCTATTAAGAAAATTTTTAATTAACTTTTCTGCTTGGTTGTAGTTTTTAATCCATTTAATATTTTTGTCTTGCCTAAACCAAGTTAATTGTCGCCTGACATACCCTCGAGTATTTTTTTTGATCAAATCAATTGTTTTTTCTAATAATTGTTCTTTTGCTTTTTTGTTTTTTTGTTTTTTGGCTTGATTTAAAAAATCAATAATTTCTTTGTATCCGATGCCAGAAAGTGCTGGCAGATTTGGTGAGTAGCCTTTTTTAAGTAACAATTTGGTCTCGGAGATTAAGCCGTCCTTTAGCATTTTCTCTGTTCTTTGATCAATTTTTTTGTACAGCTTTTCTTGAGGTATATCAATACCTAAGATCAGTGTATTATAGGGCGTTGATTTTTTTGTTCTTTGGACAGAAAATGGTTTTCCAGTTTTAATGCAAACTTCTAATGCTCTAACAAGTCGTCGCTTGTTATGAGGATCAATAATTGCCGCAGTATCTGGATCTAATTTTTGTAATTTTTTTAGAAGTTTTTCATTTGACTGCCTCTCCAGTCTCTTTCTCAAATCTCTGTCTGGTTTTCCGGCGGGTATTTTGTATCCATAGACAACTGCATTGATATACAATCCAGTTCCACCAACTAAAAATGGAATTTTTCCTCGAGAATGAATTTCCGAAATTTTTTCATTAACTAATTTCTGATAATCAGCCACAGTAAATTCTTGATCCGGATAGATGATATGAAGTAAATGGTGAGGAATGTTTTGTGACAAGTAACATGTAACATGTGACATGGACTTCTTGTCGCTTATCGCCTGTTGCTTATCTCTAATTGGCTTTGCAGTTCCGACGTCCATCCCTCGATAAACCTGTCGTGAGTCAGCAGAGATAACTTCACCACCGAACTTCCTAGCTAGTTTAATAGCCAACCCAGTTTTCCCCGACGCCGTCGGCCCACAAATTACAATTAATTTATTCATAATGCAGATAAACTCCTTATTAAAATGCTGATAATACAGATTGCGGATATTTATTCCTTAGCAGAGGAATTTAAAATTCTTCGGGGTTTAATATATTTTTGTCTAAAATTCACAAGAATTCCTAATTTTTTATTCAAGGCATTTAGATAGCGTCTTATTTGATAATAATCTTCTTTTGATAAAAACCTTTTTGTTTTAATTTCTAAAATAATCTTATTTTCTATTAAGAAATCGATTTTATTTCTTCCTCTTAATTCATCTTCAAAAGTGGGTGGTAGTATTTTTTCTCGTTCATACAATATGTTCGATTTTTTAAGATAGCTTTCAATAGCATCGCCATATTGCTTTTCGTTACAAAATCTTCCTAATTCATTATGGACCTTAAACAAAATTCCATTAAGATTATAAGTTGTTTCTTCATAAATTAATTTAGTAAATTTTCTCATAGTTTTTATCCGCAATTTGCAAAATCAGTATTGAACTTAATTCCGCATTATAAATTAACTCTTGACATTTGTTTACCTCTGTGCTATACTGTTTATCTTAAAATAAAAATACTATATTATAATTATAAGGACCTGCCTTCGGCAGAACCTTGAAATTAAATTTTACAATTTAATTATAGAATAGAAAACACAAAAACAAAAACCAGCAATTAATAGTTATAAGTATATTAGGAATTAGGAATAGGTTGATAAGGAAGCTGGTTTTTAATATTTGTTCTTTGATAATTTTATAACCTCCTAGATTTTCCGGAAAACTGGTTAAGATAGAAAGATATTCTTGTCAGAAAAATATACTGATATAAAGAGATAAAAGGAGTGAAAAAGATGAATGTGATTGATGATCCTCACTGGATGATCAGACCTGTCTGTCCTCTTTGTAATCATATTGTAGAGCAACTTTTTAAAGTTAAATTTCAAGGAAAAGAAGTACATAAACCTATTTGCCAAGATTGTAAGAAAAAACTGCAAAAGTCAGTCGCATTAAGGAGGTAGGGGGAATGGAACGAGAAGATTTAACTAATGATTTGTGTAGTAGATGCGGAGAAAGACCCAACGAATCGGGTTCGGATTTATGTATTGAATGCCAAAAAGAATTTGATGAGGAACTTATGTATGATACTGAAGAATTGCAAGCAGAAATGGATCCAAATAATGACACACCGCGACCAGAAGATCTAGATGAAATATAAAGAGGTGATGAGTAATGATTTGTCCAGACTGTGAGAGAAGATGGGCACCATTTCCTAAAGAAGATTTTTCTTATAAAGCGGGAGATATTATTCCAAAGAACCAAACAGCTGAAGAAAAAAGAGGACAAGTTTTTGATTCAGATGATAGGGAATATTGCGGATGTAATGAAGATAAACCAACAATTCCATATCCAACAATTCCATATTTTCGTTAAAAAAGTAATCACCCTGTTGGTAACCTACTTATTTCAATTTTCTTGGAATATTTAGGCCAGCCAGCAGGGTGTTTTTCTTTTTCATTTAACTAATTCTCCTTCCAGCCCCCAAGGGGTACAGTTGGTTATCTTTACTTTTACAAACTTACTGATGAGATTTTCTGGCCCGTAAAATTGTACTGGTTTGAAGGTGCGAGTGTGACCGAAAAGAAGCAATAGGCGATCAGTGATAAGCAATAAGGATTTCTTATCTCTTATTGCTTTTTTCTTATTGCTTTCTTCAGCTAATACCTCAACTTCTTTCCCAATATATTTTCTATTATTCTCTAAGGCTGTCTTTTTGAGAATTTCAGTTAAGATTTTTTCTCGACGTTTCTTTTCTTTTTTTGGAACATCATCTTTTAATTTATAAGCGGCTGTCCCAGGGCGAGGGGAGTATTGGGCAATATAAGCCATATCAAATTTGACTTTTTCCATTAATCTTTTAGTATTTTCAAATTGTTTTTTAGTTTCGTCTGGAAAACCGACAATCACATCCGTTGACAAAGATACCAAAGGTATCTTTGCACGGATAGCCTTGATTAATAACAGATATCCACGGATATTATAACCACGGTTCATTCTACGTAATATTTCATCATCACCGGATTGAACAGGCAAGTGAATATATCCAGTAACTTTTTCACATTGTGCTATAGTATTAATTAAATCTTTTGACATATCTTTTGGGTGAGAAGTCAAAAACCGAATCCAAAAATGGCCTGGAATAGAGTTAATCTCTTGCAGTAATTTATAAAAGGTTAATTTATTTTCTTTGTTCAAATTGTTCAATCGCTGCGCTTGTTCAATCGGCCTCCGGCCTTGTTCAATTTGAACATTTTGAACAGGTTGAACACCTTGGACATTTTTTCCGTAACTATTGACATTCTGTCCCAACAAAAATATCTCCTTATATCCTTTTTTAATTAAATCTTTCACCTCAGAAATTATTTCTTCTGCTGGCCGGGAAATTTCTCTTCCTCGAGTATAGGGAACAACACAATAAGAACAATAATTATTGCAGCCAGTGGAAATAGGAATATAGGCTGAAAATTTACTTTTATATTTTGGCATTATATCAAAGTAGTTAACTATAGGTGATAAGCGATCAGGTTTATTTCTCTCATTTTTTATTGCTAACTTCTTATCGCTTAGAATCTTTGGTAATTTAGATAAATCTTTGATATCAAAAATAAGATCAACGGTGGGATTTTTTTGGAATTTTTTCCTATCTTCTTCTAAAATACAGCCAGTTAAGGCAATAATTAAATTAGGGTTTTTCTTTTTGAGAGAATTCCATATTTTAATTTTCCCCCAAATCCGATCAATAGCTGATTGTCTTACTGAACATAAATTGGCAATAATTAAATCAGCCCTACTTTCATTATTAATAGACCTATATCCTAAATTCTCCAATACAGAAATAATATGTTCACTATCGGATTTGTTCATCTGACAACCAAGAGTGAAGATAAAATATTTATTACTTGATAGCTTCTCCATATTTTTATAATAACATAAATTTTCTTGAATAATAAAAACTCTACCTAATGTAGAGTTTTTTTAGTTATTCGACAATTAAGGTTTAAAAATAGTATTTTTATGATTTACTTAATCTGATTGGTTCTTAAAAACTGTATAAGCTGCGCCTAAAAGTGTAATTTCATCTCCTAATTTTGTAATTTTTATCTTAGGAACTCTAATATATTTATCAATATTTTTTATGATATTGTCTTTGATTAAATTTTGACGATTTAATCCTATCCCTCCTCCTAATATTATAACCTCAGGATTATAGGCAAAAATAACATTGGATATACCTTGGCCATTTATCTTTCCTAATTCATGAATAAAATTAAGGGCTATCTTGTTGCCACTTTCGGCTAGATCAAATATTTTTTTTGAGTTATTATAATTGTTCAGATTAACAGATAAATTTAAATCCTTAGCCCAAGCTTTGAAAAATTTAGGAATACCTATTCCTGATGCATAAGCTTCCCAGTGATTGATGCCCCCACAGCCACAAGACAGATCATACTTACTTTTAACAGTAAAATGTCCGATCTCTGCCGCATTTCCATCAACCCCTTCTATTAATTTGCCCTCTGAAATAACCCCCCCACCAATACCGCTGGAAATAGTTAAGTAGGTAAGATTATCAGTATTATGTTTACCAAAAGCCCCCTCGGCTAATACAGCAGCGCCACAATCATTTATGAGATTTATTTTTACTCCCAGTTTCTTTTCCAACAGACCAAAATGGATCTTTTCACAAGAAATATTAATAAGCATTGCAGTTTTTTCTTTTTTGTTTAGTGCTCCAGCAACACTTACGCCTATAGTTTTGATATTGCTTATTTTATTTTCAAAAATAAAGTCAGAAATTGTCTTAGCCACTTTTTCTATAAATTCTTTTTCTGACTTTATATTAGAAGGAGTTTTTGATTTTTTAGCAACTAATATTTTACCTGCAGCAGAAACTGAAGCTATTCTTAAGTTTGTAGCTCCAATATCTATTGCCAGGGCTCTATTTTTAGCCATTTAGTTTCCCCTCTATTATTTATATTTTGAAAGAAGTTAAATAACTTTTCAAACAGCTCTTTGCCACTCAACATTTTCTCCAGTAGATAGTATTCTTTCAGTCATCCAAAGTTCGTCTAAAATACCATCAATAAGGTCATATTTTTTTGCTTCTTTGTAAGTCACCCAAACGAAGTCTTGCATATTGTTATCTATTTTAATGTTGCCACCGGCATAATCAGCTACAAAGGATAATACAAGAGACCCATGGCCTTTATCAATAACTCTGGCAAGAGAAGTAAGATACCAAATATTTTTAATATCAATATTTGCTTCTTCTTTAACTTCTCGCTTTAAAGCTTTTTCTAAGACATTATACCAATAATGTTCAGTTTCTCTTGGTAGGTCAGTATAATCTTTTGTAGAAAGTTTACCACCTGGAACAACCCACATTCTGGGGAATGTTTCTTCACGGTCAGATCTTTGCATTATAAGATATTTTGGGGATATGCCCTTTTTGTAAGGCTCTTTAAGAATAATTGCTGTTGCAACTAGATTAAATAGTTTTTCTTGACTCATTTTCCCCTCTCTATTTCTTTATTAATTCTGTCTATAAATTTATCTATCTTCATAGATTGTAATTTATTTTTACCAAGAGACCTTACAGAAACAGTTCTTGCTTTTTTCTCTTTTTCCCCTACAACTATCATATAAGGTATTTTTTCAATCTCTGCCTCTCTGATTTTCTTTCCTACAGATTCTGAGCGACTATCTACTTCACTGCGACAATTGACATTTAACAATTGACAGTTAACTTCCTGAGCATATTTTAAAAACTTATCAGATACAGGGATAACTTCCACTTGGACAGGGGCAAGCCATAGAGGAAAAGCACCTTCATAATGTTCTATAAGGCAACCAATAAATCTTTCCAGAGACCCTAATACTGTTCTGTGAACCATTACCACTTGTTGTTTTTTGCCCTTTTTGTCAATATAATTTACATCAAATTTTTCCGGAAAATTAAAATCAACTTGAATAGTTGGTCCTTGCCATTCTCTGCCCAGAGCATCTTCTAATTTTATATCAATTTTGGGGCCATAAAATATTCCTTCCCCAGGATCAGTTTTGTAATCTAGTTTAGATTTAACCAAAGCATTTTTTAAAGCAGATGTGGCTATTTTCCAAATTTTATCTGAACCAATTGATTTTTCAGGACGAGTGGAGAGATAAGCATTATATTTTTTGAATCCAAATGTAGCCATCATAAAACCAGCTAATTTTATAACATCAATTATTTCTCCTTCTAATTGATCGGGATGGCAGAAGATATGAGCATCATCTTGAGTAAAACCTCTTACTCTTACAAGTCCATGCAGGACCCCTGACCTTTCATATCGATACACAGTTCCCAGTTCAGCATAACGAATAGGCAAGTCTCTCCAGCTTCTTATTTTACTTTTGTAGATTAAAATATGGAAAGGACAATTCATAGGTTTTAAAAGATATTCTGACTTATCAATTTTAATGGGAGAATATAGATATTCTTTATAAAATTTCCAATGCCCGGATTTTTTCCAAATATCTAAATTGGCAATATGAGGGGTATAAACAAGCAGGTAGCCTCTTTTTTTATGTTCTTCTTTCCAAAAATCTTCAATTACCTGGCGCAGAATAGCTCCTTTAGGATGCCATATAGGTAATCCTCCTCCTATTTCTTGAGGTAAAGTGAATAAATCCAATTTCCTACCTAATTTTCTGTGATCTCTTTTTTCTGCTTCTTCTATTTTCCTAATATAGTCATCTAATTGTTTTTTGGTTTTAAAACAAGTGCCATAGATTCTTTGCAACATAGGATTTTTTTCATCACCTTTAAAGTAGGCGCCAGCAATTGAAAAAAGCTTAAATTGACCTATCTCACCAGTAGAATCAAGATGAGGACCAGAACACAAGTCAACAAAATTTCCATGATGATAAAAACTTACTTTTTTATCTTTCATTTCTTTCAAAAGCTCTACTTTATAAGATTGTTTTATTTTTTTCATAAACTCAATGGCTTTTTTGCGGTCAACTATTTCTTTTTTAAATTGATGATTTTCTTTTATAATTTTTTTCATTTTTTTCTCGATAATCTCTAAATCTTCAGGAATTAAACTTCTTGGAAGTTCAAAATCATAATAAAAACCATCTTCTATTGCTGGTCCAATTCCTAATTTTGCTTCTGGAAACATTTGCATAACAGCATGAGCCAAAACATGGGATGTAGAATGCCGCATTATTTGTAGATGTTCCTTATTGCCTCTTTTTGCCATAATTATATAATCCTTTGAAATTAACTAAAGTTCAAAATGTTCAACTTGAACAAGTGAGCGCAGCGAACGATTGAACAATTTGAACATTTTTCAACTAACTCCAGTCTACTGGAAAATAAAGCATTAAGTCAAATATAAACTCTTAGAGACCCAACCTCCCCAAAGTTCTTTTTACTATTGGATGTCGGGTCTTTTATAAATAACTTGATAGGTTAAAATTAAATATATTTTAATCATTTTTTTAGAGAACTAAAGGCATCTTTGCGCATTCTTAGCCATTTGGGAATTTCTTTAACAAAATCTATTCCTCTCAGACCATGTGAATGAGCAACAGCAAATTTTGGTTCTCTTACAATTTTATATCCTTTGCCTATCCAATAATTTCCCCAAGCAGTGTCTTCGCCTCCTTTTTTAATTCTTTCATCAAAATTATGTTTTTGCCATAAATCTTTGGGGAACATGCAACCAACTGCCCACATTAAAACATTTCTGGGTTTTTTTAAATTTTGATAGGTTATTCGTCTTTGTCTTTTATGAATAAGGTTAACTACTTTTTCACCAGTTTTTGCTCTTTTATCTGACAAAGACAGGGCATATACACCAGCTGTTTTTTTGTCTTTAAATTCAAAAAGACCAGTTTCAATCCAGTCTTCTCTTAAAGGTAAAGCATGGCCTACTGTGAGTAAAATATATTTTCCTTTTGCTTGCCTGCAACCTGCATTCATTGAGTAAGCATGAGTAAAATCTTTTTGTTTTATTGGAACAATTTTACAACCATATTTTTGAGCAATTTTTTTTGTATTATCAGTTGATTGAGAATCAACCACTACTATTTCAAAATCAGAAAAAGTCTGTTTTTTTAGCCTTTTTAAAAGTTCTTCAAAAATTGGTCCTTCGTTTCTGGTGCGGATAACTACAGAAACTAAAGGATTTTTTGATTTTAATAACTTATTTGTCATTTTAAATTTTAGCTTTATAAGTTAAATGGTGGGCGGTACTGGATTTGAACCAGTGACCTCCACGATGTCAACGTGACGCTCTAACCAACTGAGCTAACCGCCCACGTCGGAAGGCACTTTCGACTTTCACCCCGAAAGCTTTCGGGGTTGCCGTCTACAGTGACCTTCCTCCTCTTCCGTGAAAATGTCAAAGCCATTTTCACGGGGGTACTAGAAGAAACTTTCGATTTTCGCTCTGAAATCTTTAGCTATTGTTGTCTTTTCACTCTTTATAAAACTTAGCGGCATCACGAGGAGGAATAGAATTAATAATCATTTCTGTGCCTAATTCCACACCTGCCCAGACATTTTCTCGAGGAATAACTTCTATTCGAAAATGTACATCTTCTTTTGGAGGAGAAATACGAACAAGATAATTATAAGTAATATTATATAAATCTAATTTACTGATAATTTTGTGTAGGGCTTTCGCTGTAGAATTTTTTTCTTCCAAGCTGAGCTCAGTAAGATTTGCAATATGGCGACGAGGTAAAATCCAGGCTTCATAGTGATAAATAGAAGTATAAGGAGCAAAGGATATAATATTTTTATCAGAATAAATTTTTCTGGGGCTTTTTGCTTCTTTTTTTATTAAATCACAAAAATAACAAGATTTTTTTTCTTTTTTATATTTTGTGACTCTTTTTGCTTCTTGCAAAATTTTTTCTGGCACATAAGGAAAGGCTACCAGTTGAGTATGTTCGTGAACCAAAGATGCCCCAGCTTTTTTGCCGCTATTTTTAAAAATGAAAACATATTCGATATTTTTTCTTTTAGAAAGTTTTTCTATTCGAGAGATATAAGCATCTAAAATTTTAATTATATGTCCAATAGAAAACTGAGAAAATTTTTGCCCATGATAAGGAGTATCTACAATAACTTCAGAAACACCAAAGGCTTTTTTAGATGTGGGGGAGAGTGGAGCGAATTTGTTGGCAAAGGTTCGAATAATCCATTTCCCCCTTTCTTCTACCCTTTCTATCTCTGGCGGAGTTTGACTTTCATTGCCGGGGCAAAAAGCACAATTTTTTTCTCTAATTAATCTCAGAGGGTGTTTTAGAACAGCCGGTTTAAAATCTGAAGGTCTTTTTGCTCTACATGAAGCCACAATAATTTTTCTGTCTAATACCCAATCATATCTTATTTCATGCATAATTTATCCTTTCTTTATTGCTCTTAGTAATATAATAATGGAAAAGTTTAAAACTAACAAGATTTAAAGACTATTTTTTCATTTATAAAATATAAAAATATTTTAAAATGGCTGTTGGAAATTAATTACTTTTTTAATCACATTTCTTTCTTTTTAGAAAATTCAAAGATTTTCTCCAAGTACTAATAATATAAGGATAAAAAAGATTTTTTTTGGTTATCATTTTTCCTTTCTTTAATTTCTGGAGTAAATCGAAAGATGAATTAAAATTTTCCATTTCAATATATGCTCGCCCAATTTCCCATTTTGTATGACTATCTGTTGCAACTGTTGGAATTAAATTGTATTCTTCAGCAAATTTTTTGGCTTTCCTATCGTTCCAAAAAAGAATAGTTCGTCCATTAAAAATCTCTATGATATCTAACTGATGAGATATTTTTTTAAAATTTTTTGAACCTATTCTAGAAGTTCGTAATATATCAAAAGGATGCGGTATAAGAACCAATCCCTCTTGTTTTTTAATTTCTGAAATTGTTTCTTCTAATGTCATATTTGGAGAAATTTCTTTTTTTAAAAACAGACCAATAATATGTCCATCTTGTGTTGTAATTTCCTCCCCAATTATTAATTTAAATAGCCTGCTGTCTTGTGGAAGTATTCTTTTTAATTGTAAAGCCCCGGCTATCGTATCGTGATCAGTAATAGCTATACAATCAATTCCTTTTTGTTTGCAGGTATGTATAAGTTTAGACAAAGAAAGATTGCTGCAAGGCGAATAATTAGTATGTATGTGTAAATCAACTCTCATAGACACTAATCCTCATTTACCCTGAATCCGTTTACCCTGAATTTAATTGAAGGGAAGGGCTAAAATTATTATCAAAAATCACTAAAATATTATATAAATTTCTAATTCCTAATTGACCTAATGTCTAATTTTAAAATGTTTAATTGAGAGAATAAATTCTAATTTCTAATATCTAAATTCTAAATAAATTCAAAATTCAAATTTTCCAATGTTCTAAACTTATATTGTTTTTGTTATAGAATCTATACAATAAAAGGGTGGTTGGGTGGAGCTGTGGCAGCATTTTGGTCATTTGATATTGTTTAGTATTTAGAATTTCGGATTTAGTTTGGTTATTAGTTATTAGGATTTGATTCGTTATTGATTAATTTTTAATTGATCATTTTAAATTTTAAATTGTCATTTTTCATTTTGCATTTTTATTTTTTAATTCTGTACAGGTATATTGGGCTTGTTTTTTTGTCAACCTTAACTGTTTTTTCAGGTTTCCATCCTGGGATAGAAAAAGCATAGGAGACAATTTTAGTTTTTGGTTTTAATTCTTTTTCAAATTTTGGTTTTAGCCTGGCCATTGCCCCGGGAGTTAAAAAACAAGTAATTATAGAAGCTCCATTTAAATTTTGATTATAAAAATTTTTATGGAGTATTTTTGTTTTTTTAGAAACCCCAGAAAAAAATAAATTTATTTGAGCTAAAAGCCAAACAAAAAAAACCATTTCAAATCCATATGCTTTTGCTTTGTGTTCTTTTGTTGCCATAATTATTATTCTTCCATCCCCAGCTCCTAAATCATAGAGAATATCTTTTGGTCTAATCTCAGCAATTTCTAACATTTTTCTAACTACTTTGCGTGGAGTAGGAACAGGTGGAGCGCCAAAAAATCCTGCATATAATATAGGTATAGCCAGGATAATAAATAATATAAAAAGAAGGGGATAGATCAAAATAATTTCCTTTCCAAAGAAAATATAATAATCGCTTTATTTTTATAATACATTATTTATTTCTTAATCTCAATTTTAAAGTTTAATTTATTAAAAAAGAAACTATGAAAAAGTTTCTTTTTATTTAGGGATTATGAGAGTTGAAGCTTTGATATTTCCCTCGCAAAAATACTTTAGCATTTAATTTGAAGAACATTTCGGATAGACTATCCAATTACCCAAAGTTCAAGAAATTGGTAGAATGAGTTTAAAGGATTGGGTTTATGACAAAAAAACAAGCTAAAGAAAATCCTACTGTAAAAGTTTATATAGATGGCTCTAATATTTTTTATTCACAGAAAAAATTAGGGTGGATTATTGATTGGAAAAAGGTAAAATCTTTACTTTCTGATAGCTGGCGTGTAATTGAGTTTAAGTATTATACAGGAGTAAAACCTGAAGATGAGAATATGAAAAAGTATTTAAGATAT
>CAYFQT010000022.1:0-26806 GCA_964345445.1 uncultured Candidatus Saccharibacteria bacterium
AATAAACTACATTGAAAAATATAATAAGAATTATTTAATTACGCTGGAATGAAATGGAAGCCCTAATTAAATTGTAATTTGATTTCAGGAAATAAAAATGGATATTTTGGAAGGATTAAACTCACAACAAAAAAAAGCTGTTACCCATACAAAAGGACCTCTACTTATTATTGCCGGTGCCGGTACTGGCAAAACAATGGTTATCACCCGAAGAATAGCTTGGTTGATTGCTCAAAAAAAGGCTTTACCTTCGGAGATTTTAGCTTTGACTTTTACTGATAAAGCAGCGGGGGAAATGGAAGAAAGAGTAGATATACAAGTTCCTTATGGCTATACAGATATGTGGATTTCTACTTTCCATGCTTTTGGCGATCGAGTCCTGCGAGAACATGCTATAGATTTAGGTTTACCTCCTGATTTTGAAGTTTTAACTCGCCCCAGGCAAGCTGTTTTTATCAGAGATAGAATTTTTCAATTTGATTTAAATCATTATCGTCCTTTAGGTAATCCTACTCGTTATATTGATGCTTTAATTACATTATTTTCTAGAATAAAGGATGAAGATATCACTCCAAAAGAATTTACAAAATATGCTCAAAAAAGATTACAGAATGCTAAGACAAAAGAGGAGAAAAAAGAAGCCGAGAGAGAATTAGAATTAGCTTGTGCTTTTTCTCAATATCAAGAAATGATGGAACAAGAAGGTAGGCTAGATTTTGGCGATCAAGTTGTAAAAACTTTAGAACTTTTTCGCACTCACCCTAAAATTTTAGCTGAATATCAAGATAAGTTTAAATATATTTTGGTAGATGAATATCAGGATACTAATTATGCCCAAAATGAATTGGTAAAACTTTTAGCTTCTCGTGATAAGAATATTACAGTAGTAGGTGATGATGATCAGTCCATCTATCGTTTTAGGGGAGCGGCAATTTCCAATATTTTAGATTTTAAAAAGAACTTCCCTGACTGTAGGCAGGTAGTGCTTGTAGAAAATTATCGTTCTAGCCAACAAATTTTAGATAGTGCTTATAAATTAATTCGTCACAATGATCCAGACAGACTGGAAGTAAAAAATAAGATTAATAAAAAATTAAAATCCACAACATCTTTCGGACCTTTGCCTTTTTATCTTCATTTTACAACCTGCTCTGAAGAAGCTGATAAAGTTACTGAGATTATAAAGGAGAAAAAAGAGAAAGAAGGGTATAAGTATCGTGATTTTGCTATTTTGGTTCGAGCCAACGATCATGCCCAGCCTTTTGCTCAATCTTTAGGAATCCAAGGAATTCCTTATAAATTTTCCGGAGGAGTTGGACTTTACACAAGAAGCGAAGTGAGAATGTTAATTTCTTTTCTAAGATGTCTTTCTGATTTTGGAGACAACTTAAGTTTATATCACCTAGCCACTTCAGAAATTTATGATATACATCCAGCACAATTAACTATCCTGACTAGTTTTACCAAAAGGCGTAATTGGCATTTAAGGGATGCTTTTTCTAAAATAGATGAAATTGAAGAATTTAAAAATATTACCCCGGAGAATAAAAAAAAGATAAAAAAAATAGCCGAGGATTTGGATAAATTTAATAAAATTTCCAAAAAAGATACAGCGGGGCAGGTTCTTTATCAATTTTTGCAACACACAGATTACTTAAAGAAATTAGTTAAAGAAGAAAGTGTTGTTTCAGAGATAAAAGTGCAAAATATTGCCAAGTTTTTTGAAAAAATTGCTGAATTTGAAAAAGCCAGTTTAGATAAATCAGTAATGAAATTTTCTGAATATCTAGATGTTATGATTTCTGCTGGTGAAGATCCTTCAGTTGCTGAAATAGATCCTGATTTAGATGCTGTGAGTCTTTTAACTGTTCATTCAGCTAAAGGATTGGAATTTGAAATAGTATTTTTAGTTAATTTAGTAGCTTTGCGATTTCCTACTTTAAGGAGACCAGAGCCGCTTGCTTTACCTGATGATTTAATTAAAGAGACATTACCAGAAGGAGATTATCATACCCAAGAAGAAAGAAGACTGTTTTATGTTGGAATGACCCGAGCTAAAAAAGAACTATTCTTAACTTATGCAGATGATTATGGAGGAAAAGGAAAAGCAAAAGTTTCCCAATTTGTTTTGGAATCTCAAGAGAAACTGAAAGTGGATACAAAAAAATTCAAATCTCATCCTTTGCAAAAAATTAAGAAGTTTAAAAAAACAGAGGCGGTGGAATTACCTAAAACTTTCTATAATGGTCAGGGTAAGCTAAGGCTTAATCCTCATCAGATTGATGACTATCTTTCTTGCCCTCTTAAATTTAAATATATTCATATCTTGAGAGTGCCTATTTTGAGATATCATCCAGTAATTTATGGAGCGGCTATTCATAAAGCTATTGGTGACTATTTTTTAAGAAAAATAAGAGGCAAAAAAGTCAAATTAGGCGATGTAATTACTGCTTTTGAGAAAGCCTGGGCCTCGGAAGGTTTTGTAACCCGAGAACATGAGGAACAGAGATTGCAAGCAGGCAAAAAAGCCTTAGAGAGATTTTATAAACATCAAGAGGAAGAAAAACGCCTACCTTCTGGTATAGAAGAAAGATTTAATTTTTCCATGAATGATGTAAGAATAAGTGGAAGATTTGATTGTGTATATGAAGATAGGAACAAGGAACAAGGAATAAGGAATAAGGTTGTAGAGATTAGGGATTTTAAAACTTCAGAAATTTCTGAGCAAGAAAAAGCAGATTCCAGTGTGAAAAGAAGCCGGCAGATGAATATCTATGCTTTAGCTTGGAAAGAAATAACAGGGAAAATTCCTGATTTAGTCTCTTTGCATTTTATAGAATCAGAACTTGTTGGAAAAATAAAAAAAACTGAAAAAGATTTGCAAAAAACTAAAAAGGAGATAAAAAAAGTAGCAGAAGGAATAAAAAATAAAGATTTTGTTGCCAATCCGGAATATCGCCAGTGCGAATTCTGCCCTTATTCAGACATCTGCCCCTACACCCAGTCAAAAATATAAGAACCTGCCTCGTTCCACTCAGCAGAACCTTGTTTCTCGCCAACTCAAAATAAACTGTCCGAGACTCCGACCTCTGCCAAGTTAATCTTGTAATTTGGCTTGGGTTCAATTAGAATAGAAATAAGGGAGAAATATTATGACAACTACATTATTATATATAATAGTGGGGATTTTGGTTTTGGGGTTTGCCGTAGTGGTTTATTTTTTGAATAAAAAATTGGAAGAGTTTAAAGAATCCCAGAAAAATGATCAAGCTTTTTCCCTGCTCAATCAGAATATTCAAGGGATGCAGCAAAGAATTGACAGGACTACTGAAAATATTAATCAAAGGCTTGATAGTGCTGCCAAAGTAATTGGTGGTGTGCAAAGAGAATTGGGTTCTTTTCAAGAAATTGGCAGAAAAATGCAAGACCTTCAGGAGTTTTTAAGATCGCCAAAGCTGCGAGGTAATGTTGGGGAGCAAATATTAAAAGATTTACTGGGGCAAATGATACCCAAAGCTAATTTTCAATTACAATATACTTTTTCATCTGGTGAAAAAGTTGATGCTATTATAAAAACAAGAAATGGTTTAATTCCCATTGACTCTAAGTTCCCAATGGAAAATTTTCAAAAGGCCCATAAAGCCGAATCAGAAGAGGAGAAGAATCTTTTCCTGAAAGAATTTTTTAAAAATGTTAAAAAGCATATTAACACAATGGCTAACAAATATATTTTGCCCCAGGAAGGAACTGTAGATTTTGCTGTCATGTATTTGCCATCAGAAGCAGTTTATTATGAAACAATTAACAATACCGATATTTATAATTATGCTGGCGATAGAAATATTTACTTTGTGTCACCAAACACTTTTTATTATTTTTTAAAAATTATAATGATAGCTTTAGAAAATGAGAAAATAGAGGAAAGAGCAAAAGAAGTTTTGAAATTCTTACGAGCAATTCAACAAGATTCTCGAAAGTTTGGTCAGGAATTAAGTGTTTTAGGAAAACATGTAACTAATGCTAAAAATATGATGGACAGTGTTTCCTCATCCTATGCCCGATTAGGCACCAAAATTGAAAATGCTGGTCAACTTCAAAAAAGTCAGGTAAAAGAGATTAAAAATAAATTGCCAGAAGTTGAAGAAAGCAAAGAGGATTTATTGGAAGTAGAAAAAAAATAACTTATTACTTATTACTAATAACTAATAACTGACTAGTTATGTCACTTCGGACTTATTTAATTGGAGTATTTATAGGTACTATCTTATGTTGGGGCGCTTTCGTGCTCACTATTTTAAATATTGATCCCACAGATAGTGGCACTTTAGGATTGGCTTCTTTTTTTAGTAGCTTATTTTTTGCTCTGACAGGAACTTTTGGACTCATTGGATTTTTCGCAAGGATTTGGCTTTCTGGTAATGAAATTATTTATGAAAATATAGGAATATCTTTTCGTCAAGGCGTTCTTTTCTCTTTATGTATTGTTGGACTTTTAGCATTGCAAGCCATAAGAATGCTCACTTGGTGGAATGGAATCTTATTGGTTTTAATAATAATTATGTTAGAATTTTACTTTATGGCTAAGAGATAATTTGTTATTGGATTAGGGTTAAGAAGCCTGTATAGAAGTTAGTAGTTAGGAAAAGGTTTTAAATGAATAATATTAATAGTGATAGGTGAAAAATAACTAACTACTTTATCTAATAACTAAACTGGTTTCTTAACCTTTACCATTACCTAGGATATATTATGGAAGAAAAACTACAACAAATTAAGAGACAAGCACAAAAAGAAATTTTTTCTGCTTTATGTTCTGAAGAATTAGAATCCCTTCGGGTTAAATATTTAGGAAGAAAAGGAGAGATTACTTTAATATTGCGAAAACTAGGAGATTTGCCAAAAGAAAAAAGGCCTCAGGTAGGCAAATTAGCCAATAAGATTAAAGAAGAAATAGAAAAGGAGATTAAAAAAGCAAAAACTAAAGCTCAAAAAGAAAAATTAGCTGATATCAGCAAATCCCAGTGGATTGATATTACAGCACGAGCGGCAGAATATCCTGAAGGTCATTTACATCTTGTTACCCAAGTTTACAAGCGACTTTTTGAAATTGCCCAAAGTTTAGGTTTTCAGATTATAGAAGGACCAGAGGTGGAAACTGATTGGTATAATTTTGAGGCTTTAAATATTCCCAAAAATCATCCAGCTCGAGATAACTTTTCCACTCTTTATTTTTCCGAGGACATTTTGCTTAGAACTCACACTTCTCCAGTTCAAATCCGCTATATGGAAGGCAATAAACCTCCTGTTCGAATTGTTGTGCCAGGAAGAGTATACAGACGAGATTTTGATGTAACCCATACTCCAATGTTTCATCAACTGGAAGGACTTTTGGTAGATAGCCAAACTACTTTTTCAGATTTGAAAGGCACTTTAGAAATATTTGCCAAAGGATTTTTTGGTGCAGATAGAAAAGTTCGTTTCCGACCTCACTTCTTTCCTTTCACTGAACCTTCTGCTGAAGTAGATGTTTCTTGTGGTTTGTGCGGAGGACACGGTTGTCGGTCTTGTAAATTCTCTGGCTGGCTGGAAGTTTTAGGTGCCGGAATGGTACACCCTCAAGTTTTGAAAAATAGCAAGATTGATCCTGGGAAATTCCAAGGTTTTGCTTTTGGAATGGGCATAGAGCGTCTGGCTATGCTTAAATATAATATTAATGACCTAAGGTTATTTTTTGAGAATGACTTAAGGTTTACAGAGCAATTTTAGTAACTAATTATGAGAATTCCAATTAATTGGTTAAAAGAATATATATCTATAAAAGATTCGCCTAAAGTTTTGGCAGAGAAACTTATCATGTCTGGAACAGAGATTGAGGCGGTTGATTTAGGTGCTTCTAATTTCCAAGGAGTTGTTGTTGGGGAAATTTTAGAGATTAAAAAACACCCAAATGCTGACAAATTGCAAATTGCCTATGTTAATGTTGGGAAGGAGAAGTTGAAGATTGTCTGTGGTGCCCCCAATATTAAAGTTGGTCAAAAAGTGCCAGTAGCTATTGTGGGAACAAAGTTAGGGGAGTTTGAAATTAAAAAAACTGAAATTAGAGGGATTAAGTCACATGGTATGATGTGTTCAGAAGAAGAACTTGGTATCTCAGATGATAACACTGGAATTATGATTTTGGATCCCAGAGCAAAAATAGGTAGCAATCTAGGAGAAGCTTTAGGTTCAGATGAAATTGTTTTAGAAGCGGAAATTACTCCTAACAGAGGTGACTGTCTTTCTATTATTGGAATTGCCAGAGAGGTGGCAGCAATTACAAGATCAAAGTTAAAAATTCAAAAATCAAAATTAAAGGAGATTGGTAAAAAACCTTCGGATTATATTGATGTTGAGGTAAAAGATAAAGATTTATGCCCTCGATATATTGCTCGTGTGGTTGAAGGAGTGAAAATTGGACCATCGCCAAAATGGATGCAAGATCGACTTTCTGCCGTTGGTATCAGACCAATAAATAATATTGTTGATGTGACTAATTATGTGATGTTTGAATGGGGGCAACCGCTCCATGCCTTCGATTTTGAAAAAATCTCAGGCGTATCGAATTCAAAATTAAAAAATAAAAATTCAAAAAGTAAAAAGAAAAAAATTATTATACGTACAGCGAAAAAAGGAGAGAAGATTGTGACATTAGATGAGGAAGAAAGAGAACTGGATGAAGATATGTTAATTATTACTGATTCTAAAGGACCTATTGCTATAGCTGGAGTAATGGGCGGAGCTAATTCAGAAGTTGATGAAAAAACTAAGACAGTAGTTTTGGAATCAGCGACTTTTAATCCAATTTCTGTTCGCAGGACAGCCTCTAGACTTAATTTAAGGTCAGAAGCTTCCAGTCGCTTTGAAAAAGATATACCTATGCCTTTGAATGAAATCGCCATTTTAAGAGCAGCGGGACTTTTATCCCAGATAGCAGAAGGAAAAGTTCTTAGTGGAAAAGTTGATGTTATATCTGATTGGATTTGGATTTGTCATATAGGTCTAAAAATCTCAAGATTGGAGGAATTTCTAGGAGAGGGGATATCAGCTGATAAATCAATAAATATTTTAAAATCTTTAGGATTTAAAGCAGAAAAATTTGATATTGCTCAGGAAGTGAAAAAACATATTGGCAAGCCATATAAATATGGAGCAAATTTCAAAAAAGATGGAACTTTTGCTTTTGATTGTTCTTATTTAACCGATTACATATATTCTTTGATTGGTCAAAATATTGGCCATACAGCTTTAAAGCAGTTTGAGAAAGGTAAACCTTCATCCGAATCTGACTTGCAACCTGGTGATTTACTTTTTAGTATTGGTCATAACCCCAGAAAGAGTAAAAAATATCCTTGTGGTGTTGGGCATGTAGGCATTTATATTGGAGGAGGAAAAGTTGTTGATGCTCAAAGAGATAGTGGCAAAGTAACCGAACGTTCACTTAGAAAAATTACCAAAGCAAAAGATTATCTAGGGGCCAGGCGCTATGTTGATGATCTGAGTGACTGGATTGCGGTAACAGTTCCTTGGTGGAGATTAGATGTTTCTATTGAAGAAGATTTAATTGAAGAAATAGCCAGAATTTATGGATATAATAATATTCCCAGTAGCCTACCCAGTGGCAAATTGCCAGAATTTTCAGAAAATAAGAATCTTTTGTGGGAAGAAAAGGCTAAAGAAATACTTTCTGGAGCAGGATTTTCGGAGGTTTTAAATTATTCATTTTTAAGTGGCGAGATATTAAAGAAAGTAAAAATAGATCCTAAAGCTTGTCTTAAGATTGCCAACCCCCTAACTTCTGAACAAGAATATATGCGCATTTCTCTTATTCCATCCCTTCTCTTAAATGTTTCTAAAAATGAAGGAAATTTTCAGTCTCTTTGTTTATTTGAATTAGCTAATGTTTATCAAAAAAAAGCAAAAGGTGAAGAGGAATTGCCAAAAGAAATAAAATTTTTAGCTGGTGCAGTAACAAACCCTAAAGGCTCAGACATTAAATATAAAGATGGAAGGGAATTCTACAGCGCTAAAGGAGCAGTAGAGTTGTTATTTAAAAAATTAGGAGTTGAGGGTATTAGTTATAAGGAATTAGGAGTCCCCGAAAAATACGGGGCAAGTAGTAACCAGTTGTGGCATTCTGGTAGATCTGCTGATATTCTTGTTGAGAATAAAAAAATTGGAGAAATTGGGGAAATTCATCCTCAAGTTAAAAAAGAATTTAATATAAAACAAAAAGTTGCTTTGTTTAATTTAAATTTTGAAAAATTATGTAGACTGGCAACAATAGAGAGAAATTATGTTCCTGCTTCTAAATTTCCTGCTGTTATTTTGGATTTGTCTTTGATTGTTCCCTTTCATACATTAGAGAAAGATATTAGACATACAATAAGAAAGGAAGGGGAAAATTTAATAAAAAATATTCAATTGTTTGATATGTATACAGGTAGGCAAATAGAAAAAGGTAAAAAAAGTTTAGCTTTTAGAATAAGTTATCAATCAGATAAAAAAACTTTGACAGATCTTGATGTGGAAAAAATACAAAATAAAATTATTAAATCTCTGGAGGAAAAATTCAATGCTCAGGTCAGAACAAAAAAATAATATACCGGATTTAGACAATCCTAAAGAAATCTCTAGAATAGATTCTAAAAATATATTAAAAAATATTAGGGAACTGCCGGATCAATGTGAAGCGGCTTTTAAAGAAGTTAAAGAAGTTGATATACCAAGTAAATATAAAAATATTAAAAATATTATAATTTGCGGAATGGGCGGATCAGCTATTGGAGGGAGTCTGACATGTGGCTTAATTGAAGAGCAAGCAAGCCTACCTATTATAATTAAAAGAGATTATACTTTGCCTGGTTTTGTAGATTCTTCAACTTTAGTCTTGGCTGTAAGCTATTCCGGTAATACAGAAGAACCTTTGACACTTTTTAGAGAAGCAAAAGAAAAGAAAGCTAAACTTTTGGCTATTTCTACAGGTGGAGAGTTAGAGAAGTTAGCTTATGAGCTTGATATTCCTTTATATAAATTTTCCTATTCTGCCAAGCCAAGAGCTGCCTTAGGTTATCTTTTTATTTCAGTATTATTTTTGCTTTCCAAAATTGGTATAATAGAGATGAAAGAAGAAGAATTTCTGAAAGCAATTTCCCAACTGAGAAATAAATTATCTGAGTTGGATGTTAAAGTTCCTCAAGAGATAAATTTAGCCAAACAATTAGCTTTTAAAGTTTATCAAAATGTCCCTATAATTTATGCAGCAGATTTTTTAGCTTGTGTAGCAAGAAGATGGAAAACTCAATTCAATGAAAACAGTAAGAATTTTAGTTTTTTTGAAATTTTACCAGAGTTAAATCATAATGCCATTGTTGGTTATGATTTCCCGGAAGAAGTAAAACAAAATTTTTTTATAATTCTATTGGTTTCTGAATTTTATCATCCTCGAAATAGAATTCGTTTTGATATTACGAAAGACATTTTATATCAAAAAGATATTTCCACATTTGAATTTAGAGCTTCTGGACAAACTCTCTTATCTCAACTTTTAACTACTATATATTTTGGTGATTTTGTCAGTTTTTATCTAGCTATATTAAATAGAATTGATCCTACGCCAATAGAAATCGTGGATTATTTAAAGGATAGATTAAAAAAAAGATAAAATATCTAAAATAAAAATCTAAGTTTTTAATACTTGTTTTAAGGGGTTTTGATGGGTATTAAAACAAACTCAAAGACCATAGAAAATAATATAGGAGGGAAGATAACTGCTGTAAAAAAGAAAGCAGTGACTATTTTGTATAAAAAAATAAAAGTCTCTGGTCTTCTGCAAAGACGAATAAAAATCAAATTAAACTTTAGAAAATTTTTCAGTGGAGCAAAGAAAAAGTCTACTAAATTTAGAATCCAAATTCCATTATTTGGGAATTTCCAAATCTTATCCGCCTTGAATTCGGGCAGGCCCGCTTCGACGCGAGGCGAGCAGGAACCCGTAGGGCGGATGTGCTTATTAAAAAAAATATTCAATTTAAAAACAATAATTGTTTTAAATTCTTTTTTATTTATTTGTTTTTTATTAACCTTAAGCCTTTTTTTATATACTAAATCTTATGCCGGGAAGATTTATCCGGGAGTTTTTGTAAGAGATATTAATTTAGGAGGGAAAAGCATTGATGAAGCTAGAGAAATTATTACCCAAAGACTGGAGGAATATAATGAGGATAATATAGTTTTATCTTATTTTGGACAAGGTTCTCCAACATATGTTGCAGATTTTTATTTTGATCCGTCAATCGGCGAATACGACGAGCAGGGTTTTTCAGAACAGGGGGAGGTGAAATCGCAGAAAATTATTGAATGGAATCCTAAATTAGAAGAGTTGGGATTTTCTTTTTATATAGATGATATACTAAATGATACCTATAATATAGGAAGGGAGGGAAAATTTTGGACAGACAGCAAAAAACAGATTAAAGCTTTAATTTTAGGGCAAAAAGTAAAAATTGATTATGATTTACAAGAAGATGTTTTAGATGAATATTTGAAAAATATAGCTGCTGAATTTAATAAGCCGCCACAGAATCCTACTTTAGTTATAAAAGATGGCACCATAGAAATTGTCCCAGGCAAAAATGGATATACTCTTTCTATAAACAAGTTGAAGAAAGAGATTAGGGATACATTAGAAAACTTTCAACATGAAGGAATCACCCTTACTTTAGAGAATACTTCTTTTAAAATTAAACCAGAAGATCTATCTGATGCAAGAAATAAAACTTTGGCAATGTTATCTTCACCACTTATTTTAAAATATGATGATAAAGTTTTTGAAATAGATAGAGATAAAATTACCTCTTGGATTAAATTCCAAGAGATAGAATCCAAAAATGAAAATTCAGAAATATTCTTTTTTGATTTACAAAATAAGTGGGTTTTGGATGCCCAATTGGATGAACAGAGGCTTAGAGAGTTTGTAGAAAGTTTAGCTTCTAAAATTAATGTCTCAACCTTAAGCAGGCAAGTTATGGAAAGTGGGGGAAGAGAAGTGGTATTAAGGCAAGGTCGTGATGGCAAAAAATTGAATACTGATCAGGTTATTTCTGATATAAAAGAAAGAATAGAAAAAACTGATCTTGGAGAAAGGGAATTTGATCTGCCAGTAGAGATAGAAAAAGCCAAGGTAGTAAAAGTTACCCCCTCATCTTATGGCATTATCCCCAAAAGTGATGAAAAATACATTGATGTTTCTCTATCGCGTCAGATTTTGACTTGTTTTGAAGGAGGAAAGGCTCAGTTTTCTACTTTAATCTCTTCAGGTGTTCCTAAATATCCAACACCAAGCGGTACTTTCCATATCTATGCTAAATCAGCATTGACTCGAATGCGCTGGGTATATGGTCCTGACCATCCAGATAATTATGACCTACCCA
This sequence comes from uncultured Candidatus Saccharibacteria bacterium, assembly GCA_964345445.1. GTDB lineage: Bacteria > Patescibacteriota > CPR2_A > CAYFQT01 > CAYFQT01 > CAYFQT01. The sequence continues at coordinate 11,469 of CAYFQT010000022.1, forward strand.
ATGTTCCCTATGCGATGTTCTTCTCTGGTGATTTTAGTCTCCATGGCACTTATTGGCATTCTAATTTTGGTCATCCAATGAGCCATGGTTGTGTCAATCTTCCCACCTCTGCTGCTGCTTGGGTTTGGAACTGGGCACCTAAAGAAACAAAAGTGGTAGTGTATTAATCCTTAGCTCATAGCACATAGTAAATATTCTGTACTTTATAACTAATCTATTTAGAGTCCTGTTTTCAGGACTTATTTTTATTTACTTAAAACCTCCGAAAAGGCTTGACTTAAGCCATTTTTTGTGATACAATAATATGATAATTTACAGACACTAATCCAACACGAATTTAATACACAAATCAGACACTAATTATATAGTATTAGTGATTAATTAGTGATCGGAGACCAATAAATTTAGCAGAATAAAAGATAATTTTGAAAACCAAACAAACACAAACAAGAATGCAAAATTAGTATTAAATTAGTGATTAGAAAAATGCCTCTTATAAACATAGGGGGTAAACAAAAATCAAAAACAAATTCTTCCTACGCTCCGCGAGGTTCGGAGGATAAGCAAAGCCTTGAAGAGACCCCCCAAAATTCTAAAAGGCAGAATTTTTTATTGAAGAATATAGATTCTTCTTCAAAAAGCATTAATTCTCTTTTATTCACTCCAATACATTTTCCATATTTGCCCACTTTTGGTATCAAGCATAAAAAAACAGCTCTTTCATTGGCTGTTTTATTTTTAATTTTGGCTATTTTTGCAACTATTTTTTTTGTATATGGAACAATATATGCTGATAAAGTATTTCGTAAAGTAAAATTAGGAGTTTTTGATGTAGGAGGTAAAGAAAGAACAGAGATAAAAAATCTACTTCAAGAAGAACTCAATAAATATGCTGAAAATAATATAGTCTTAGTGTGTGAAGAAAGTGAAAATGAAGATGTAAACGGCAAAGAGTGGAATCCCACATTAGAGGAGTTGGGGTTTATAGCCCAGATAGACAAAACAGTGGAGAAAGTTTTTAAGTTGGGTAGGGAAGACAGTGTTTTCTCTCGTGTTCAAAATAGATTTTTAAGTTTATTTATTTATCAAACATTAAAGATTGAATATGATTTAAAAGAAGATATTTTGGAAAATTATTTAACTGTTATTGCTCAAGAGGTTGATACACCATATAAAAATTCTACCTTGATTTTAGAAGGAGATCAGATAAAAATTACATCTCCTGAAGATGGTTATGGGATTCAAACCAGTAGATTAAAAAAAGAAATCAGAAATTCCCTAGAAATTTTGGAAAATAAAGATATTCCCCTTCCATTTGATGATCTGGAACCAAAAATCAAGGAAGAGGATACAACAGAGGCAAAAGATGAAGCTGAGATTATGATTGTTGCCCCTCTTACTTTAAAATATACAGACAAGGTTTATACTACAGATTGTAATATTATTTTTTCTTGGATTACCTTTTCCGAAGTGGAGATTGAACAGATAGATCCAACAAGTCCTTCAAATCTTTTGGGTATTGATATAGCCGAATTAGAGGAACAATCTAAATGGACTTTGGAAGTTTCCTTAGATGAGGGGAAAATAAGAGAATATGTCGAGGGTATAGCAAAAGAAATTAATGTTGACAGAATAGATAAAAGAGTAACAGATGATGATGCAAAGACAGTTTTACGATGGGGTCGAGATGGCAAAAAGTTAAATACAGAACAAGTGATTTCCGAGATAAAAAATAGAATTGCAGAGGCTGATTCTTCTCAGAGAGAATTTGATTTGCCAGTAGAGGTTGATAAATTTCAAGAAGTGAAAGTCAAACCAGCTTCTAATGGAATAGCTCCTCTTTCCGATGGAAAATATATTGATATTTCTTTATCTCGACAATTAGTAACTTGTTTTTTAAATAATGAAGCTGTCTTTTCCTCAGCTTGTTCTACAGGAACTTGGCGACATCCAACACCAACGGGGACTTTCCGTATTTATTCTAAGTATAGATATACTAGGATGACAGGCTATTACGGCCCAGGCAATCCAGACAACTATGATTTGCCCAATGTTCCCTATTGTATGTTTTTTTATGGAGGATATAGTCTTCATGGCACCTATTGGCATTCCAATTTTGGTCATCGGATGAGTCATGGCTGTGTCAATCTCCCCACATCTGCCGCCGGCTGGATCTATGGATGGGCCCCCACCGGTACAACCGTTATAGTGCATTAAATAAGTACAGAGTACTGAGTATAGAGATAAATTAATATATTTTATGATCCTGCTTATTGGGATTTAATTTCACTAACTAATTTATATAGGAAATAAAAATGAGGAAAGTTTTAATTATTATTTTAATTATTTTTTGTGGTCTGTCTTTTGCTATTGGAGGATATTTTTATTTTCGAAATGATAAAAATGATGAAAATGGAAAGATAGAAGATAATAGTCAAAAAACAGAGGTTACTCAGGATGGTGTAACAATGTCTATCGATCCTAATAGAGGACCTGTGAGGACTGAAGTTACTGTAAATATATCCGGTTTACCTTATTCAGAGGAATTAAATATAAAAATTTACTTTAAAGGAAAAAATGAAATTTATTATGATGGTAATTCGCTTATTCAAGTTAACCCACAATCTCTCCGAAACAATAATGGAGTCTATACATATACAGCAAAAATTACTATACCAGAAAAAATGGTTTATCATTTTGTGCCAAAACCAATAGAGAAAAAGACGCCGTTAGGGCAAGGTCATATAGGTTTGTATTACTCACAATCATTTACGACAGAAGGAAAGAAAATCTTGATTCCTTTTACAGTAACAGAAAAGTAATTTGATCTAAAAATAGGACAAAAATGAATAAAAAAATTTTAATTTTACTTATAATAATTATTCTTATCCTTTGTGGCATTGGAGGATATTTTTATTTTTCTAAAAAATATAGTGATGAACCTGAAGAAATTACAGAGGAGTCGGTGACAGAAGAAAAACCTGTTGTAGAGACAGCTTCAAAGTTTGAAGTTTTTCCGGTTAGGTTTGAAGATTTTTTAAATCCGCCTGAAATGTACGGACTTTGGCCCTATGGCGTAAAGGGTTCAGACAGTGCAAGTCACAATGAGGGTCATCCAGGTTGGGATTTTGAACTTAAGAAAGGTTCAAAGGTATATGCTGTGGCTGATCTTGAGATTAAACAGATTCATAGCGGTGATCATCAAGAAGGTGATCAGGAAATAATGGTGCTTGAAACAAATGCGAAATTAAATAACCAAAATATTCACGTAACCTATCATTCAGTTGTTAATCTTGAACCTGGTGTGGTTGAAGGAGCCAAAATAAAAACAGGCGAGCCGCTTGCAGAAGCTGGGTATCCGCTTTCAGAAAATTCTGTCATGATTCATTTTGGAGTTTTTCCTCCAGGCGACAGTGTTGGCTCATGCCCGGCAGATTTTTTTGCCGATTCGCTAGAAGATACAATAAATCAAATTGTTGCCAGCTCTTTTGATATGAAAACCGGAAAACCATATGATTCTGCTTGTGTAGGAAAAATCGATAAGGAACTTTATTTTGAAAATTATCCGGAAAGGGAAAAAGACTTAGGCGGCGCAGAACAATTTGAATAATAATAATTTGGGTAAAGTAAAAGAGGAGGAATAGTGAATAAAAAAGTTCTAATTATTATTTTGATAGTTTTTTGTGGACTGACTTTTGGTGTGGGAGGATATTTTTATTTTTCTAAAAAAGAAACTGTTGAGGAGCCAGCAAAAACTGAAGTTGAAGATGAAACAAAAGATGAAAACAATCTTTCTGATAACTGGACCAATGAACAAGTTGTTATTTCTGGTGCATATGCTGATGCAGAGGTTGTAAAATTAGATTCAGGTCAGTTAAGAATGTATTATTCTCTTGAACCGGAAGCTGAAGGATTTGAAGGGCAAATATATTCTGCTGTTTCAGAAGATGGTTATAATTGGGAAGAAGAGGATGGAATACGAATGAAATGGGCTACATTCCCTTCTGTTGTAAAAATGGAAGATGGTGGATGGAGAATGTATTTTCAAGGTTCCTTGGAAAATTATCCTTCCCAAAATGGAATATTAAGTGCTACATCTCAAGATGGGCTTTCTTGGACAAAAGAAGAAGGTTTTCGCATTAAACTGGGACAGCAGGGAACTTATGATATGAAAAACGTTGCAGCCCCAGCAGTTGAGAGACTGTCTGATGATACATTTGTTATGGTTTATAGAGGATCAGCAGGGGAAAGCAAAAAAGGACAAATAGATGATTTTACAGGCAGGCCAAGACCAATAGATTATTTAATATTTGCTGCATCAGAAGATGGATTAGTCTGGCAGGCAAAAAGTGTTTTTGTTGACAGCGCAAACGAAAAAATGCGTGAACAAATAGATGGTCCGGATATAGTTTTAGTTGGTGATAAAATTAAACTTTTCTGCAATTCGTATGAAGGAGTATATATTCTTGAAATTGACAAAGAAGGAAGTGTAATAGAAGAGGAAAGGGTTGTTATAAAATCAAGCGGACCAGAACATGCACCTAGTGATGTAACTGTTATCAATTACAACAATGTTTGGTTGATGTATTATGGTCTTCATACAAAAGGAGTCCATGTTGTAGAGAATAAATAAATTTAGTCTAAAACAATATTCTGACATTCTTGCGAAAGTCAGAATGTTTTTTTATTTATTTTTGTTTTTGGAGTATAATTTGTAAAAAATTCGAATTTTTTGGGTGGTTTTTTGCTGTAGGAAAGGGTCTAAAATCTCTTGTTTTGGGATGAAAAATATGATATATTTATAGTGTATATTATTTTAATTTAGATAAAAAAATGACAAAGATTTTCCTTTGTTATATTTAAGTTTGATAAAGAAAAATCAATAAATTTCATCGGAGTTATTCATGCCAAAAAAGAAAACATCTGATTATGAAGCCAAACATATAAAAGTTTTAATGGGTCTTGAGCCTGTGAGAAAGCGACCAGGAATGTATATCGGTTCAACAGGCACAGAAGGTCTTCATCATTTAGTTTGGGAAGTAATTGATAATTCTATTGATGAAGCAATGGCTGGATATTGCACAGAAGTTGGACTTATTGTACATAAAGATGGAAAAGTTACAGTAATTGATAATGGGCGAGGGATCCCAGTTGGCAGACACAAAAAAACTAAAAAATCAGCTTTGGAGACAGTAATGACAACCCTGCATGCTGGAGGGAAATTTGGTGATGGAAGTTATAAAGTATCAGGTGGTTTACATGGGGTAGGGCTCTCGGTTGTAAATGCTTTATCAGAATGGATGAGGGTGGAAGTTGCCCGTGATGGAAAAATTTATGCTCAAGAATATCAAAGAGGGAAACCAATAAATAAAGTAAAAATAATTGGTAAAGTAACTAAAAAAAAGAAAGGACATTCCTCTTCTAATTTTCATTTTCCAATTCCTGGCGCTGAAACTGGAACAAAGGTTACTTTTTCTCCTGACCCTCAAATCTTAGATACTCAAGATGTTAGCTTTAAAACTATTTTAACTCATTGTCGACAACAAGCTTATCTAACCAAAGGAATTAAAATTAGATTAAAAGATGAAAAGACAAACCAGGAATATACTTTTTATTTTGAGGGAGGAGTGGAGTCCTATATTAAATATCTTAATAAAAACAAAGAGATAATTAATGAAAAACCAGTTTATATTGAGAAAGAGGTTGATGGGATGCCAATAGAAATAGCTATTCAGTATACTGATGGATTTGCTGAAAATGTTTATGCTTTTGCTAATAATATATGCACAACAGAAGGAGGAATGCACTTAACCGGGTTTAGAACTGCTCTGACACGAACTATAAATAATTATGCTCAAAAATCAGGTTTGGTTAAAACCAAACAAGAAGGTTTAATTGGTGATGATGTTAGAGAAGGACTTTCAGCTGTAGTTTCTGTTAAATTAAAAAATCCTCAGTTTGAAGGACAAACTAAAGCTCGCTTGGGCAATCCTGAGGTTCGAACCGTAGTTGACAGTGTTTTATCAAATGGACTTTCTACATATTTAGAAGAGAACCCTTCTGAAGCTAAGAAAATTATGGAAAAATGTTTTTTAGCTGCCCGAGCTCGGGTTGCTGCTCGTACTGCCAGAGAAACTGTTATTCGTAGAGGGGTTTTAGAAGGATTGACCCTGCCAGGTAAACTTGCAGATTGTGCGGAGAGAGATCCTTCAAAATCTGAACTTTTTATTGTGGAGGGAGATTCCGCAGGGGGTTCAGCAAAACAAGGGCGTAATCGTCATTTTCAAGCTATTCTACCCCTTCGGGGGAAAATTTTAAATGTAGAGAGAGCTCGAATGGATAAAATGTTAGCTAATAATGAGATTAAGTCTTTGATTGTTGCTCTAGGTACAGCTATTGGAGAACAAATGGATGTTTCTAAACTTCGTTATCATAGAATTGTTATTATGACTGATGCTGATGTTGATGGAGCACATATTCGTACTTTGCTCCTAACACTATTTTATCGCCATTTTATTGAAGTAATTAAAGGAGGACATTTATATATTGCTCAGCCCCCTTTGTATAAAATCCAAAAAGGGAAGGAGAAACATTATGCCTATACTGAAGATGAGAAAGAGGGGATATTAGAGGAATTAGAAAAAGTCAAAAGTCAAAAGTTAAAAGTTAAAGACAAAGAAAAAATAGAGGATAAAGAGGCTACCTCAGAAGAAGATTCAGAAGAAGAAACTGAAAAACCAACCAAACCAACCTCAGGGAAAGTTTCTATCCAGCGTTATAAAGGTTTAGGAGAGATGAATCCTGAGCAGTTATGGGAGACTACTATGAATCCTGAAAATAGAATTATGTATAAGGTAAGTATTGAAGATGCTGCCCAGGCTGACCAAGTTTTTGATACTTTAATGGGCGATGAGGTAATTCCTCGACGCCGATTCATCCAAACCCATGCCAAGAGTGTGAAGAATTTGGATATATAAAGGGTAAATGACTAATGACCAATTATTAATGACTAATCAAATCTCAATGGCTAATAAAAAAATTCTAAATTCTAAATCCGAAATACTAAACAATTTCAAAATTCAAATGTTCTAAACATCTGTTTTGGTCATTTGGATTTAGATATTAGGATTTGTTTAGAAATTAGATATTAGATATTAGTAATTTTAAAAAGCCCCGTCATCCACTGACGTTACGACAGGGCTTCAGCCTTTGTAAGGAATAATTATATAGCAAAGGCTTCAGGAGTATAAAATGGAATCAGAACAAAATTCACAAGAACAAAAACCAGCTTTGCGTCCTGATGCAGTCTATTGCCCCAGATGCGGAGCAGTTCACAAAAAAGGAGAAAAATATTGCAATGAATGTGGTGCTTCTCTTTTGCCGCCAATGACCAAACCAGCCGTTATGAAGGAAACAAAAAAAGAAGAACCAGCTTTGGATTTGGATAAAAAAAAGAAAAAAAGAAAGAAGAAAATTATTTGGACAACTGTTATTATTTTAATTTTAGCTGGAACAGCAGCAGGTGCTTGGTTTTATACTCAAAGTTCACGACAAAGACAAAGAAATTTAAAATTTGAAGAAGAAATCAAAAGTATTTGGGGAGAATTAGTAGAAAAAAGCAATGATACAAAAAATGTTTTGACCGATATATCCAGTGAAGATGATATTGATAATCTATCTAACAAAATTTCTGATCTGAAAAGTCTAATTGAGACAAAAGCAAGTAAATTGGATGAAATTGATACTCCAGAGAATTACCAAGAACTTAAAGGCAAGTTAAAATCTGCTTTGGAAAAATATTCTGGATATTTAGACCGCCTTCAAGATGATATTACTGATAGGTCAATTGATCAGATTGATACAACTACAGATTTTCTCTCAGTTCAAAATTCCGCTGATCAAGCCAAAAGCGCATTAGGTGATTTTGTAGACCAAGCTCGCTTTATTGAAAATAAAATTGCCGATGGAGTTTTTGATTTAACTTCTTTGAAAGAATTCATAAAAGATACCCAGACTCAAACTGAAGCAGAAAAAGCTCAGAGAAAGAAAGCAGAGGAGGAAGCTCAAGAACAAGCTGCCAAGAAGGCAGCAGAAGATACAGTTTATGATTTTATGAATACTTTGCCTGATGCTTATGATGATATAGAAAACAGTTGGGATAATGCCCAAAGCATAGCTGAAGATTATTGGAGTTCCGATGCTATGTCTATTTTTGAAAGTGATTATCAATTTTATTTTGCTTCGGAAGTATTTTATAAGGGAGGGAGTGTCCTATCTAGTGAGAAATTAAATGATGAAAAATATAATATCTCTTGTGAAGAGAGATCAGAAAGCATGGATTTTGAAAGTGGGGAAACATATACTAGTACATACCTGACTTATTTTCTTGTAGAGAAAATTGGTAATGATTGGTATATTACCAGCCATGGATATAAGTAAATTAGGAATTGGGTTACGGTTACGAAGTTGGTATCGTAGTTCGGTTACGGTTACGTGAAAATAAATGACGTAACCGAGTAACGTGACCGATACGCACTTCCCAACCGATTAACGAATAACGATTTTCAAAGGATTAAAAATGGCAGATGAAAAAGAAAAAAACCAGCACATTGGTTATATAAAACCAAGAAAAATTGAACAGGAGATGGAAGAATCATATCTTGATTATGCTATGAGTGTGATTATTGCTCGAGCCTTGCCTGATGTACGTGATGGATTAAAACCAGTGCACCGGCGCATTCTTTATGCAATGCATACCTTAGGATTATCTTATGGAGCTTCTTATCGAAAATCAGCCACAGTAGTTGGTGAGGTTTTGGGTAAATATCATCCCCATGGTGATATAGCTGTTTATGATTCTTTGGTAAGAATGGCTCAAGATTTTGCTATGCGTTATCCTCTGATTGCTGGTCAAGGAAATTTTGGATCTTCTGACGGAGATGCTCCTGCAGCTATGCGTTATACTGAAGCTAAAATGGCACAGGTAACTTCAGAAATTTTATCTGATATTGGAAAAGATACTGTATATTTTATGGATAATTATGATGGCACTCAAAAAGAACCCAAGGTTTTGCCGGCTAAGTTGCCCAATCTTCTTATAAACGGCACAATGGGAATTGCTGTAGGAATGGCTACTAATATTCCCCCTCATAATTTGAAAGAGGTAGTAGACGCCGCCCTGCATTTATTGGATCATCCCAAAGCTACAGTTGAAGATTTGATAAAAATTTTGCCTGGTCCTGATTTTCCTACTGGCGCTTCTATTTATAATGCTCAAGAAATTAAAAATGCCTATGCCACAGGAAAAGGAAGAGTTACTATGAGGGCAAAGGCACAAATTGAAGAAACCAAAAAAGGATTTGCAATTATTATTTCTGAATTACCTTATCAGGTAAATAAAGCTCTACTTGTTGAAAAGATTGCTGATCTTGTAAAAGATAAAAAAATACAAGGTATTTCTGATCTTCGTGATGAATCAGATAGAGAGGGGACTCGGGTAGTATTAGAGTTAAAACGAGATTCTTATCCAAAGAAAGTTTTAAATCAACTTTATAAAAAAACACCTATGCAATCAGCTTTTTATGTAAATATGCTGGCCTTAGTTGATGGAATTCAGCCTCGAGTTTTAAATTTGAAAATGATTATCCAATGCTATATTAATCACCGAAAAGAAGTAGTAAGAAGAAGGTGTAAATTTGACCTAGAGGTAGCTCGCCAAAGAGTGCATATATTAAAAGGTTTTAAGATTGCTTTAGATAATTTAAACAAAGTAATTTCTATAATTAAAAAATCAAAAACTAAAGAAGAAGCGGCAAAAAATTTGATTAAAAATTTTAAACTTACAGAAATTCAAGCAGCCGCTATCCTAGAAATCAAATTGCATCAACTTGCTCGCCTAGAAAGACAAAAAATAGAAGATGAATATAAGGAAAAGAAAAAATTGATTGTTGAATTAGAAGATATTTTAGCAAAACCAAAAAGAATCTTAAAGGTTATTAAAGATGAACTTTTGGATTTGAAAGAAAGATATGGGGACCAGCGGAGAACTAAAATATATAGAAAGGCAGTAAGTGAATTTACCTCTGAAGATTTAATTCCTAATGAAGAAGTAGTTATTGTAGTTACTAAAGGAAACTACATTAAAAGATTGCCTATTTCTACCTATAAAGCCCAGAGACGAGGTGGAAAAGGGGTTTTGGGTATTTCTACAAAAGAAGAAGATACAGTAGAACATCTGGTGGCTACTTTTACCCATGATAATGTTTTATTTTTTACAAACAAAGGAAGAGTTTTCCAACTTAAAGTTTATGAAATTCCCAGAGGCTCCCGTCTTTCCAAAGGACAAGCTATTGTTAATATTTTACAAATAGGCCCTGATGAAAATATAACTGGGGTAATCACATTGGAAGATTTTCAAAAAGGTAAATATTTGGTTATGGCAACTAAAGGTGGAATGGTTAAAAAAACTGCTATGAAAGAATATAGCCAAGTAAGAAAATCAGGCCTTATTGCTATCAGGCTTAAGAAAGATGATGAGTTGAAATGGGTCAAACCTACTTTTGGTTCAGATGAGATTATTTTAGTAACTGCTATGGGTCAAGCAATTAGATTTTCGGAGAAGGATACAAGGCCAATGAGCCGAGGAACAATGGGAGTGAAAGGAGTAAATTTGAAAAAAGGAGATTATGTAGTGGGAATGAGTATAATTTTAGAAAAAAGAAGAATAACCACTAAAAAATCTAAAAGAGGTATAAAAGCCGACCTCTTGGTAATTTCAGAAAATGGTTATGGTAAAAAGACATTATTGAAAAATTATCATCTGCAAAGACGAGGAGGAGTGGGGATTAAAACATATAGAGCAACAAAAAAGACTGGCAGACTTGTTGATTCTTGGATAATAGATAGGGGAAATTGTGATTTGATTATGATATCTAAAGCTGGGCAGGTAATTCGTCTTCCTGTAGATACTATTTCTCGATATGGCAGAGTAACTTCCGGAGTAAGATTAATGAAATTGAATGCAAAAGATAATGTGGCTACAGTTGTTATTTGTATTGAAAATGGAAAAGAAGAAGAAAAAATGGCCAAAGTTAAAGAGGAGAAAAGAGTTGGAACTGCTTTGCAAGAAAAAGAACAGAAAAAGGAACAAAAAATGGCAGAAAAACAGAAGGAAGCTGTGGAAGAAAAGAAGAAGATAGAAGAAATGAAAAAAGCAGTTAAAGAAATAAAAGAAAAAGCTATGACTGCGAAACTGCAGAAGTCTCGCAAAGAGGCAAAAAAAGAAAGGGAGAAAAAAATTAAAAAATCCAAGCCTAAAAAAGTAAAAGTTAAGAAAGCGAAGAGAAAAGTTCCAACCCAAGGCTGGTCGGCTTCGGGCCGAAAAATAAAAAAGGCAAAGAAAATTGTCAAAAAACCAAAGTCTAAAAAAGAGAAACCTAAAAAGATAGCAAAGAAGAAAGTAGCAGTTAAAAGAAGTAAAAAGAAAAAAGTTACCAAGAAGGTTAAAAAAATAACTAAGAAGCCAAAGATTAAAAAGATTCCAAAGAAAAGGATTGCCAGGAAACCAAAAGTTAAAAAGAAAACAACCAAAAAGGTTATAAAAAAACTAAAAGCAAAAAAAGTTAAAAAAACTAAACCTAAGAAAACTTCCAAAGCTTTTTCTAAAAAAAGAGGTAGAACAAAAAAGAGGGGAAGGAAGAAAATATTCACATAGACACAAAAAATCACGAATAGATACACAAAAGTTCACGAAATAATTTTATTAAATACTTTCTACTTTTAAATTCACGGAGTAAGTTTATTAAATAATAAGGTATAAGGTAATAGGTTAGTAAGTTGTTAAGGAATATCTGGTAGTTATAGTTTAAGGTTTATTTGAATATTTTAAATTTTAGATTTTCATTTTGCATTTTTTATTTTAATTTTTTAATTTTATTTATAATAATCGTTTATGGGTCCTGTCATCCACTAAAGTTTCAACGGGGCCTCAACCTTTGCAATGAATAATTATAAAACATAACCGTCAAAATGGCACAGACCATTTTGACGGAGAGGAGAAATAAGCGGAAACTGAGAAAGATTGCGAAAGCAATTCTTGAAAGGTTGTAGCTTGTTTCGACGAGGGAGTATAATATGGAATTAAAAGATTTGCCAAAAGTTTTATTTGATGAAAAAAAAAGAAGAGAATTTATGAACCCGGAAAGTATATTAAGACAGATTAGTATTGAAAAAGGAATGAAAATAGGGGATCTAGGTTGTGGAGCAGGTTTTTTTGCTATTCCTATAGCTCAGACAGTAGGAGATAGTGGAAAAATATTTGCTGTTGATATTTTAGAAAGTATGATCTCTGCTATTAAATCACAGATCCAAGAGAAAGGATTGACTAATATTGAAACTATCCTTGCAGATATTGAGGTTTTAGGTGGAATAAAAATAGAAGATAGTTTTTTAGATTTAGTTTTGCTTTCTAATGTATTTTTTCAGTCTAAAAAAAGAGAAGCGATTGTAGAAGAAGTGAAAAGAATTTTAAAACCCCGAGGAAAATTTGTGGTAATTGAATGGAATAAGGATATTCCTTTTGGGCCAAGCAAAGAAGATCGTTTTCCAAAAGAAGATGCTATAAGTATGATTCGTGATAAAGGATTTGAATTGGAAAAAGAAATTGATTGTGGTTCCTATCATTATGGATTGGTATTTAAGAAAGTTTAAAATTTAAAATTCAAAATGTAAAATTCTAATATAAAATCCAGAAAGAAATATTTTTGAATTTTGATCTGTCATTTTTATTTTTGATATTTAATTTTTTAATTTATCAAATGAGGATTTTTTTATGTTTTCTAATCAAGCAATTATTATTCCTCTTTTAGTTTGGTTTATAAGTCAGAATATAAAATTTATTATGGGTCTTTTTCGTCTTAAGGTTGATTTTTCTCTTTTTATAACTTCTTCTGGAATGCCTTCTTCTCATTCAGCTTTAGTGAGTTCTTTAGCTTGTGTTGTAGGAATAAAAGAAGGATTTTCATCTTCTATTTTTGCTGCTTGTGTTATATTTGCTGGGATTGTAATGTATGACGCAGCAGGAGTAAGGTATGCTGTTGGAGATCAAGCTAAAACTATAAATACCTTGATTAGAAAAATATTTAGAGGCAAAGATCATCATTTTGAAAAATTGCGGGAAGGGTTAGGTCATAAACCCATTGAGGTTTTAGTAGGAGCAATTTTGGGAGTTTTTTTGTCAGTAGTATTAATGCAGTTTATGTAAGAAATATCAAAAATCAAAGTGTAAAAATCAAAATGACAATTCAAAATGTAAAAAGTTTTTATTTATTGATTTTTAATATGTAATTTTACTTATCGCAAAGCGATTTCTACGTAGTAGCTATTTAATCTTTGATATTTTATTTTGGAATGATTTATGCCAAATTTTAGAGTTTTTTTTCAATCTGCTAGATTATTTGATCCTGCTCCTGGTTCTGAATTTAAATTCTATACTCATCTGTTGATTATTTTTGGAATAATGATTGTTTTAGCAATAGCAGTTTTTATCTTTGTGACTAAATTCAAAAAGAATAATCCTATTCAAATAAAATTAGGAAGAAAAATTTATTATTGCTTTTTAGTTTGTGGAAGTATAGGGTATATTTTATTATTTTTTCGCTATCAGAATGTTCGTTTTCTTTCTTCCCGATTTTTATTACTTATTTTGTTTTCGATATTTATTATTTGGCTAGGATTAATTTTATTTTATTTTTTAAGACGCTATCCAAAAGAACTTGTTGAATTCCAGGATTTTGTACGCAAAGTAAAATATATGCCTAAACCTAGGAAGAAAAAATAATTTTGTTTACAGTTCTGGATGTGTGATTTATATTTTGATTTGACAAAAAGTTGATTTTGTAGTAAATTAAAAATGTAAGATATATTTTTTATTTAATATATATAATTTTTTTTATAATTTATCATAAATAATTTATCATAAATTTTTTTATAATTTATCATAAATAATTTAGCATAAATTAAGATTTTAAAATATATTTTAAAAACAAGAGAAAAACTCTTGAGATTATTTTATTAGATTATGTTCTTTAACAATTGTAAAGTGGTAGGAAGTAAGAAACAATATAGTTATTTACTTAGGACTTTAAATATAGAACAGAGAATAAAATTGTTCTTAGTTTTTAGTTCATAGTAAAAAATTTACTTCGTAAATTTTTTTATGGAGAGTTTGATCCTGGCTCAGGATAAACGCTGGCGGCGTGCCTAACACATGCAAGTTGTACGATCCCGGTTTACCGGGAGAGTGGCGGACGGGTGAGTAACACGTGAGTAATCTACCCTTTGATGGGGGATAACCCCGGGAAACCAGGGCTAATATCCTATAGTTCCCCCACTACTTTGATCGGAATCGTTATTGGATATAAATTTTTTTAAGCTTCGCAAAGTAAAGTTTAATTAGAGATTCTTGTTAAAGTGGTGGGGGATAAAGAAGTAATTCGTCAGAGGAGGAGCTTGCGTCTGATTAGCTTGTTGGTGGGGTAATGGCTCACCAAGGCAATGATTAGTAGCTGGTCTGAGAGGATGATCAGCCACACTGGGACTGAGACACGGCCCAGACTCCTACGGGAGGCAGCAGTGAGGAATATTCCGCAATGGGCGAAAGCCTGACGGAGCGACGCCGCATGACCGAAGAAGGCCTTCGGGTTGTAAAGGTCTTTTCTCCCAGAAGAACTCCGACGGTATGGGAGGAATAAGCCACGGCTAACTACGTGCCAGCAGCCGCGGTAATACGTAGGTGGCAAGCGTTATCCGGAATCACTGGGCGTAAAGAGTGCGTAGGCGCTCCGATAGGTTTTTACTTAAATTTTCAAGCTCAACTTGAAACTTAGTAAAAAAACCATCGGGATTGAGTCCATCAGAGGAAAGTGGAATTTGTGGTGGAGTAGTGAAATGCGTAGATATCACAAAGAACACCAATGGCGAAGGCAGCCTTCTAGGATGGTTCTGACGCTGAGGCACGAAAGCGTGGGTAGCGAACAGGATTAGATACCCTGGTAGTCCACGCCGTAAACGATGGGTACTAGATGTTTGGTGTATCGACCCACTGAGCATCGTAGTTAACACGTTAAGTACCCCGCCTGGGGAGTACGACCGCAAGGTTAAAACTCAAAGGAATTGACGGGGAGCCGCACAAGCGGTGGAGCATGTGGCTTAATTCGACAATACGCGAAGAACCTTACCGAGGTTTGACATCTCCCGAATTCCGATGAAAATCGGAAGTGCCTGTAAGGGAACGGGATGACAGGTGCTGCATGGCTGTCGTCAGCTCGTGTCGTGAGATG
>CAYFQT010000023.1:0-4150 GCA_964345445.1 uncultured Candidatus Saccharibacteria bacterium
GCTCATAAGGATAATATTATAGACTCTAACTATTCTGAAATTGGAATAGGAGTAGCTTCTGGAGACTATAAAGGAAGAAAGTCAACTATTGTTGTTCAGATGTTTGGTACTCCTTCAGAAAGAACAGAATCACAAGAAAGTTCTGATAATAATATTAATAAAACACAGGCATCTGAAAATCTTATTACTTTTTTAAGAAAGAAAAGTAAACTTTTTGTAAATGTTTTTAAAAATTCTTTGTTTAATAAATTCCCTCAAGAAAGGGAAAATAATATATTTTTTGGAAAAGAAGAAAAAGGAAATACTCTACATACACTCCAAGCCGTTTTTACAGGGATTTTAGATTTTGTTTTTTAAATATACCTGTTACTTGATTTATAGTTGTTTCTCTACAAAAATCTTCTTGACAAATAAGGAAATTTTTGCTAATTTTAGGGTAGATTTTACTTTTTAGGTGTGGATAACTTATAAACAAAAACAAAAAATATTTTTAGAGGTGGACAAACAAAAACCAACAGATCCTAGAGTATTAGTTATGAGGAATTAGGAATTAGTAAAATAAACACAAATTCCAGATTCCGCATTACTTTTTACTTTCAAATTTGTTGGTTTTTTTATTTTTTTGGTTAATAGCATGGATTGGTCTAACTTGATCAGTCCTGTTGAAATAAGTATAGCTACTGTGTCTATGGTCAAATGATTATGGACGAAAAGCAGTAGAATAAAGGGTTACAGGAACTTTTTAATCCGGCTTAGGGGACGGATATTTTTTGTGTTGTCAAAATAAAAATCTAATTTTTCTATATTGAAGTTTTTAAAATTTTGTTTTTCTTTCCGGTATTTACCGGAATTAAAATAAAAAGGTCGGTTGTGGTAAATTAATAAGCTATTTGATAAATACGCCACATAAAATAAAGATATAAAAATAAAAGTTAGAGGGGGTTAAATGAAAAAATTAAACATTCTAAAAAGCGCAATTACCATTTTGGCAATGGTTGCTTTGGTTGCTACAGCAACAGGAGCTGTTTTCACCTCTCAGGCTAAAGTTGTTGGCAATACTTTTGCTACTGGTCAGCTAGAAATCCGAATAAATGGACAAACTAGTATTTTCGGTTTCAATGTTACCAATGCTGCACCTTGTGACAGTACTTCTGGTCAATTCGGTGTCAATAACTATGGTCCTCCTTACTTTGCTGGTCCTAGTACCTTAGCTGCCAAGACTTTGACTATTTCAGCTGCTAAGACAAGCGGTAGCACTATGCTTTACAACAAACTTGATGTTTATGTAACTGTAGATGCTGGCGGTCCCCCTGAGGTAGTTTGGAGCGGTAAGTTAAAGGATTTAATAAATAAAGATGCCTTAGTTTCTTACTATCACCCTGGTGGTCTTCCTGCTGGCTGGTCTGAAACTGTTAATTACACTGTAACATTGCCATGTGATGCTGGTAATGCCTATCAAGGTTTGTCTACTACTTTTGATTTTGTTGTTGATGCTGCTTCAAGCTAAAATTCAAAGTTTTTTAGTCCCGATAAGTAATTGCTTGTCGGGGCAATGAAGATTTTGAATGGGGAGTGAAAATGAAAAAAATCAATTTTAAAAAAATCAATTGGAAAATGATAGGAAATGTGCTTTACTGGGTATTTATAGTTTTTGTTCTATTTGCTGTTGTTTTGTTGGTTTTTTCCTCATTTAACATTCCTGGAAGCTTAAAATTATATGTGGTAAAATCCGGCTCTATGGAGCCAGCTATAAAAATGGGAAGTTTAGTGATTGTGGGCGAAGCTGATGAATATAAAGTTGATGATATTGTTACTTTTTCTTCTATAACTGATGCAAGAGAAACTACTACTCATAGAATTATTGAAGTTATTGAATCTGAACCTGTGACTACCTATAGAACAAAAGGTGATGCTAATGATGTTGCAGATAGCTTTATGATAAATAAAGGCAGAATAATCGGTAAAGCTAAATTAGCTATTCCTTTTCTGGGTTATCTTACAGCTTTTGTCAAGACTTGGCCGGGTTTGATTATTTTGATCATTATCCCAGCCACAATTATCATTTATGAAGAAGTTCAGAAAATAATCAAAGAGGTTAAAAAAAGAGGTCAAAAAAATGCCTCTGTGAAGGGGAAATAATGGTTATTAAAAGAGTTATTAAAATTTGTATAGTTTTATTGGTAACAGGATTATTTTGTTTAAGTTTTGCCACTTTAGGAGCTGTAACAGAAAGTTATTTTACTGACCAAGCTTTAATTTCAGGAAATAGTTTCCAAACCGGTGATTGGCAAAAGCCGGAATCACAAGCTGGACCTTTGGACGAATACCAAACAGAAAATGATTTTCAAATTCCTTACACTGCTTGGGATAACTTAGCTGGAGTTTCCGAAATTGCCCTTTGGTATCGATATGAAGGGGGAGTGTGGACTTATTATGATACTCAATTTATAAATCCTTCCCAGACAAATATAAGCGGTGATTTTGATTTTATTGCTTTATGTGGTGATGGTTTCTATGAGTTTTATACTATAGCCAAAGACCAGCAAGATAATACAGAAAATCCACCCTATGTTGCTGATGCCTCAACCACTGTGGATACTGAAGATCCAGTAACAACTATATCTATCGGAGAGCCAAAATATGAAGGTTCTCTGCGCATAACTTCGGCTACTCTCATTGAATTATCCGCTTTTGATGCCACCTCGGGGTTGGATTGGACAAAATATATAATTGATACTAATGCTTGGCAAAATTATGTTGGTCCTTTTACTCTTTCAGGATTGCCTGATGGTCCTCATTTAATTTCTTATCACAGCAAAGATAATGCCGGAAATATTGAAATGGTGAAATTTTTGCTTGTAATTTTAGATAATCAAGGACCCATAATTTCCAATGTCCAGGCTATAAATATCACTACAAATTCAGCAACAATTATCTGGAATACAGATGAAGGTGCTACTTCTTCAGTAGAATATGGGCTTGATACTTTCTATGGAAACTTAACCCCAGAAGATTCTAACCTAGTTACTTCTCATTCTGTTAATTTAAGCGGTTTGACGCCAAATACTTTATATCACTTTAGAGTGAAATCTAAAGATGCTCTGGGTAATGAAGCTATATCCGGAGATTATATATTCACAACATTGGCTGAAGATGGAGGACCCGTGGGTCATATAGTGATAAATGAGGTCTATTATGATGTCGGCAGTCGAACGTATAGTAATGGCACAAAAACTGAAAGAGAAGGATATAATGAATGGATAGAACTTTATAATCCTAGTAATTTTGATATAAGTATTAAAGATTATAAAGTCGGTAATTCATCAAAAGAATTTACTATAAATGCAAATATTTCTATTCCGGCTAAAGGCTATGCTTTACTTTCTCATGATAACGATACCTGGCATTTTTGGAATGAACCCAATGTCCAAAAAATAAATCTTGGAGGAAAGGTGGGTTTTGGTTGGTTAAAAAATAATGGCGATCAGTTGATCTTAAAAGATAATTTGGGAACAGAGATAGATTTTGTAGCTTGGGAAGGTTACATTACTGGGTGGAACCTAAAAACTTCTCCTGGTGAATCAATTGCCAGAAAAATTAAAGGTTTTGATACAGATTCTCCATCTGATTGGGAGGTTCTTACTGTTCCTAATCCTGGTACTAATCCACATTCTCAAGGCAATATTTCAGAATTAACTCAGCAGATAAAGGAAAAAGTTGATAATTTTGTTGATAATACCCAAAAAGATAATTCAGATTCGCAAAACTCAGATTCTCAGTCAGAAGATACTACTGATAATAAAACCTCAGATTCCTCTGAAGAAAATGATTCCCAAGAAGATTCTCAGGCGAATAATTCTTCTGGAGAACCAATAAAATTTAAAGAAGAAAGTTCTAACCTGCCTGATGAGAAAAATGATAATCAAAATGTTGAGGGGGCAACAGAAATAAATAGAGAGTAATTATGATGAAAAAAATGTTTGCTCATAAATTGGTTGCCTATTTTGTCATTTTGACTTTAGTTTTAAGCTGTTTTTCCTTTTGCAATTTTGCAAATGCTTATAGCTCTATCTCAGGGAATCTGAAAGTAGAATTTGCCGGCGATCCCCCCTTGTTTTCTGAAGAAAATTGGAAACCATCAGATCAGGTA
>CAYFQT010000024.1:0-115690 GCA_964345445.1 uncultured Candidatus Saccharibacteria bacterium
GCCTAATGTGGGGAGTAGGTTTGAGATTTGGTTACCTGTTAAATAAAAATAATATTAATATCAATATCAACTATCAATTCAATAAAAACAGTATAATAAGCATATAAAAGAGTATAACACTATTGTGCCATGGCTTAAAAAGTGTTATACTTAAATTTGTCAAAAAATACTTATATCTTGTCCTGAATCGATTTTTTTGTCCAATGGCCGGAAAACAGTATATTATATATTTTATTATTTTTAAATTAAATAATAACTAGAAATATCCTTGACAAGGGATTTTTTGTTATATATACTAAATAAGCTTGCATTAAAAGAAGATTTATAGTAAATTATAAATAGAAAGATTTTTTATTAATTCTTCTGCAATTATATAAAAACATCTTGTAAATAAAAAACAAAATTGATTAAAATCTTAGTAAATAGTAAGTCCAAATGGATACTGCTTTTTACTAGGAGTATTTATTTATTATGTTTAAACACAGATTTACACTGATTTGTTACGGATAAGCACGGATCACTGATATATAATAGTGATTGATTTGTAGATTTTTAAAGGAATTGATTAATCTCGAGAAAATACTAAAGTATTTTCTCAAAAGAGGAAAAGTGAACTGAAAATGAAGGCAATTCTTTGAAAAAGGATTGCCGAGATGGGAAGTTTACTTTGACGTGAAGGCTATACTAGGTAAAAAAGTAGGAATGAGTCAAATATTTGATAAGCAAGGCAACCAGACACCAGTTACAGTAATTGAAGCTGGTCCTTGTATGGTTATTCAAGTTAAAAATAAAGAAAAAGATGGTTATAGAGCTGTTCAGATAGGATACAAAAAGGCTAAAAGGCTAAACAAGCCCCAAAAAGGCCATTTTAAAGGTTTAGGTGAAGAATTTAAATATTTAAGAGAAATTCGATTAGATAAAGTTCAAGATGTTCAAAATGTTCAAGTTGAGGAGAAAAAGGAGGAAAAATCAGAGAAGGGTTTTGATTTGGGTAATTTAAAAAGAAAAGATAAATTTGATGTTTCTATATTTATTGAAGGGGAAAAAGTAGATATTATTGGCATATCTAAAGGAAAAGGATTTACAGGTGTTGTAAAACGACATGGATTTAAAAAAGGTCCAGAAACTCATGGTTCTCGTCATCATAGAGAACCAGGTTCTATTGGTTCAATGTTCCCTCAGAGAGTAGTAAAGGGAAAAAAATTGCCTGGGAGAGCAGGAGGAGAGCAAGTAACAATTTGTAATTTACAGATTATAAAAGTTGATCCAGATAAGAATATGTTGGTATTAGGTGGTGCAGTTCCTGGAGCAAGAGGAAACCTGCTTTTGATAAAAAGCCAGAAATGAATAATAGTATTAGTAATAAGGAATAGGGAATTTGTAATAAGTAGTAAAAAATAGTAATACTAAACTAATTCCCAATAACTAATAACTAACTGATATTAAGAAGCTATCATGCCTAAAATAGATATATATAATATACAAGGCAAAAAGAAAGAGAAGATTAATTTAAGTCCAGCTGTATTTGATGTGGAAATAAATCCTCATCTTTTACATCAAGTGGTGACAGTTCAGATGGCTAATGCTAAAAAATCTACTGCTTCTACTAAAACTAGAGGTGAACGAAGAGGTGGTGGGGCAAAACCCTGGAGACAGAAAGGAACAGGACGAGCTAGAGCTGGATCTATAAGGTCACCAATTTGGAGAGGGGGAGGAGTAGTTTTTGGTCCACGTGTTGAACATTCTTTAAAAAAAATTCCTAAAAAGATGAAGCAAAAAGCAATTTTAGGAATGTTGTCAGATAAAGTTAAAAAAAATAAAATGATTATTTTAGATAAGTTAGAAATAGATAAACCTAAAACTAAACAGATGGTTTCTATTTTAGAGAAATTACCTATTTCTGAAAGTGTGCTTTTGCTTTTGCAGAATAATAATGAAAATATAAAAAAATCTACCCGAAATATCCCCAACGTTAAGATATTGCAAATTGATTGCTTGAATGTATTAGATTTGTTGAGGTATAACTCATTGATTTTAACTAAAGAAGGAGTGAAGAGGATAGAAGAGAGATATAAAGTTTAATCGGTTACAGTTAGGATTACTATGCCCGTATCGGTTACGTTTTTCGGTTATGGTCATCTGATTTACATAGCCGTAATCAAGAAAGGATTTATTTAATTGAGGTGTTTTAATTATTTTACTCGCAAAAATACTTTAGTATTTTTGCGAAAAAGGAAAAGTGAACTGAAAGTGAAGGCAATCCTTTAGAAAGGATTGACGAAACAGGAAGTTTACTTTGACATGAAAGATTCTAATAAAATTATTCTAAAACCTGTTATTACTGAGCAAAGTATGGATTGTGCAGCACAAGGAAAATATACTTTTCGTGTAGCATCTGATTCTAATAAATTTGAAATAAAAGATGCTTTAGAGAAAATATTTAAAGTCAAAGTTATGAAGGTTAATATAATAAATATCTCTGGGAAAGAAAGAAGACGAGGAAGGATTGTAGGCAAGACTTCTTCTTGGAAAAAAGCTATTGTTACTTTGAAAAAAGGTGATAAAATTGAGATATTTGAAGGTGTCTAGGCACCAGAGATGCCTCACTGATAACCACGGATAAATTACTGATAACCACGGATTACGGATAACTAATAATGAATTATGAATAAGGAATCAGTGATCAGTGTCTATCCGTAACAAATCTGTGTAAATCTGTGTTATACCGGAGGTATAAAAACATGGTAAAAAAATACAAACCCATAACTCCTTCTCGAAGACAAATGACTGGTTCTGATTTTTCTAAAATAACTACATCTAGGCCAGAAAAATCATTGGTTTTGAATTTACCCAAAAAAGCTGGCCGAAATGCTCAAGGGAAAATAACTGTTCGACATAGAGGAGGGGGTGTGAAAAGAAAATATAGAATAGTTGATTACAAGCGTGAAAAAATAGATATTCCAGCTCGAATTTTATCTATCGAATATGATCCTTACAGATCAGCTAGAATCGCAAAAGTTGTATATAAAGATGGAGAAAGACGATATATCCTAGCTCCTTCTAAATTGAAAGTTGGAGATGAAATTATTACTTGTCAAAAAAGAGGAGAAATTAAACCAGGAAATCGTTTTCCTTTAAGCAGTATTCCTTTAGGAAATTTAGTTTATAATATTGAATTACATTTAGGAAAAGGAGGAGAACTTTCAAGATCCGCCGGCACCTCAGCGCAGATATTGGCTAAAGATGGCGATTATGTGCACCTGAAAATGCCTTCAGGTGAAATTAGAAAAGTTTATAAAAAATGTATGGCTACTATTGGAGAAGTAGGAAATCCAGAACATGAAAATATAGTATTGGGTAAAGCCGGAAGGAAAAGATGGATGGGAAAAAGACCAACAGTGCGAGGAAAAGCAATGGCTCCTGTATCTCATCCTCATGGAGGTGGAGAAGGGGGTAGCCCTATTGGTTTAACATCTCCTAAGAGTCCTTGGGGTAAACCTACTTTAGGAAAGAAAACAAGAAAAAGAAAGACTACAGATAAATTTATTGTAAGAAATAGAAAAAGTGGTAAGAGGAGATAAGGAATAAGGAATAAGGAATTTGTAATAAGTAGTAAAAAATAGTAATACTAAACTAATTCCCAATAACTAATAACTTGTTCTATGGAGGAGAGATGGGTCGTTCACTTAAAAAAGGTCCATACATAGATGAAAAATTATTAAAGAAAATATCTAAATTAAAACCAGGGAAAAAGGTAATTAAAACCTGGGCCCGTCGTTCTTGTATTTCTCCTGAAATGGTAGGATTTACTGTTGCTGTGCATAATGGAAAAGAACATATACCTGTTTTTATTACTGAGGATATGGTGGGACATAAATTAGGAGAGTTTGCTCCAACTCGTAAATTTAAAGCTCACGGGGGGAGAATGGCTAGAGAAATAGAAAAGGAAGAAAGAGAAAAAGTGAGAACGAAAGAGAAAATGGCTGAAGAGAAGGCAGAAACCACAACTACTAAAACACCTTCCTCTGCTAAAGCTTCGGATGACAAACAAAAGGAATCCGCAGAGACACAAAAGGATAAAGAAGAGCCAGAGCCAAAAGCTGAGGAGAAACCAGAAGGAGAGAATAAAGAAAAAAGCTAGGAGAAAGTTAGACTGTTTAAATTGAACAAGGTATAGACGATTGAACAAAAGAAGTCTCGCTGAGCGAGACAAAGTGATTGAATAAGTGTAAGCCTCGAAAGCTTTCGGGGTGATCGATAGAACAATTATAACAATTCCGGAGGAATTATGGAGGTTAAAGCTAAGGCTAAAAATATTAGAATTTCACCCACCAAAGTAAGATTGGTTATTGATATAATTCGAGGCAAAAATGCTCTCCAAGCCTTGAGTGAACTTGAGTTTATTCATAAAAAAGCATCACAACCTGTTTTAAAATTACTGAAATCAGCTATTTCTAACGCCAAAAATAATTATAGTTTGGATGATAAAAATTTATATATTTCCAGAATTTCTGCAGATTGTGGGCCTATATATAAAAGAGTTAGATTTAGAGCTAGAGGCAGACGAGATATTATTTCTAAAAGGACTACTCATATTTCAATAGTTTTATCAGAAAGCAAAGAAAAAGTTAAAGAGGAAACAAAATTAACTCAGCAGTTTATTCAAGAGGAGATAAAAAAAGAAGAAGCTGCAGCCGCGAAAGCGCCCTCCTTCACTAAAGCTACGAAGGGTAAACAAAAGGAGGCAAAAACACAAAGAGAAAAAGCTGCAATCACAAAGACGCAAAAACTTCGCAAAGACGTGAAAAAAGAGAAAGTAAAAAAACCATCTGTAGTTAAAGCTTTAGAGGGTGAGGGAAAGAAAATAAAAGAAGAAAAGCCAAAGGTTATATCTAAAGAAAAGAAAAAATTTTTTGAGATAGAAAAAAGGCCAAAAGTAAGAAAAAAAGAGTCATTTTTCAAAAAATTTTTTCGACGTAAATCTGTGTAGCGGCTTCGCCACTACACAGATAGCCACAGATAAATTAATGATGGACACGGATAACGGATAACGGGTCAAGTCAGTGATCAGTGGCTATCCGTAATCAATCAGTAAAAATCAGTGTTTTACTGGAGGTAAAAATATGGGGCAAAAAGTAAATCCAATAGGTTTAAGAATTGGTATCACAGATAGTTGGCGATCTAATTGGTTTGCTACCAAAGGATATACTAAATTCTTACATGAAGATATAAAGCTACGTAATTTTATTCTTAAAAAATTATCTCGGCAAGGAGTAGCTTCTGTTTTAATTGAGAGATCAGCTAATAATATAATTGTTAATATTCATTCTTCTAGACCTGGTGTGATTATTGGTAGAAAGGGTGAAGGTGTTGAAAAGTTAAGAGAACAACTGCAAAAGATAACTAAAACAAAAGTTCAGATTAATATTGAAGAAGTTTCTGAACCAGAAAGCAATGCTTATTTGGTGGCTGAAAATATTGCTTCTCAGTTGGAAAAAAGAATTTCTTTTAGAAGGGCTTTAAAACAAACCATTGACCGAGCAATGAATACAAAAAGTTGCCAAGGAATAAAAATAACAGTTTGTGGAAGATTGGGGGGGATAGAAATGGCTAGATGTGAGACTTTAAATACTGGAAAGATGCCCTTGAATACTTTAAGATCCAATATTGATTATGCTTGTGTGCCTGCTTTTACAACTTATGGAGTAATTGGAGTAAAAGTTTGGATATATAAAGGTGAGATTTTTGAGAAGAAAGTTCAAAATGTTAAAAATGTTCAAGATGTTCAAAATTTTAGCAAGCGTTAGCGATAGAACAATTTGAACAAGGCCCAAGGGACCGATTGAACAATTAGAACATTTTCGGAGGAAATATTTATGTTAATGCCTCGTAAGATAAAACATAGAAAACATCAAAGAGGAAGAATGTCGGGTAAATCTAGTCGAGGATCTTTAATTGCTTTTGGTCGTTTTGCTTTACTTTCTACTGGGCGTGCTTGGATATCTGCTCGTCAGATTGAAGCTGCTAGAAGAGCAATGACTCGTTATATAAAAAGAGGGGGAAAGATTTGGATTAGAGTTTTTCCTGACAAACCAGTAACCAAGAAAGGAGCAGAAACACCAATGGGAAGTGGAAAAGGATCTTTAGATCATTTTGTAGCTGTGGTAAAACCAGGAAAGATTTTGTTTGAAATGGATGGAGTCCCAGAGGATGTAGCTCGTGAAGCTATGAGACTTGCTTCACATAAGTTATCTATTGGCACTAAATTTTTAGTTAAAGAAACTCCTGGTGAGGAGGAAACAAAAAATGAAGAAAATTAAAGGCTTAAAAACGAAAAAAACAAGTGAATTAGTTTCTGAACTTAAAAAAACTCGTCAAAAATTAAGAGCTTTAAATTTTGATTTAGTGACTAAAAAGTTAAAAAATCATCAAGAAGTTACTTATACAAAAAGAAAGATTGCAATAATTTTGACAATTTTGTCAGAAAGAAGATTGGAAGAAATAGAAAAAATTGCAACCGCAGAGGTACAAAAAGAAGCAAAGAAGCAAAAGTAATTTAGCGACTTTGCTACAACAAATCAGTAACAATCTGTGTTTATCTAATGAATAGGAGATAATTATGGATAAAAAGAAAAAAAGGACTAAAATTGGTATGGTTGTAAGTGATAAAATGGATAAGACAGTTATTGTAGAAGTTGAAAGATTAAAAGAACACCCATTATATAAAAAAAAATATAAAATAAATAGAAGATACAAAGCTCATGATTCTAAAAATGAGTATAAAAAAGGCGATAAAGTTGAAATAGAAGAGACAAGGCCTTTATCTCGTGAAAAGAGATGGAAAGTAGTGAGTAAAATATCCCAATAGCGGCTTTGCCACTACCATAAATAGCCACAGACCTACCTGTGCTCTACCAAAGGCGGACAGGCGGCAGGGCAGGTAAGTCACTGATGGCTACGGATCACAGATGGATCAGTGATTAATGGCTATCTGTAATCAATCCTTGTAAATCTGTGTTTTAGCGGAGATAAAAATATGATTCAATCTCAAACAAGATTAAAAGTAGCTGATAATACTGGAGCAAAAGAAATTATGTGTATCACAGTTTTAGGCGGCTCCCGAAAAAAATATGCAAAAATTGGAGATCTTATTACTGCTTCAGTTAAATCAGCTATACCCAATGGGGTGGTTAAAAAGAAAGATAAAGTTTTAGCAGTAATTGTGCGTACTAATAAAGAATTTAGGAGGAAAGATGGAACAGTTGTACGTTTTGATGATAATGCAGCAGTAATTATAGGAAAAGATAGGGTTCCAAAAGGAACACGTATTTTTGGTCCTGTAGCACGAGAATTAAGAGAAAAAAGATTTTCTAAAATAATTTCCCAAGCGCCAGAGGTGCTTTAGCGGCTTCGCCGCTAAACACAGATTAGCTACGGATAAATCAATGATGGCCACAGATTAAGGATTATGAATTACTAATTACTAATAACGAACCAGATCAGTAATCCGTGTTTAGAAGGAGGTGAATATGAAAATAAAAAAGGATGATACAGTTTTAGTTATATGTGGGAAAGATCGAGGTAAGACAGGAAAAGTAGAAAAAGTTTTGCCTCAAAAAAATAAGATTGTAGTTTCAGGGGTTAATAAACTAAAAAAACATGTAAAACCTTCTTCTAAAAATCCACAAGGAGGAATTATTCAATTTGATGCTCCACTTGACATATCTAATGTAATGTTATTATGTTCTCGATGTGATAGAACCACAAGAGTTGGATACAGAATATTAAAAGATGGAACAAAACAAAGGATTTGTAAAAAGTGTAAGGAAGCAGTATAAACAGGATAGTTGCTGATAAATCAATGATGGCCACAGATTAAGGATTATGAATTACTAATTACTAATAACGAACCAGATCAGTAATCCGTGTTTATTCGACTGAAAACTCGGGGTCCCAAAAATTGTAATGGAACAAAGCGGAATGTTAAGCAATTTTTGGGGTGAAAAAAAGAGGATAAATATGGCTCGTCTCAAAGATAAATATGAGAAGGAAATTATTCCAAAATTAAAAGAAGAATTTGGTTATAAAAATGATTTACAAGCTCCCCGTATTTTAAAAGTGGTTATAAATAGTGGGGTAGGGAGATTTTCTAGAGATACAAAATATTTAGACCAAGTATCTCATGTTCTTGCACAAATTACTGGACAGAAACCTATTTCTAGGAATGCTAGAAAATCTATTGCCGGATTTAAAGTTAAGAAAGGAATGACTGTAGGCTATATGGTCACTTTAAGAGGGGTGCGGATGTATGAGTTTTTAGATAAATTAATTAATATAGTTTTACCAAGAATTAGAGATTTTAAAGGGTTAGATCCAAAAGCTTTTGATGGGAAAGGAAATTATAATATTGGAATTACAGAACATACAGTTTTTCCAGAAATAAGCTACGAGGATGTTCAGCAGTCTTTTGGATTAGAAATTAGTATTATAACTACGGTTTCTGATAATAAAAAAGCAAAAAAACTCTTGGAATTTTTAGGATTTCCCTTTAAAAAAGTATCATAACGACCAAAGGGAGTAAAAATATGACTAATAAAGCACAGATTATAAAATCTCAAAAAAAACCTAAATATAAAACTCGAAAAATAAATCGATGTAAAATATGTGGAAGGAAAAGAGCTTATATGCGTAAATTTGGAATGTGCCGGATTTGTTTTAGAGAGTTAGCTTCTCGTGGTGAGATACCAGGGATTACTAAATCAAGTTGGTAGGTGCTGAAGGCACCTCCACAAATAACTCACAATTACAAAATATTACTCACAAATAGAAACTTGTTTGTCGGTTACGGTTACGAAACCCGCCCAGAAAGCTTTCTAGGCCCGTATCGTCTCTTGGTTACGAAGTTTGTCAATATAATGCTTGGATAACGTAGCCCTAACCGCCTCACGATACCCACTTCGTAACCCTAATCATAACTGATTAACTTTATAAAATAGTAATAGTGAGTCAAATGCTTGTTAAAGTGAGTAATAGTGATTTACCGGAGGTAAATATGACTGATCCAATAGCGGATATGTTAGTTAGAATAAGAAATAGTCAAATGGTTAAAAAAGAGTTTGTTATTGTTCCTTTTTCTAAAATTAAATGGGAAATAGGTAAAATTTTAGAAAAGGAAGGATTTATAAAAGATTGCAGTCGAATTAAGGCCAGTGATTTATATCAGGATAAGTCTTTTCGTCTCCGATTTTATAAAGGGAAAAATTTTCCTCAAATAAAAATTGAATTAAAATATTCTGATCAAAAACCAGCTGTATCTGGTCTTAGGCGAGTGAGTAAACCGGGCCGAAGAATTTATGTTAAAAAGGAAAAGTTACCTTATGTTTTAAGAGGATTAGGAATTGCTATTATTTCTACTTCTTTTGGTATAATGACTGACAAGGAGGCTAGGAAGAAGAAATTAGGAGGAGAAGTACTTTGTGAGATTTGGTAGACACAATAATAAGTGTCAAGAGTGTCAAAAGTATCACAGGTGTCAAAGATATATTGCAATAATAACTGATACTTTTGATACATCTGATACCTCTGACACCTGCGACTGGAAGGAGCAAATATGTCTAGAATAGGGAAAATGCCTATTAAAATCCCTGAAGGAATAAAAGTAAATATTCAAGGCAAAAAAATTACCACAAGTGGTCCTTGTGGAGAATTAAGCTATATTCTACCTGTTTGTATTGATGTGTTAGAGAAAGATAATAATTTAATTTTAAAAAGGAAAAATGAACAAAAAATTACTCGGAGCCTGCATGGCACTTCAAGAACTTTAATTTCTAATATGATTTACGGAGTAACCAAAGGTTTTACAAAAGAATTAGAAATTTCTGGGATAGGTTTTAAAGCATCTAAAAAAGGTGATAATTTAGTATTACAAGTAGGATTTTCTCATCCAGTAGAAATTAAACCTCCACAAGGAATAAGTTTTCAAGTTAACAAAAATATAATTACTGTTTTTGGAATTGATAAACAGAAAGTAGGTACTATTGCTGCTAAAATCAGATCAGTTCGAAGGCCTGAACCTTATAAAGGCAAGGGAATTAAATATGTTGGGGAGGAAATAAAGAGAAAAGTAGGTAAGGCTGCTAAAGTAGGTACAGAAGGTCCATAGAAGTTAAAATTAGATTCCCTAAAAGAATGTTGCAGAGTGGGGGTGTAAAAAATTTCTGGGATGGTAAGAAGGGGTATAAGAATGAGTAAATTAGATAAACAGAAATCTAGATTAAGACGAAAAAAAAGAATAAGATCAAAAGTTTTTGGTACAAAAAGAATACCTCGATTTTGTGTTACAATAAGTTTAAAACATATTTATGTGCAATTAATTAATGATGAGGAAGGAAAAACTATTTTAGCTGCTTGTGATAGCGAAATTGGAAAAAATAAAAAGTCTAAGAAAGATTTTAAAAAAAATAGTTTAAGTAGAAAAGTGGGATTGTCCTTTGAGGTAGGAAGGTTAGCAGCAAAGAAGGCAAAAGAGAAGAAAATAAAAAAGGTTGTTTTTGATCGCTCAGGATATAAATATCACGGTCGGGTAAAAGCAGTGGCTGAAGGGGCAAGAAAAGAAGGGTTGGAATTTTGAAGTCACTTTGTAACTTCCACTATCACTTACAGTTACAGACTATTACTCACAAATGAAATATATAATAGTGAGTTAAATGTATGTAATAGTGAGTAACTTGTGTTTGTCCGAAGGACAAAATAGTAAGTAATAGTGATTTGCCGGGGGCAAATATGAATCGGAAAATTTTACTTTTAATTATATTTTTACTAGCAATTGCAGGACTTCTTTTTACAGAACAGGGGAAAAGTATTATTGACAGGTTTCGTAGTTATCATCAGTTAACCATCCATCTTAAAGATTCTCAAAAAGAAAATGTTTCTTCAGCTGAAGTAGGGGTATTCAAAACTTCTGAAAGTGTTAATGAAACCATTGAATCGAAAGAAACAGATGAAAATGGAAAAGTAACATTTACTCTTCCAGAAGGAAGATATTATATTTGGGTAGCTAATCCTTTAGAACCTGCAAAGAGAGAAACTATTTTTTTTCCTGGGGACGGAGAAGGAGTTTCCTTGTTATATAATAGAGAAATAGAGGTTGTTACTAGTCCTTAAAATTAGCTTCTTAGGTTAAAAAAACAGGAGTTAAAATGATTAAGAAGAAAAATGAGATAAAAGAAAAAAATAATAAATCTTCTAGCAATTTAAAGAAAAAAGGAAATACAAAGACACCCGGGGTTGCAGAAGAGAAACCAGAGGAAATTAAAGAAAAAATAGTTCAGATTGATCGAGTGGCTCGAGTAGTTAAAGGTGGTAGAAGATTTAGATTTAGAGCAATTGTTGTGGTAGGAAATGAAAAAGGTAGAGTAGGAGTAGGAGTGGGGAAAGGAACAGAGGTATCTCTAGCAGTACAAAAAGCGAAGGCCAAAGCACAAAAAAATATGATTTCTGTTCCACTACAAGGCTTTACTATTCCTCATGAAATTCAGGTTTCTTTTGGAAGTGCAAAAGTTCTCTTAAAACCAGCTTCACCTGGTACTGGGGTGATTGCTGGAGGAGCAGTAAGAGCAGTTGTAGAATTAGCTGGTGTAAAAGATATTCTAAGTAAAATTTTGGGATCAGCTAATAAAGTTAATAATGTCCAAGCAGCCTTTTTGGCTCTAAAAGAAATAAAGTCGCCTATTAATACGGATAAGCCACGGATAAATCACTAATAGCCACAGATTACCAATAACAAATAACTAATAATGAATCAAATCAGTGATCAGTGGCTATCTATAATAAATCAGTGAAAATCTGTGTTTTACCGGAGGTAAAAATATGCAGTTACATAAACTTAAATCAAGAAAATTAAAGAGTGTAAAAAGAGTAGGTAGAGGAATTTCAGCTGGGAGAGGGAAAACCTGTGGCCGAGGCACTAAAGGACAAAAATCCCGATCTGGTGCAAAAGCAAAACCAGGTTTTGAAGGTGGACAATCCTCCCTTATTAAACGCTTGCCCAAAAAAAGAGGATTTTATAATATATTTTCTACACACTGGCAGATTGTTAATGTAGGTAAATTAAATGAGTTAAAAAATGGAACAAAAGTTAATATTAAATTATTATATAATAAAGGAATTATTAGAGATTTAAAAGATAAATTAAAAATTTTAGGTGATGGGGTATTGGATAAAAAGTTAGAAATTTATGCCCATTCATTTTCCAAACAAGCTAGGAAGAAAATAGAACAAGCTGGAGGAAAGGCAGTTATAGTAAAGGTGTCACAAGTGTCAGGTGTATCACAGGTGTCAAAAGAGAAAAAAGCTGCAAACCTGAAAAAAACCACCCCGCAGAAACAGAACAAGCAAGAACGTAAAAAACCTAAGTAGCGGCTTCGCCGCTAGCACTATCACTTACAATTACAGACTATTACTCACAAATGAAATATATAATAGTGAGTTAAACGTAGGTGATAGTGAGTAATAGTGATTTGCCAGAGGCAAATAATGCTGGAGAAAATTAAACAAGTTTTTACCTACAAAGATTTAAGAAAGAAAATTTTATACACCATAGCTTTGTTAGTTATTTTTCGCATTGCTGCTTCTATCCCTATTCCCTGGGTAAATTTAGAAGCATTAAGGGAATTCTTTACAAAAAGTAGAGTTTTAGGAATTTTAAATATTCTCTCTGGTGGAGCTATGAGTCGATTTTCTATTGTAATGATGGGTGTAGCTCCTTATATTAATGCTGTAATTATTATGGAACTTTTGACAATGATTATTCCGCGTCTTGAAGCTTTATCCAGAGAAGGAGAACAAGGACATAACAAAATTAATCGATATACTAGATATTTGACTGTTCCTTTAGCTGCTTTAGAATCTTTTGGGATGATTAAACTTTTACAGACTCAAGGACAACAGGCAGGTCAGCAGATTTTACCACAGATTACTTTTTTTCAATGGATAGCTATGGTTATAACTATAACTTGTGGGACTATATTTGTAATGTGGTTAGGGGAATTAATTTCTGAAAGCGGTATAGGCAATGGAATATCTTTAATTATTTTTGTGGGAATTATAGCTGGTGGACCGCAAGCTTTACAACATGTTTTTGCTTCTTTAATGAATAAAGAACAAATTTTACAATTATTTATTTTTCTTTTTATAGCTTTGGTGGTAATTTTTGGAGTAGTTTTAGTAGACCGAGGACAACGGAAAATTCCTGTATCTTATGCTAAGCAGATTAGAGGAATGAAAATGTATGGCGGAGTAGCTTCTCATATTCCTTTAAAAGTAAATCAAGGCGGAGTGATCCCTATAATTTTTGCCATTTCTTTAATGCTCTTCCCAGGAATGGTTGCCAATTTTTTCACAACAGCCAAGACTGTTTGGATCGCTTCTGTTGCTTCATTTGTAGCTAATCTTTTTAAAAATCCTATTTTTTATGGAAGTTTATATTTTCTTTTAGTAGTTGGATTTACTTATTTTTATACAGCAATTGTTTTTAATCCTGAACGAATAGCAGAAAATCTTCAAAAACAAGGAGGATTTATACCTGGAATTCGTCCTGGTCCTTCTACTATAGAATATCTGCATAAGTTATTAAATCGAATTAATTTAGCAGGGGGGGTATTTTTAGGAGCTATTGCTGTATTGCCCCTTTGTTTCCAAAGTTTAATTCCTGGTTTAGATTTAGCTATTGGAGGAACAGGACTTTTAATTGTAGTTAGTGTAATATTAGAAACCTCAGAACAAATAAAAGCTCAGGTTTTAATGCGGAGCTATGAGAGCTACTAAATATAAAATTCTAAATTCAAAATTATAAACACTAAACAATATCGAATGTTTTAAATCCAAATGTTCAAAAATAAATCTGATTTACAGAATAGTTTAAGACATTAAAAAATTTAAATTTTGAATTTGTTTAGATATTAGAAATTAGATATTAGGATTTATTTCTTAAATTAATAAGAGATTTCTATGAAGTCTTTAAACATTATTCTTTTTGGTCCTCCTGGAACAGGTAAAGGAACTCAGGCACAAAAGCTAGCACATAGACTTGGTTTGGAATATATTGCTACTGGGGACTTTGTTCGTGATTTTGCCAAAAAAAATGATAAACTAGGAAAAGAGGTAAAAAAATATTTGGATTCTGGAGAACTTGTTCCTAATGAAATAATTAATGATTATATAAGGAAGAAATTAAATAAATTACCCAAATCTTCCGGAGTAATTTTTGATGGTTTTCCTAGGAATAGAAAACAAGCCGAAGATTTTAAGAAAATATTACAGGATACAAAAAGAAATAATTTAAAGGTTATTTATATAAAAAGTAGTGAAAAAGCCTTAGTGGAAAGATTAAGTAATAGAAAGATTTGTAAAGAATGTAAGAAAATTTTTCCTAATCCTCCGGCAGATATGAAGAAATGCCCTCAGTGTAGGGGCAAGTTATTTATTCGAAATGATGATAGACCTATGGTTGTTAGACAGAGACTTCATATATATAATATTCGGACAAAACCATTAGTTGATTATTATAAAGAAGAAGGCAAATTAGTAGAGATTAATGGAGATCAGCCAATTGAAGAAGTTTTTGAGGAAATTTTAAGTAAAATTGGAAAAGATAATTGTTCAAAATGTTGAAATTGTTCAAGATGTTCAAATTGAACAAGGACAAGTGAGCGGAGCGAACGATTGGACAAATGAACGAAGTGAGTGATTGAACAAACGAAGTCCCGCTCAGCGGGACGAGCGATAGAACAACTCGAACATTTTTGGAGAAGACCCAAAATGATTATTATAAAAAAACCTGAAGAAATCGAAAAAATGCGCCAAGGGGGGAAAATTTTAACAGATATCTTAAGGTATATAAAAAAAGAGATTAAACCAGGAATAACTACAAAAAAATTAGATAGTTTGGCAGAAAATTTGATATATAAAAATAATGCCACTCCTTCTTTTAAAAATTTTTCATCTAACTCTTATCAGGAAATAAAATACCCAGCTGCTTTATGTACTTCAGTCAATGATGAGGTAGTACATGGGATTCCTTCGAGTCGGAAATTAAAAGAAGGGGATATAATAGGTTTAGATTTAGGAATTTGTTTTAAAAGTTTTTATACAGATGCAGCTATTACTGCCCCAGTGGGAAAGGTTGGAAAAGAAGTTAAAAGATTAATTGATGTTACAAAAAAAGCTTTAAAGCAAAGCGTTAAAGAGGTAAAACCAAAAAATAGAATTGGAGATGTTTCTTCGGTTATTCAAAAAACAATAGAAGCTGCTGGTTTTTCACCAGTTAGAGATTGTGTAGGACACGGAGTGGGAAAATTTGTTCATGAGGAGCCTTCGATTCCTAATTATGGTGAGCCCGGGGTAGGCAAGTTATTAAAGACAGGAATGACTTTAGCTATTGAACCCATAGCTGATTTAAGAGAATATAAAGTAAAAGTTTGCCAGGACGGTTGGACAATCAGAACTTGTGATGGAAGCCCCTCAAGCCATTTTGAATGGACAGTCGCTGTCACTGATGATGGATATGAGGTTTTGACACCGATTTAAAGATAAAGTGTCACAAGTATCAAAGGTGTCAAAAGTAGCCACTTTTAGAAAATAATTAGAAAAGTCCTAAATCCGAAACAAATTATAATGTCCCAAATTCTAAATTATAAACTGTTTGAAACATTGGAACATTAGAATTTAGATATTGTTTAGAAATTATATATTAGAAATTAGGATTTTAAAAGCCTTGTAATCTACTGACTAATAGTAATAAAAATTAATTAAAATTGCCCCGTAATCCACTTACGTTACTACGGGGCCTCAGCCTTTGCAAGGAATAATTATAGCAAAGACTTCGGGAGGTTTTATGGTCAAAGAAATTTTGCCTAAAAAGTATCGTTGGTTTATTTGGTGTATTGTTATTATTGTTGCAGTTGGATTATCCTTAGCTGCATATGCTTACATTACTGGAATTAACATTGAAACAGAAACATCAGAAATTGTGGTTTCTTTTCGTGTTTTAAGAAAAGGTAAGATCAAAGTTGTTAGTAACCCAGATCAAGCTAAGATTTATCTAGATGGCAAAGATACAGGCAAAGAAACCAATGCCACAGTTTCTACTAAACCAGGAACCCATATTTTGAAACTGACCAAAGATGGTTATAAAGATTATATTGTAGAGATACAGGTTAAAAGAGGAGAAATAGCTCAGATATCTGTTGGGCTGGAAGAAGGAGAAGGAGTAACTTATCCCCAAGAAGTATCTGAAACTAGTGACTGGGAGACTTATACGAATGAAGAGTATGGATATGAGATAAATTATCCGCAAGATTGGAAAATAGAAGATATTACAGCTCAAAAAGTTAATAGTGAAGGACCTTGGTATGTGACTTCTGAATATTTATTAAATGTATTAAAAATTAGTAATAATGAAGGTTGGTTAGATATCTGGACATTAAGTAACAAAGAAGGAACTATTGATAATAAGTTTAGATTAGGAAGTGGGTTAGCTGATAAAGAGGAAATAAGTTTTACAGGAGAAGAAGCTTGGAAATATTCTAAAGATAATTATTATGAAATAGTTATTTTAAAAGGTACTTATATTTATAGTATAACCTCAAATACTTATGATAAGAGTAAATCAGATATTGATCAGATGCTTTCTACTTTCCAATTCACGAAATAGATTTTCGTTAAGAGGTTAGGGTTATGAAATGTGTATCGTAGTTCGGTTACGGTTATGTGGAAATTAAATGACGTAACCGACTAACGTAACCGATACGGGCATCCTAACCTTAAACGTAACCGATTTACAATCTCTAGTAAACTTTAGCAATATCTATCAACTATTTAGTAACTAATATTAACCATTAATGTAGCTGCTCAATTTATTGAGCTAACAAAGCTGCTAATGCCGCTAAATCAGTAAGCTACTTGTTTCATATATAAAAGATTGCTATAATAAAGGAGTATCTAAACAAAATTTATGGCAAAAAAAGAGAAGAAAAATCCAAAATCGGCAACAGATAAGGATGAAATACAAGCCAAAAAGAAAAAAGAAGTGATCGAAGCCGAAGGAACCGTCCTAGAAACTTTGCCCAATGCTACATTCCGTGTAGAGTTAGAAAACGGGAATGTTATATTGGCTCATATTTCCGGTAGAATGCGAATGAATTATATCCGCATTATCCCTGGAGATAAAGTTACTGTGGAAATGACTCCTTATGATTTAACCAAAGGACGAATCACTTATAGACATAAGTAGCGACTTCGTCGCTACCACAGATAGCCACGGACAAATCACTGATAACCACAGATCGCGGATCATAAATAACTGATAACGAATAATAGGTGATGAATAATAGATCAGTGATCAGTTGGCTATCCGTAACAAATCAGTGAAAATCCGCGTTTATCCGACTAAGGAGGATAATGGAATGAAAGTTAGAGCTTCAGTTAAAAAAATATGTTCCAAATGTAAAAT
This sequence comes from uncultured Candidatus Saccharibacteria bacterium, assembly GCA_964345445.1. Lineage (GTDB taxonomy): Bacteria > Patescibacteriota > CPR2_A > CAYFQT01 > CAYFQT01 > CAYFQT01. Next base: position 17,510 of record CAYFQT010000024.1, read on the forward strand.
AGTCCGCCGCAAGGGGAAAGTGCGGGTTATTTGTGAAAATCCCAAGCATAAACAACGTCAGGGGTAAGATGTCAGAAGTATCACAGGTGTCATTGGTGTCAAAGGATATATATGATAACCTCTGATACTTTTGATACATTTGATACCTCTGACACCTGCGACGAAGGAGCAAATATGGCACGTATTGCTGGTGTAAATATTCCCACTGATAAAAGAATAGAAATTTCTTTAACCTATATTTATGGTATAGGCAGGAGTTTAAGTGGCAAAATTTTATCTCAAGCTAACATTGATCCAAATGTAAAGACTTCTGCTTTAACCGAGGAAGAAATAAATCGCCTTAGAGAAATAATAGAGAAAAATTATAAGGTAGAAGGAGATTTAAAAAGAGAAATAACTAAAAATATTAAGAGATTAAAAGATATTAGTAGTTACAAAGGGGATAGACATAGGAGAAATCTTCCTACCAGAGGGCAAAGAACTAAAACTAATGCTAGAACAAAAAGAGGGAAGAAAGTTACTGTAGGAACCGGTCGTAGAAAACCACCCGAGAAAACTTAGGCGCCTACGGCGTCTCACGAGAGCCACGGATAAGTCACTGATGGCCGCGGCTCACGGATAACTAATGTCTAATCAGATCAGTGATCAGTGGCTATCCGTAATAAATTAGTGGCAATCTGTGTTTAAATGGGGAATAAAATGAAAGAGTCTAAAAAGAGAACAATAAGTAGAAAGAAAAAAAAGCGCGAGATAAAGAGGGAAATTAAAAAAGGTCAGGCTTATATTCAGTCAACGTTTAATAATACTATTATTACTATCACTGATTTAGAGGGAAATGCTATTTGTTGGGGAAGTGCTGGTACATTAGGATTTAAAGGGACTAGAAAAAGTACCCCTTATGCTGCTCAAATTACAGCCCAATCTATAGCTGACAAAGTCAAAGGAAAAGGAATAGAAGAATTGGAAGTGTATGTAAAAGGAATAGGGGCAGGTAGAGAATCAGCAATTCGTGCTTTGGATGCTGCAGGAATTAATGTAATTTCTATTAAAGATAAAACTCCTATTCCTCATAATGGTTGCCGACCCAAAAAACCTAGACGGGTCTAGACACAAAATATCACAAAAAGATACACAAAAATTCACTAATACGAAAGGTTACAAATATAATATTCGTAATAATTAGCGAGTGAAGACTACAGTTACGAATAACTACCTACCTGCGGCGGACAAATTACTATACGAATTAGATACAAATATATAATATTAGTGATTAATTAGTGAGCGGAAGTAAACAATCATAGCTATTTTAATATTTAATTTAAGTTCAAACAATACAAATAAGAATGCAAAATTAGTGAGGTTTAGTGTATGAAAGACAATGTTTGTAAAAAATGTAGAAGAGAAGGTGTAAAACTCTTTTTGAAAGGCGAAAGGTGTCTTACTCCAAAGTGTTCTATAGTTCGCCGAAGTTATGCTCCAGGAGAGCATGGAATGCGGCCTATAAGACTTTCAGATTTTGGCGTCCAATTACGAGAAAAACAGAAAGTGCGTAAAATTTATGGAATTTCAGAAAGACAATTTAGAAATTATTTTAAAAAAGCTGACAGAAAAGAAGGGATTACTGGTGATATTTTATTTCAATTGCTAGAGATGAGATTAGATAATGTTGTATATAGATTAGGATTAGCAAGCTCTAGAAGGCAAGCAAGAATTTTAATTGACCATGGACATTTTTTAATAAATGGTAAAAAAGTAGACATCCCTTCTTATCAAGTAAGAGAAGGAGATAAAATAGAAATAAAAAAGAGAAGTAAAGAAAGTTTTTTATTTAAACAATTGACTAAAAAACTTTCTAAATATAATCCTCCTTCTTGGCTTAAATTAGACTCTAAGAAATTAAAAGGAGAAGTTTTAAAAATCCCTGAACGTAAAGAAATAGATGCAAATATTGATGAATCACAAATTGTGGAGTTTTATTCAAGATAGACATGAATAGTAAATAGTTGAAGGTTAGAGCATCCGGTTTAGTTTTTGGTTTAAAGGCTATGGGTATAAAAAACTAATAGACTACTTACTACAGACTAAACCGGCTACCGAACCTAACAAACATAAACTATAGACTAATAATTTATATTAAAATAACTGCGTATAAATTTGTAACTTATAAGGAGGACTTCAATGCCAGAAGATCAATTTTTACAAATTTTTCCCAAGATTAAAACTATTTCACAAACAAAAGACAAAGGGGTTTTTATCATTGAACCATTTTATCCTGGTTATGGAATGACTATTGGTAATTCTCTCAGGAGAGTGCTTCTATCATCTTTAGAAGGATCAGCTATCACAGCAGTGAAAATTAAAGGGGTATCTCATGAATTTTCTGCTCTCCCTCATATAAAAGAAGATATAGTAGAGATTATTTTGAATTTAAAAACAATACGTATTAAATCTCATTCTAAAAAACCCATAACTCTTGAATTAAAAGCTAAAGGTAAAAAAAAGCTTAAAGCTGGTGATATTCAAAAATCTCAGGATATAGAAATTATCAATCCTGATTTACACATTGCTACTTTAGATAGTCCAAAAGCAGAGTTGATTATAGAAATGCGATTAGAAAAAGGAAGAGGCTATCTTCCAATAGAGGAAAGAGGAGATGAAAAATTATCTTCTGGAATGATTGCTATTGATGCTATTTTCACACCAATTAAGCGAGTTTCTTATAATGTAGAGCATACTCGAGTAGGAAGAATGACCAACTTAGAAAAGTTAAATTTAGAAATTATGACGGATGGGACGGTTAGTCCTAAAGATGCTCTGCAACAAGCTTCTAAAATTTTGGTAGAACATTTTTCTCTTTTTACTCCAGAGGGTGTAGAGAAGAAAAAAGTTACAAAAACTCCTTCTCGTAAAACAATCCAAAGAGCTAAAGCTAAGAAATTTTCAGTTGAAGAAGTAGATTTTTCTCCCCGTGCTGCCAATGCTCTTTTAAATAATAAGATAAAAACAATGGGAGAAATTACTAAATTAACCGAAGAAGAACTCGGACAACTTAAAGGTTTTGGTAATGTAGCTTTGGGTGAAATAAAAACTAAATTATCTGAATTAGGATTAAAATTAAAGGAGCCAAAGAAGTCAGAAACTCCTCACAAATAACTCACTGTTACAGACTATCACTCACAAATATTAGTAACAGTGAGTAATATGTTAGTTAAAGTGAATAACAGTGGTTTTTATCGGAGATAAAAATGAGGCATCGGAAAAAGGGTAAAAAATTAAATTTATCTAAAGATAGACGAGAGGCTTTATTAAAAAATTTAGCTACTTCAGTTATTCTTTATGAAAAAGTAAAGACCACTGAAGCTAAAGCTAAAGCAGTACGTCCTATTGTTGAGAAGCTAATTACTATAGGTAAAAAAGGTAATTTATCTGCACAAAGACAGCTTTTATCTTATTTACCTGACAGGAATGCTGTGCGGAAAATTATGGAAGAATTTGCTAAAAAATACAAAGATAAGCCTGGAGGTTATATAAGGATTTATAAAATCGGATATAGAGCTGGAGACAAAGCCAAAATGGTTTATATAGAACTTATTTAGGTCCTTTGGACCCTCCACAGATAGCCACGACCTGCCTGCTCCACCAAAAGCGGACAGGCGGCAGGCAAGTAAATCACTGATGGCCACGGATCGCAGATCACAACTTATGGATTATAGATTAATAATCAGTGACAATCCATGGTTATTTGACTGAAAGGAGAATAACAAGGTGAAGACTTACATTCCCAAAATTAAAAATATTCAAAGAAAATGGTATTTAATTGATGCCAGAGGCAAGAATTTAGGAAGGTTATCTTCTGAGATAGTAATGTTGCTTTGTGGTAAGAAGAAAGCTATTTTTACTCCGCATTTAGATTGTGGGGATTACGTTGTTGTAATTAATGCTAAATATATAAAAGTTACAGGTTCAAAACAAAATAAAAAAGTTTATTTTCAACATAGTGGATATCCAGGAGGTGTTAAATCTGAAAGTTTTAAGCAACTTCTTCAAAAAAATCCTTCTGAGATTATTTATAAAGCAGTATGGGGTATGTTATCTCATAATAGGCTAGGAAGAGATATTATTAAAAAGTTAAAAATTTATCCAGAGTCTGAATATCCCCAAAAGAGTCAAAAATTGGAAAAATATGAAATTTAGTATTATATAGACTATTGACTATGATCTACAGTCTACAAATTACTGATTAAATTAAAATAATAAAATAATAAAAGGTCTATGTCTTTCTATGACCATCGGGAAAATAGGGAAAACTATGCCAAAAGAAAAAAAAGCAACTATTCCAAAAAAAACGGGACAGGTAAAAAAACAAAAAAAACCGCAAAAACTACAGAAGAAAATAATTTCTTCAAAAGAGAAGGTTGAACAAAAGTCTTCTATCTCAAAGAAGAAATACTTTTATGCTGTTGGTAGAAGAAAATGTGCAGAAGCTCAGGTGCGTTTATATTCAGGAAAGGGGGAGATAATAATAAATAATAAACCATGTAGGGAATATTTTCCTACTTTTTTTCTTCAGAAGATTATATATCAACCTCTTTTACTTGTAGGAGGTGAAAAAAAATTTAATATAGAAGTTAAGACAAAAGGTGGGGGTATGCGAGGTCAAGCTGAAGCTATTCGTCTGGGTATAGCCCGGGCTTTATTAAATTTTGATAAAAATCTAAAGAAGACTGTGAAAAAAGCTGGATTCCTAACTCGTGATCCTAGAAAAAAAGAACGCAAAAAATATGGATATAGAGGGGCCCGTAGGGGTCGCCAGTTTAGAAAGAGATAGTCATAGATAAGAAGCAAAAATCCTAAATACGAAATTCTAAACCCTAAACAATATCAAATTACCAAATGACCAAAATACCAAAGGGCTGAAGAACAAAGATTGTTATTAAGCTTACCTTTAGGAAATCGGAGGGTTATTACATTAATAATTTATTTAGTTTAGAACATTTGAATTTAGATATTAGGATTTGTTTAGAAATTAGATATTAGAAATTAGTATTTATTTCATCATATTGAGAAGTTAAGTTATATTTTTATATATGATAGTAACATAAGTTAGTGACCAAATTAGTAACTCATTATGCTTGAAGAATTTTTACAAGATTTACAACAATTATTTTCTAATATAAGCAATCCTTTCTCTTATAGTTTTGGTTTAAGGAGTAATTATTTATTTACTATTTTAGATATAGTAATTGTAGCTTTACTTTTTTATTGGTTGTATATTTTAATTCGAGGCACAAAAGCTATCCGTATACTCTTAGGGATAGTGGTTTTAGTTGTTGTTATGATGATAAGTAGAATTTTAGGGTTGATTACTTTAAATTGGCTATTGCGATATTTGGTTACTATGCTAATTATTGCTATTCCTATTGTTTTTCAGCCAGAGTTACGAAGGGCTTTAGAAAAAATTGGACGAACCGGTTTTTTAGGGAGTCTTCGTTCAAATGAAGATAAATTAGAATATATTGTAGATGAGATTATAAAAGCAATTGGTGAGATGTCTAAAAATAAAATTGGAGGTTTGTTAGTTTTAAAACGAAAGACTGAATTGGGAGAATATGTTGATACAGGTACAAAAATTGACGGCAGGTTATCTTCTGAGTTAATTTTAAACATATTTTTTCCTCATTCCCCCTTACATGATGGAGCTATAATTATTGATGGTGATAAAGTTCTGTCAGCTGGTTCTATGTTACCACTTTCTGAGGAAGGAAAATTATCTTTTAATTTTGGTACAAGACACAGAGCCGCTCTAGGACTTTCTTTAGAAACTGATGCAGTGATAATTGTTATTTCAGAAGAGAAAGGTACTGTTTCTCTAGTATCTGAGGGCAAAATTACTAAGGATATAGATATTCCAAAATTACAAAAAATACTTTTGAAGTTATTAAAAACCGACCAGAAAAAAGTTGGCCGGTCTTTTTTAAAAAAGGAAAGAAGAAAAACTAGAAGCTAATAATAACTAATAATTTTTATCCACCCCTGCCTGTCGGCAGACAGGCTTGGTGGAAATAACTAATAACCATACTATGAGATTTTTTACAAAAAATATAGGTGTTAAAATTTTGGCTTTAGTTTTTGCTACCTCCCTGTGGGTATATGTAACCTCTGGAGAGGCTAAAACAGCTTCCTTCCCAGGTAGTATTCCTATCGAGGTAAGAAATACACCCAAAGATACTGCTTTAGTTGAGGAAATAGAAGATTTAAATTTAAAAATTAAAGCCCCTTATACTAGTTGGCAAAATCTTTCTGTTGATGATTTTACAGCTTATATAGATTTAGAAGATTTAGAACAAGGAGCTTACAAAATAGATGTAGAGGTACAAGTTTCTGATCCACAAGTCCAAATTATAGAGAAAAACCCTTCACGAGTTTCTGTTCGTTTAGATCCTGTTGAAACAAAAAAAGTACCTGTTTCTGTAAAAATAGAAGGGGAGGCAGGTGAAGGTTTTGCTCCGGGAGAACCTAAAGTAGATACTGAAGAAGTAGAAATTAAAGGAGCAAAAACCAAGGTTGAAGAAGTTTCTTATGCCACTGCACCTGTTAAATTAGAGGGGGAAATGGCTAAAATTGAGAAATCAGTAAGGCTTACAGCTTTTGATTCCAGAGGCAAAGAGATAAAAAATATTATTTTTACTCCTGGTGTTGTTAAAGTTGCTATAAACATTGAACCAGCGGCTAATGTAAAAAATGTAGGTATAAAAGTAAATATAGTTGGTCAACCCAAAGCAGGTTACTGGGTTTCTAAAGTGACTACACAACCTGCCACAGTTAATATAAAAGGTGACCAAGAAGTAATGGAAAAAATTGAGTATTTAGAAACAGCCAATATAGATGTGAGTAATTTATCTTCAGGAATAAACAAAACAGCTGTTTTGTCTTTGCCAGAGGGGATAAGTTTAGTAGATGCTGATTTTAATATTTCCGTGAGAATTTATATATCCCAGGATTTAACTACTCGTACTATCCCAGCTAGTTTTACATTTTCTGGCGCTGGGTCTACTTCTAATATTGTTAATGTTACAGTCAGCGGTCCTTCATCTTCTGTAGATTCTTTAACTTCAGACAATATAGTGATTAATATAGGAGATAATATGGGAAATATTTCCATAACAAAAGATATGATTTCAGTTCCTTCTGATATAGAAATTATTGACTTTTCTCCCAAAGTGATAAATGTGATTGTGGAATAATCTGGTTGCTAAGTTTAATAAATTGCTAAAGTAATAAGGTTAAAGGCGATAAGTTTAAATATTGTTATTTGGATTTTTACACCCTTTTGGGTGTTTTTATTTTTTAGGGTTTAAGATTGGGAGAGTTTTTAGTATAATGGTAGTATAAAATATAATTAGTTTTGATCTACCAGCCGGTCCGCCAGCCGGCGGAAAAAAGGGAGAAATATGTTCAAAAAAGTTAAATCTCAAGTTAATTTTCCTAAATTGGAGGAAAAAATTCTTCAATTTTGGAAGAAAAACAAGATTTTTAAAAAAAGTCTGAGGCGGCGCAAAGATGCCAAAAATTTTGTTTTTTATGAAGGCCCACCTACAGCTAACGGCAAACCAGGGTCTCATCATGTCCTATCCCGTGTTTTTAAAGATGTCATTCCCCGTTATAAAACAATGTGTGGATTTTATGTGGAAAGAAAAGGAGGATGGGATACCCATGGATTGCCAGTCGAGTTAGAAGTAGAAAAAGAAATTGGAATATCCGGAAAGCCAGAAATTGAAAAATATGGAATTGCTAAATTTAATAAAAAATGTAAACAAAGCGTTTTTAAATATGAAAAAGAATGGAAAAGAATGACTCAAAGAGTTGGTTTTTGGTTGGATATGGATAATCCTTACATTACTTATAGTAATGATTATATGGAGTCTGTATGGTGGGTAATAAAACAGATTTGGGACAAAGGCTTACTTTTTCGAGATTATAAAGTAGTTCCTTGGTGCCCTCGTTGTGGGACTGCCTTATCTTCACATGAAGTAGCTTTAGGTTATCAGGATATTACAGAACCTTCTATTTATATTAAATTTAAATTAGAGGGAGAAAAAAATACTTATTTATTAGCCTGGACAACTACTCCATGGACTTTGCCAGGCAATGTAGCTTTAGCTATCAATCCAAAGATTAAATATGTAAAAGCGAAAGTAGGAAAAGAATATTTTATTTTAGCTAAATCAAGAGTTGAGGTTTTAGATAATTATAAAATAGTAGAGGAAATCACAACCAGTGATTTATTGGGGAAGAAATATAAACCACTATTTACTTTTACAAATCCTGAAAAACCTTGTTGGTGTGTAATTTCTGGAGATTTTGTCACAACAGAAGATGGCACAGGCATTGTTCATATTGCTCCGGCCTTTGGGGAAGATGACTTAAATGTAGGCAAAGAAAATGATTTGCCTTTGGTTTGTGATGTTAGTTCTGAAGGAAAATTTACTTCTTCTGTTAAACCATATGCAGGAATGTTTGTAAAAGATGCTGACCCAAAGATTATTAAAGATTTAAAAGATAAAGGAGTTTTATATAAAGAGGAGAAATTTACCCACACTTATCCATTTTGCTGGCGTTGTGATACACATCTTTTGTATTTTGCCAAAAAAACATGGTTTATCCGAATGTCTTCTCAAAGAGAAAAGTTAATAAAGAATAATCGAAAGATAAATTGGTATCCTTCTCATATTAAAAATGGCCGTTTTGGAGAGTGGATATCATCTGCTAAAGATTGGGCTTTACTTCGAGAAAGATATTGGGGAACGCCAATTCCTATATGGAAATGTGAAAAATGTAAAAAATTTATTTGTATTGGTTCTAAAAAAGAACTAAGGACACAATCGCTAACTAAATTTTCTAAAGATTTAGACCTCCACAGGCCCTACATTGATAAAATTAAATTAAGATGTAAATGTGGAGGCCACGCTTTTAGACTACCTTTTGTAATTGATTGTTGGTTTGATTCAGGTTCTATGCCTTATGCCCAATGGCATTATCCTTTTGAAAATCAAGAAAAGTTTAAAAAGCAGTTTCCTGCTGATTTTATTTCTGAAGCTATTGATCAAACAAGGGGTTGGTTTTATACTCTTTTAGCAATTTCCACTCTTCTAGATTTAGGCCCAACTTACAGGAATGTTATTTGTCTAGGACACATTTTGGATGAGGGAGGGGTAAAGATGTCTAAATCAAAAGGAAATGTGGTTGATCCATGGGTTGTGCTTGAAAAGCATGGTGCTGATGCTTTTCGTTGGTATATGTATACAGCGACTAGTCCCGGAGATTCACGATGTTTCTCCGTTAATTTAGTTGAAGAAGTTGTGCGTAAATTTCTATCTACTTTGTGGAATACCTATTCATTTTTTATAATTTATGCAAAGATAGATAAATTTGTTCCCAAAAATTCAAGTATATTCCATAAAAAGAGAGCTTTACTGGATAGATGGATTCTGTCAAAATTAAATGAGTTAGTTTTAAATATTAATAAGAAAATGGATAATTATGACATCACATCAGCAGGTAGGGAGTTAGAAAAATTCATAGATGAACTTTCTAATTGGTATGTTAGAAGATCAAGAAGGAGGTTTTGGAAATCAGAAAACGATAAGGATAAACAAACGGCCTACCAAACTTTATATGAAGTTTTAGTTACTTTATCTAAACTACTTGCGCCATTTACTCCTTTTATTTCTGAAGAAATATATCAGAATTTGGTTTACTCTGTGGATAGAAAAGCACCAGATAGTGTTCATCTTTGTGATTATCCAAAAGCAGATAAAAAGTTAATTGATAATAAATTAAATCAACAAATGGATAGTGTAAGAAAGGTTGTAGAGGTAGCATTAGCGGAAAGAGCAGAAGCCGGGATTAAAGTCAGGCAACCTCTTGCTTCCTGTAGAATTTATGGGATTAAAAAGTTAAATAAAGAATTAAGCGATTTGATTATTGACGAGATAAATGTTAAAAAACTGGAATTTGTATCAGGTAAAGAATTAAGAGTCAAATTAGATACTAAATTGACTCATAAATTAAAACAAGAGGGCATATCGCGAGATATAGTGCGAGTAGTTCAACAAATGCGCAAAAAAGCTGATTTTAATATTTCCGATAGAATTACAACTTTCTATTATACCTCTGATAAAGAAATACTTTCTGCAGTTGTGAAACATAATGATTATATTAAAAAAGAGACCTTATCTTTAAATTTAATTTTTAAAAAAGAAACCAAGGTTGATATCCAAGGCGCAAAAAAGCTGGGTAAAAAACAAATTTGGTTAGGATTAAAGAAATAATGTTCGCCTCGGTAAATAACGGGGCGGAAGAGGAGTAGTGAGCTGTAGACGGTAGTGATTTTTCAACGAAAATCATGGAAGTCGGAAGTTCACTCCGACGAGACAATGGCTTTTAATAAAATTAAAGTAAAAATTAGAGATTTTGATTGGATTATAGCAATTTTAAGTATAATTTTAGCTACTATAGGGGTTGTAATAATTTATAGTATTACTGTTGGCAAAGAAGGTAATTCTTTTCCTCAGTTAGCTGTCAATCAGATAGTTTTTGTTTGTTTAGGTATATTGACGATGGTTTTTTTTGTTTTTTTTGATTATAGATTGCTTAAAAATTTTACTGCTGTGTTATATTTTTTAATGATTGCTCTTTTAGTATTAGTATTATTTATAGGAAAAGGTGCAGGGGGTGCTACTCGCTGGATTAATTTAGGTTTTTTTCAATTACAACCCTCAGAGATTTCTAAAATAATTTTAATTATTGTCTTAGCAAAATACTTTTCTTCACATCAAAAAGATATTTATAAATTTCGCCACATTGTTATCTCAGGAATATTTGTCGCTGTTCCTCTGTTTTTGGTAGCTTCTCAACCTGATTTAGGAACAGCTTTAGTTTTTGTAGTTATTTGGGGTGGAATGCTTTTAATCTCAGGGATTAGAAATATATATATTTTCTTAACTAGTATTTTAGGTTTAGCTTTCCTGCCTATTTTTTGGTATTTTTTAAAAGACTATCAAAAAAATAGAATTTTGACTTTTTTAAATCCTACAGCTGATCCTTTGGGAGAAGGATATAATGTTATTCAGTCTAAGATTGCTATTGGTTCAGGAAAGCTTTTGGGAAGAGGATTAGGTCATGGCTCACAAAGTTATCTTAATTTTTTACCACAGGCTGCTCAACACACAGATTTTATTTTTGCTGTTTTAGCTGAAGAATTGGGATTTTTAGGGGCAATTTTACTTCTTGGGCTATTTTTTATTCTTCTTATAAGAGGATTAAGAATAGCAAGACTTGCCCGAGATAATTTTGGGATGCTCTTGAGCATGGGGATTGTGGTTATGTTTACTTTCCAAATTTTAATTAATGTAGGAATGAATCTCGGTCTTATGCCTATAACGGGAATTCCTTTGCCTTTTGTAAGTTATGGAGGTAGTTCAATGGTTTTAGTATTTTGTGCCTTGGGAATCCTGCAGAATGTTATTGTTCGTCATCGTCAAATTGCATTTTAAATATGTAATTACTGTAGGAGACCTCCTCCTATTAAGCCATAGTAACCATTAGTAACCTCTAGTAACTTATAGCAACTTCTAGTAACCTCTATTTATTTAACCTATATTAACTATCTGAATAATGGTTGACGATATAAAGACTATTTGTTATTATATGATCGTTATAAATTTTAATCACTAAATAGAGAAGATAAAAATGCCTACAAAAAAATCTACTTCTACCTCTAAATCAGAACACCGTTTTAAAAAAAATAGGGCAAGGAAAAACAAAACGAAGGTTAATAAGAAAAAATCTACAAAAAAAATTGCCAAAAAAACTAAGAAGAAACTCGTTGAACCTTCTTTGTTTGCTGTTATAAAAACTGGGGGCAAACAATATAAATTAAAAGAAAAAGACATAATAAAAGTGAATAGGCTAGAGGCGAAAGAAGGGGATGAAGTAGAATTTAATGATGTATTGTTAATTGCTGATAAAGACAATATTAAAATTGGTACTCCTTGTGTTTCTAAAGCCAAAGTTAAAGCTCGTGTTTTAGAACAAGGGAAGGATAAAAAAATAATTGTCTTAAAATATAAACCCAAAAAACGTTATCGCAAAACCTATGGTCACAGGCAAAAATATACCAAGTTAGAGATTAAGAAGATATTAACAAAATAATTTTTAAAAAGAGCCTATAGATTTGTAGACTCTTTTATATTATTTAATATCTTAAAAAATTGTGAAATGCCATCAGGCTATAATTGTGGTACTAAAGATTGTTGGTTTTGTAGGTTATATTCTGGGATTTGGATAATTTGCCAAGAGGAAAATGGCCAGGGTCTGATCCAAACTTTGCCGGCAATGTTGCTTTTAGAAACATTCCATCCTTCCCGAGAATCTCTAGATTGATTGGGTTCTCGGTTATCTCCTAAAACAAAATATTCATCGTCTTCCAAAGTTGTATATACATCACCTAAAGTTTCCACCTCTGGTTTAATATATGTTTCTTTTAATTTTACTCCCTTAGAATTTTCATCGTTATAAATGATAACATCTCCACCTTTTATTTCTACTTTTTCTCCTGGCAGTCCAATAATTCGTTTAATGAAATTCTTTTCAGGACTTTTAGGATATTTAAATACTATTACCTCACCTCGTCTAGGAGCTCTCAAGCGATAGGAAATTTTGTCAATTAAAAGATAATCACTTTCTGAAAAACTAGGCTCCATAGATGAACCTATAACTATAAATGGCTGAATTAGAAAAAAACGAATTAAAAAAGCAATTATGAGTATTATATCTACAATTATTTTAGTACTATACCAACTAGAGAGAATTATAGGTTCTTCTGAGGTTGTTATAGAATAATTTCTAATAAAGTAATAAATACTTAAAATTATTCCCACAGAAGCTAAAATAATAAAATTTATCAGTATTATATTTTCTACTGGTCCTAAAATATTTAAATTACGATTAAAATTATAAAAAAATAAACCAGCAATTAAATTAATTAAAGCAATAGAAATGGATTTGATTCTCAGGTTCATTATTGCTCCCTTCGGTCGCATGTGTCAGACGTGTCAGATATATTAAGTGTTTCAAAGGCTGTTATATTATATCCTTTGATACCCATAACACTTGTGATGTTTATGATAATTTAATTATACTGTAGAGATTATAGCATAAAAATGCTTATCTTTCAATTTTTTTCTATTGTTTTTACTTTTTTTATGTTATAATATTCTAAGCCTAACTAATATGATGGGTCTTAATTTTTATATTTTAGTTTTTTAAAGGAATATATAAATGGTGAGATTTTTCAATTTTACTCCCTTAGAGTTAAAGCGAAAAGTAATAGACACAAAACCTAAATTAAAGAAAAAACATTGGTATAAATTACCTCTTTTAATTTTAGTTATTCTGTTTTTAACTTCAGGGGGGTTATTTGCTTACAAAATATTAAGAGCTACAAAAAAAATAATTACAGAGAATCTTTCTAATTCTGCGCCTGCTATTGTGGGCGGAGTTGAACCTGATAAATTAAAAGGTGAGGGAGACGGAAGAATTAATATTTTACTTTTAGGGATAGGAGGTGAAGGTCACGATGCTCCAAATTTAACTGATACTATTATTGTAATGTCAATTGATCCTAAGAGTAAAACAGTATCCTTACTTTCTATACCCCGAGATTTATATGTAAATATCCCTTCTTTTGGATATAACAGAATCAATAGTGCCTATGCACAAGGAGAGGAAAAAGGATATCAAGGTGGGGGGGCGACTTTAGCTAAAGAAGTAGTTAGTAATATTTTAGATTTACCTATTCATTATTACATTCATCTTGATTTTGCTGGATTTAAAAAAATAGTAGATACTTTAGGGGGGATTACAGTGGAAGTAGAAAAAGATATTTATGACTGGGAATATCCTGATGATAGAGGTGGTTATGAGCCTTTTTATATTAAAGAAGGTATATATGATATGAATGGAGAGTTAGCTCTAAAGTTTGCCCGTTCTCGAAAAACTAGCTCAGATTTTGATAGAGCTCGTCGACAACAAAAAGTATTGTTAGCTATAAAAGAGAAATCCTTTGCTTTAGGAACAATTTTAAATCCTAAAAAAATAAATGAGATAATTAATGCTTTAGAGAATCATCTAAGAACAGACTTACAGCTTTGGGAAATAGAAAGACTTATTGAAATATCTTCTGATATCAATACAGATAATATAGTTCATAAAGTACTTGATAATACTCCAGAAGGACTTTTATATGATGATAATGTAGGAGGGATGTATGTCCTAAGGCCCAGAGCAGGAAACTGGAGCGAAGTTCGCAAACTTACCCATCAACTTTTTATAGATGCTTATATAAAAGAAGAGCAAGCTAATATTGAATTATTAAATGGAACTTCAAAAAGTAATATAGCTACTTCCATAAAAGAACTATTACAAAGTTATGGATATAATATAGTAGGAGTGGGATTTGCTGAAAGTCGTGATTTCAAACAATGTGTAATTTACGACTATAATGGAAGTAAACCTTATACTGTTACTTATTTAAGCAAAAGATTTAATGCTCAAGTAAAAAGGCAATTTTTAGGTAATAAACCAGAAGGAATAGATTTAAGGATTATAATAGGAGAAGATTATCTAAAAGTCATGGATTAATACAAAAATCGAGAGACTTTTAATCTATAATCATTCCATATTAAGGATAAAATGGACAAAAAACAAGGAAAGGCAGATTTACATATTCATAGTATTTATAGTTATGATGGTACATCTACTACCCAAGAAATTATAGATTTTGTTGAATATAATACAGATTTGGATATCATTGCTATTACTGATCATAATAAAATTCAAGGCGCTAAAGAAGCTCATAATTTATCTTGTAATTATAGAGTTTCTGTAGTTATAGGGGAAGAAATTTTAACTAAAGAAGGAGAGATCTTAGCTTTATTTATTCATGAAAGAATTAAACCTTTTAGAAGTGTTACAAATACTATTTACGAAATTCATTCTCAAGGAGGATTAGCAATTGCTCCTCATCCTATAAGTTGGGTAAATCCCAGCATTCCTTTAAAGACTTTATATAAAGTAAGTAATGGAGTTCCTGCAGCCTATCGTTTAGATGCTATTGAGATTTTAAATTCCAGTCTTTCTGGAAAATCTAGATATCAAAAAAGAAAGAGATTAAATAGCAAAGTTTTTACCCTGCCAGAAGTTGCTTCCAGTGATTCCCATTATGCTAAAAATATTGGTTGTGCTTATACTGTATTTCCTGGCAATACTCCGGAAGATTTATATAATAGTATTAAATTAGGACAAACTTCTACCCATGGAATTTTTCTACCAGTAAGTGATTTTTTCAAAATTTGTCACTTAAATTTCAAAAAATATTGCAGAAAAGTTGCTAAACCTCCAGCTAGACCATATAAATTTTTTAAAAAAATAAAAGAAGAATTTGTAACTTTAGAAGATAAGTAGTCCTAAATGGCAACATTGGAAAATATTAAAATTAAACGAAAAAGTTTTCTTGTTACTTTTATTATATTTTTAGGTCTTCAAGCTTTGAGTGTAAGACCTGATTTATTTTTGAATTTATTCCCGAAATATAATTTGTTATTATGGTCGGGAATATTTAGTTTAATATTATGGTTGGGTGTTTTTTGGATTTGTAAGAATGTCCAATTTATTATTTCTTCTGAAAGATATTTGTTTAATAAAATTAAATTGCCTTTTAGAATAACTTCTATTCATCTTTTAATTTTGCCAACAATGTTGCTTTGGGGAAGTATTTTAAGTAATTTCTTTTTATTTTTTGAAGATTTATTGTTTCAACAAATAATTATTTTTTCTTCTACTATTTTACTTTATATTCTAATTTTTAAATTGGATTATAATATACAAAACCTTTCCATTTTATATCAAAATGTAATAAATATAACTATATTTTTTACTGTCTTTTTATGGTACTCTCTTATTTTTTATTTTTATTTATTTTTTGGTTGGCCTAAGTGGGCAGTTATACTTTCTGTTTTTATAATAAGTTTTTTGATTACCTATCAAGCTTTACTTAAGAAAAATATTCCTTCAGTTGCTTCTTGGGTATATATTTTAATAACTGTTTTGATATTATCTGAGATAACTTGGGTTATAACTTTTTGGCCAGTGGTGTATTTAATAGGAGGAATGGTAATTCTAACTTCTTTTTATGTTGTTTGGGGATTAATACAAGATCATATCGATAATAAATTAGAACTCAAGATTATCTTGGAATATTTAGCTGTTGCTTTTACTATTTTAGCTATTGTTTTAGCAACTACTCGTTGGATTTCTCCTTATATGTAGATATAAGTGTCGAAAGTATCAAAGGTGCCACAGGTGTCAGAAACATCAAAAGATATATAGTAATGTCTGATATTTTAATTATATTTCGCAAAGGGATTTTTAAGTAGTAATCTTTTAAATTTCAAATTAAAATGAGTCAAGAATTAGATAATATAACCTTTAGCTTTTATTGTTCTTTTTTAAATTATTTCATAGTGATGAAAATAGACAAAAATGATATAATTAAAGAAGTAACTTTGAGCAAAAAAGATATAAATATAAAAAGCAAAAAAAGTAATAAATTAACAAGTTCTTTAATTGGTGATTTTAAGAAATATTTTAAAGGACAGAAAATAAATTTTGGAAATTATAAAATTGATATAAGTGGTTATTCTACTTTTGAGAACAAAGTCTTAAAAGAAGTAAAAAATATACCCTATGCTCAAGAAGTTACTTATAGGCAATTAGCCTATAAAATAAAAAGTCCTAAAGCTTATAGGTCAGTAGGTAAGACATTAAACAAAAATCAATTTTTTATTATTATCCCTTGTCATAGAGTAATAGGCAAAAGAAATATTGGGGGATTTAAATATCCAATTATTATTAAGAAAAAACTTTTAAAATTGGAGCAGAAAATACAACCGCAAAGACAAAAAAATAATTCTTAGCGTTTTAGCGCCCGAAGGATTTAGTACTTTTGCGGTTACGGGGAGAATATATGGGTGTAAAAAATATCAAAATGATTTCTGAAGAAAATTCGGATAAACCTATTAAAATAAAAAAGAGAAGGTCTAAAATTTGGGTAGTTTTGGGGGTTATTTTATTGAGTTTTATTTTTGGAATTTTAGGAGGAGGAGTCGCTGAGAAAGTAATTATACCTTTTATTTTAGGAAAATTAAAAAGCGATAAAAAAGTAGAAATAACAGAAAAGAAAGAAGAAGTTACAGTAGAAGAACAATCAGGGATAATTGAGGCAGTAGATAAATTAAATCCTTCAGTAGTAAGTATTGTTTCCAGTAAAGAAGTATATGATTTTTGGGGTGATGTGTTCGAACAAAAAGGTGGGGGAACAGGTTTTGTTATAACTACTGACGGTTTAATTTTAACTAACAAACATGTGGTTTCAGATAAGAGTGCTGAATATACAGTGATTACTCATAATGGGAAAGATTTTGAAGCTAAAGTGCTCAGTTTAGATCCTATAAATGATTTAGCAGTAATTGATATCCAAGCAGATAATCTTACGCCGGTAGATATTGGAGATAGTGATGACTTAAAAGTAGGTCAGAGGGTTATCGCTATAGGCAATGCTTTAGGAGAATATCAAAATACAGTGACAGAAGGAGTAATCAGTGCAAAAGGAAGAGCTATTATAGCTAGTGATGAAACAGGTCAAGGTGAAAGATTAGAAGGAGTTATTCAAACAGATGCAGCTATAAATCCTGGAAATTCCGGTGGCCCCTTGGTTAATATTAAAGGTCAAGTAGTAGGAATTAACACTGCTATAGAGCAAGGAGGTCAATTAATTGGTTTTGCTTTGCCTATTAATATAGTAAAGCCTATAGATAAATTTATAGAAAATATAAGAACAAGAGGTAAGATTGTTCGTCCTTTACTTGGCGTTCGGTATATTCCTATAACAAAAGAGTTTGCGTCTTTAAATGATTTAGATGTTACAGAAGGAGCTTTAGTAAGTGAAGGTAGAATGGGAGAAGCGGCAGTAATACCTGGTAGCCCAGCTGATCTTGCTGGAATTGAAGAAGGGGATATTGTAACTCATATTAATCAAGACAAAATTGATGAAAAGAATAGTCTTTCTTCTCTAATCCAAAAATACCAACCAGAGGAAGAAGTAGAGGTTACTTTATTAAGAGGTTCAAAAGAAATGAAAGTAAAAGCAACTTTAGAGGAGATGAAATAATTTAGTGACAAGTAACAAGGAGTTAGTGACTAGGATTTAGGAACTAGGGGATTGATAAAAAAGCTGGTTTTACCAGCTTTTTTAGTTTTATTTAGCGCAAATATTCGTTCTATTTGTGTTTAAAAAAAATAAGGGCAAAGACTTACAAGGAGTCTTGGCCCTTTAAGGTTGTAAAAAAGTTGTCAAATATTATTTCTTCTTTTTCTTTTTCCTCCGTTTCTTCTTTTTCTTACCCCCATTGTTTTTTGGTTTTATTATTTTAAATCGGGTATTACTTTTTTTGTCTTCCATTCCCTCGGATTTTTCTCCTTTAATAGAATTTTCTTCCGTTGTTTTTTGTATAGAATGAGAAACAATCACATTTCTATCTCTATATCCGAATAATAATCTTGAAATGAAACCTGGCTTTCTTTTTTTCTCTCCATTTTTCTTACTATACATTGCAATTTCTTTTTCTATTTCCTCTAAATTTTGGTTACATTCAGCAAGATCTTTTTCTAATTTCTCCTCGATTTTTAACTTTCCTGTAGAGAAATTTGTATTCTCTTTCATCTTTGTCCACCCCCACTTCAAAATCTTTCTTTTCTTGCTTATTACTTTGCTTTCTGCGATGGTTAATAGGAAATATATTTCCTATTCCAACTACACTAGTCCCCCAAGCCATCACAATTCCTCCTTTTCCCAAGATATGTTGTTAAACTACAATATTATATTTTCAATTAGATTACATCTTAACAAAATTTCAGATAATGTCAAGAAGAAATTAAAACTATCCTATCTAGTCTTGAATAATCCTTTTTAATTTCTATCTTGCCTTGAGGGAAATATTTTTTAGCTATTATTTTGACTAAGTCAGTTTGATAGGGGCTAATCTCTAAAAATATTTTAACTTTTTTATTAAGGTATTTTCTAATTTGATATAGTAATTTTTTATAGTAATCTAAACCTTCTTTTCCACCATAAAGAGCAGTTTTTGGTTCATATTTTTTAATGCCATTAGGCAATTTTTCCATTTCTTGATCTTTTACATAAGGTAAATTAGCAACAATAATATCAATTCTTGTCTCTTGTATCTTATCGCTTGTCACTGGAATTAATAAATCTCCTTGCAGGAAAGTTATTCTATTTTGTACATTGTGTTTTTTGGCATTTAATTTGGCTACTTCCAGGGCTTTTTTAGAAATATCCGTAGCATAAATAGTTAATTGCTTGTTGCTTATTGCTAATTTTTTAGCTAAAGAAATTGCAATACAACCAGAACCAGTTCCCACATCTACAATATTAAATCTTATCTCATATCTCATATCTCTTATCGCTTTTAATACTTCTTCTACAAGTAATTCGGTTTCTGGACGGGGGATTAAAAGACTATTGTTAACATAAAAATCCAATCCATAAAATTCTTTTTTACTTGTGATATAAGCAACTGGTTCATATCTAGCTCTCTTTTCTATTATTTTTTTATATTTTCTATAGGCTGTAGACGGTAGTCTGTATGCCGAGTTAGCATAAATCCACTCCTTTGTTACATTTGTTACTTCTGTTACCTTTGTCACATTTAATAAATAGCATAATAAAACCTCCGCATCTAAGTGTGCCGAGGGGATATTTTTGCTTTTTAATTTTTGATTTGCCCAGCTTAAAGCTTGTTTTATAGTCATTTATTAAGTATCAATATTGGTTATTAGGAATATGGAATCAGTATAAGATATTTATAATTTTCCTAATTTCCAATTCCGTATTCCTTATTACTATAACTTATTATCACTTATTCTCTAAGGTCAATTTCTTAGTCTGATCTTCTTCAATCAATTTCTCAATAATTTTATCCAGATTACCAGATAAAACGGATTCTATATTATGTACAGATAACTTAATCCGATGGTCTGTTATTCTATCTTGAGGAAAATTATAGGTTCTGATTTTTTCTGATCTATCTCCTGTGCCAATTTGTATTTTTCTTTCCTCACCTCTAGCTTTTTGCTGTTCTTCTTGTTTTTTTACAAAAAGTCTTGATCTTAATATAGATAAAGCCTTGTTTTTATTTTTTAATTGAGATTTTTCATCTTGACAAGAAACATTAATTTGTGAAGGTAGGTGAGTGATACGTACAGCTGAATCAGTAACATTGGCATGTTGACCACCAGGCCCTGAAGATCTAAAAGTATCAATTTTCAAATCGCGAGGTGAAATTTCAATATCAATTTCTTCTGCTTTAGGTAAAATAGCCACTGTTGCACAAGATGTATGAATTCTTCCACTTGATTCTGTAATTGGTATTCTTTGCACTCTGTGGACTCCGCTTTCATATTTTAGCCTAGAATAAGGGGAACTTCCTTTAATTTCAAAAATAATCTCTTTAAAACCACCTTTTTCACTTACTGAAGAGCTTAAAATTTCTATATTCCAGCCTTTTTGTTGGGCATAACGAGAATACATTTTAAAAAGGTCAGAGGCAAATAAAGCTGCTTCTTCTCCTCCAGTGCCGGCTCGGATTTCCATAATTACATCCTTTTCATCATTAGGATCAGAAGGCAAAAGGTCTATTTCTAGCTCTTTTTCCAATTTTTCTTTTTCTTTTTCCAATTTTTCTATCTCTATTTCAGCCAATCGAACCAGCTCAAAATCTTTTTCTTTAAGAATAATTTCTTTAGATTCAGCTAAATTCTTGTTTATTTTTTGTAACTTTTCCTGCTTTTTTATTATTTTTTTAAATTCAGTATGTTTTTTTGTTAATTTCTGATATTCTTTTTGATTGGAAATAACTTCTGGCTGGCTTAATTTTTTTTCCAGTTGTTTATATTCTTTTTTAATTTCTTCTATTTTTTTTAGCATTTTTTCACTCGGTTATTAAAAACCAAGCATACACTTGGTTTTTTAGCACTAAGTATTTGACCTAAGGTCAATTATCCTTAGTGCCTTATTTAAAACTTATTTCCCAGAATTTTTCCCTTTTTCCCTTTTTCCTTTTTCAGTTTTCTTTCTTTCAGCATGAGCTATTTTAGCTTTAAATTTGTCCACCCTTCCTGCTGTGTCCACTAATTTTTGTTTTCCAGTATAAAAAGGGTGGCACTGGGAACAGATTTCCACCTTTAAATGAGGGATAGTGGCTCTGGTTTCAAAACTATAACCACAAGCACATTCAACTTGGGCTTTTATATATTTTGGATGAATATCTTTTTTCATTTTTACCTCTCTATTTCCGATTAACTTTTGTTAATCGGAACGAGCCGTTCTAGTCGCTTGCAAGCGACTAGAAATAGGCCGAAAAACACGGATTTACACAGATTTTTTATGGATAGCCACTGATCACTGATTTGGTCCATTACTCGTTATCCGTTATTAGTTATCCGTGATCTGTGGCTATCAGTGATTTACCTGCCTGCCGGCAGGTCCGTGGCTATCTGTGGTAGAGCAGTGAAACTGCTACATATAATTATACTAAATAAAAACCTTCTTAGCAATAAGAATTTGATAACATAAGAATTTGATAATTTACTTAATTAATTTTGATATATTTTAACTTTAGAGTCATAAGTAAGACAAAAATTGGTAATTTCTTCCATACTTTCAAGTATGAGAGTTTTTTCCATTTTTTCATAATTAAATTTTTCTTGCATTTTGGGTTTAATTTGGTATACTGTTTTTTGTTTGGAAATTTCTTGATTCTATTTTAAAATTTGTTTATACTATTATTGAATATAGATATAAGAGATAAGAGATAAGTTCTAATCACACACGTCTTCAGACTATCTTTTCCTTGCCCCGATGACTATCGGGATCATAAGATAGGGAGAAGGAGGCGGCGGAAAGAAAGGAAAAAATGAAAAGTATTTCTATGGAAAAAATGTTAGAGGCTGGTTTGCATTTTGGGCATCAAGCACAAAGATGGAATCCCAAGATGGAGCCTTTTATTTTTGGGCAAAGAGCTGGTGTTCATATAATTAATTTAGAAAAAACAGCAGAAAAATTAAAAAAAGCCACAGATTTTATAAAAAAAATATCTTCTGAAGATAAAATTATTTTATTTATAGGTACTAAAAAACAAGCACAGCAAATAATAGCTTCTGAAGCTACCCGATGTAAAATGCCTTATGTATCAGAACGTTGGTTGGGAGGAATGTTAACAAATTTTACAACTATCTGCAGGAATATTAAAAAACTTAAAGAATTAGAAAAGATTAAAAATAGCAATCAGATTCAAAGATTTACTAAGAAAGAAAAAATTAATTTTCAAAAAAATTTAGGGAAGCTGGAAGATACATTACAGGGGGTAAAAGAAATAAATAGATTGCCTGATGTTTTGTTTGTAGTTGATGTAGTAAAAGAAAATACTGCAATAGGTGAAGCTTGTAAATTAGGCATTCCTATTGTAGCAATTTGTGATACTAATGCAGATCCTTCAGGAATTGATTATATCATTCCTGCCAATGATGATGCTATTAAGTCTATAAGATTTTTAGTCTCTCATGTAGCTGATGCTGTATTAGAAGGAAAAAAGAAAGTTAAAAAATCTAAAACTATATCTAAAAAAACAGTTGGCAAGGAAAAAATAGTTAAAGAGAAAATTGTTGCTGGAAAATAATTTTTTTCTTAGATTTATGGAGATTATATGAGTAAAATTAATGAGAAAATAAAAGAACTTCGCAAATTAACTTCTGCCTCAATTTCAGATTGCAAAAAAGCTTTAGAAGAAGCAAAAGATGATTTAGATAAAGCAAAAGATATATTGCGCAGGAGAGGTCAAAAGATAGCCTCCAAAAAAGCAGAAAGAGAAACTACCGAGGGCTTGATTGAAAATTATATTCATTCTAATAATAAAATAGGGGTTTTGTTGGAAATAAACTGTGAAACTGATTTTGTGGCAAAAAATACTGAATTTAGACAATTAGCCCATGATATTGCTATGCATATTGCCGCAATGGATCCTCAATATATAAAACCTGAGGAAGTGAAAAGTAAACCTAAAGATAAAAAACCAGAAGAAATTTCTCTTTTGACTCAACCCTTTATTAAAAATCCCGAAATTACTATTGGTGAAAAAATAAACGAGGCAATTTCTCATTTAGGCGAAAATATTCAAATAAAAAGATTTATAAGATATGAAGTTGGAGAATAGAAAATAAGGTGTCAAATGTGTCAAAAGTATCAGAGGTTATTATAATATCTTATGATACTTGTGATACCTTTGATACTTATGATACCTGCAAGGTAGGAGCATTATGAAGCCTAAATATAAAAGAGTATTACTTAAACTTTCTGGTGAAGCTTTATTAGGCAATCGTCAATATGGAATTGATCCTAAAGTAGTTTTAAAAATTGCTAAACAGATTAAAGAGATAGATAAATTAGGCGTTCAGGTGGCAGTTATAATTGGAGGAGGAAATATTTTTCGAGGATATACAGCAGCGGCTTCGGGTATGGATCGAGCCACAGCTGACTATATGGGAATGTTAGCTACAGTAATGAATGCTTTGGCTTTACAAGATGCTATAGAAAGCGAAGGAATTCCTTCAAGAGTTCAATCAGCTATTTCTATGCCAGAAGTAGCTGAATCTTATATTCGTCGTAGAGCTATAAGACATTTGGAAAAGAAAAGAGTTGTGATTTTTGCTGCTGGTACTGGTAACCCTTATTTTTCTACTGATACTGCTGCATCTTTACGAGCTTTAGAAATTGATTGCGAAATAATTCTAAAAGCCACTAAAGTAGATGGGGTATATGATAAAGATCCTATTTTATACAAAAAAGCCAAAAAAATAGATAAGTTGACTCATATTCAGGTTTTAAATAATAATTTAAAAGTTATAGATTCCACAGCTATATCTTTGTGTATGGATAATAACCTGCCAATTATTATTTTTAATTTATTAAAGGATGGAAATATTAAAAAAGCAATCTATGGAGAAAAAATTGGGACAATTATTATCCCTAGTCAAACTAAATTAAAACTTGATAGAAATAAATAATGGAGATTTTAATATGATTGAACAAATTTTGGATAGTATAAAGCCTAAGGCGAAAAAGACTATTGAGCATTTAAAAGATGAACTTAAAACTATTCGTACTGGACGAGCCACTCCTTCTTTAGTAGAAGAAGTTCCAGTTTCTTATTATGGAACTAAAGTTCCTTTGAAACAAGTGGCTACAATTAACGTTCCCAGTCCTCGTTTAATTATGATTCAACCTTGGGATAAAAATAGTTTGGCGGATATTCAGACAGCTATTTCTAAAAATTCTGTGTTGGGAGTAACTCCAACAAATGATGGCAAAGTTATCCGTTTAAATATCCCTGCTTTAAGTGAAGAACAGAGAGAAGAATTTATTAAATTAGTTCATAGGAAAGTAGAAGAAGCTCGTATTTCTTTACGAAATATTCGTCACGAGGCAAAAGAAGAAATTCGCTATCAAAAAGATGAAGGAAAGATTTCTGAAGATGATATGTATAAAGGCGAAGAAAAGCTACAAAAAAATATTGGTGAATTTATCAAGAAGATAGATGAAATATCTTCAAAAAAAGAAAAAGAGATTAAAGAGGTATAGGGGAATATAATGATAAGAGAACAAAAAATGAAAAATCTTGTTCATGTAGCTATTATTTTAGATGGTAACCGTCGCTGGGCCAAAAAAAGAGGATATAATCCTTGGATAGGGCATGAATATGGAGCTAGGAAAGTTGAGGAGATACTTAAGGTTGCTTTAGATTTAAAAATCCCTTACATATCTTTATGGGGTTCTTCTTTGGATAATTTAGCAAAGCGCTCTAAACGAGAAACTTCATTTTTATTAGGAATATTTAAAAAAGAATTTATAAAATTAGCTAAAGATAAAGATATTCATAAAAATAAAGTAAGAATAAAAGTATTAGGACGATGGAATCAGATGTTTCCCGAGGAAGTAAAAAAATCAATCCAACAAGCTATAGATAAAACAAAAAATTATAACAATATGTTTTTGACTTTCTTTCTTGCTTATAGCGGAGTTGATGAAATGATGCAAGCAATAAAAAATATTGTTAGGCTAGCTCGGAATAAAAAAGATCTTAAAATAACTTCCCAACTTATTAAAGATAATCTTTTTACTTATGATTTGCCTCCAGTGGATTATCTCATCCGAACAGGAGGCGAACCCCATCTTTCTTGTGGGTTTATGATGTGGGATATTGCTGATACCAGATTATATTTTTCTAATAAACTTTGGCCTGATTTTACTAAAAAAGATTTTATATGTGCTATCGAGCAATACAAAAAGGTAGAAAGAAGATTTGGGAAATAATAAGAGTATAGGTGTCATAAGTATCATTGGTGTCAGAGGTGTCAGTTATATAATATGATACTTTTGATACATCTGACACATTTGACACCTTTAGAGTTTTGTATGTTCACTATATTAATTTTTATTTTAGTTTTAAGTCTGCTTATTTTTGTTCATGAAATAGGTCATTTTATTTTTGCTAAAAAAGCAGGAGTTGTTGTAGAAGAATTTGGTTTTGGCTTTCCACCAAGAATTTGGGGGATTAAAAGAGGAAACACTACTTATTCTATAAATACTATTCCTTTTGGGGGATTTGTAAAAATGCGTGGTGAGGACCAGAAAGATACATCACCAGGAAGTTATTGGAATAAGTCTATTTTTGATAGAGCAAAAATAATAGCTTTTGGTCCAATAATGAATTTTTTGTTGGCGCTTGTTTTTTTATCTTTAATTTACAGTATAGGATTTAATCCATTTATTCCTGGAATGGAAAAACATTTTGGGGTTGTGAATAATCAAAAAGTTTTTGTAAAAGAAGTAGAGGAAAATACCCCAGCTGTTCAAGCAGGTATTAAAGAAGGAGATATAATAACTGCTGTTGATGACAAAGAAGTTTTTACGGATTTAGAATTAATTCTTTTAATTCAGGAAAGGAAAGGAGAGGAAGTAAATCTTAAAATTAACCGAGATGGGGAAATAATTAATAAAAATTTAACTCCTTATAAGACAGAACTAGAAGGTTATGAGGGTGATTATTTCCGATTAGGAGTATTAATTGAAACAGAAGGTAAAGTATCCTGTCCTTTTTATTTAAGCCCCTATGTTGCTTTTGTAGAAATGATAAGAGTTACAAAATTAGTCTTTATAGCTCTGGGTAATTTTTTCAAAAATTTATTCTTATTTTTTACTGTTCCTCCTGGGGTAGCTGGTCCTGTAGGTATTGTTAATTTGACTGGCAAATTTGCCAATTTAGGATGGTTTTATCTTATCCAATTTGTTGCTTTCTTAAGTATTAATTTAGGAGTGATTAATTTAGCCCCTTTCCCTGCTTTAGATGGAGGAAGATTACTGTTTTTGACAATTGAGAAAATTAGAGGCAAAAGAATAAATCAAAAAGTAGAAAATTTAATTAATAATATAGGATTTGCTTTATTAATAATATTAATTTTAATACTAACCTATCATGATATTTTGAGATTTTGATAGTCAGGAATTTGTGCTAATAAAATGTATAATTTATATCACTAATTAATCACTAATATTAATATAATTTGGGAGTTGAATGGAAAAAGAATATGTAAAGAAAATTACTAAGAAAAGTAAAGATTTTGCTAAATGGTATACTGATGTTATAACCAGAGCAGAATTAGCTGACTATGCACCAGTAAAAGGCTGTATGGTTATTCGTCCTTATGGTTTTAAGTTATGGGAAAATATTCAAAAAATTCTTGATTTGAAAATTAAAAAAGAAGGGGTGCCTAATGCTTATTTCCCTCTTTTTATTCCTGAAAGTTTTCTTAGGAAAGAATCTGAACATGTAGAAGGTTTTGCTCCTGAGGTGGCTTGGGTAACTCATGGTGGGGGTAAAAAACTAAAAGAAAAATTAGCTATTCGTCCAACCTCAGAGACTATTATATATTCTATGTTTTCTCGTTGGATTCAATCTTATCGAGACCTGCCGTTGAAGGTTAATCAATGGGCTAATATTGTAAGATGGGAGATGAGAACTAGACTATTTATCAGAACAGCAGAATTTTTGTGGCAGGAAGGTCATACTGCTTATGGTAGCCTTAAAGAAGCTGACAAAGATACTATAAGAATGTTAGAGATGTATCAAGATTTTTGTGAGAATTATTTAGCAATACCGGTTGTAATAGGTAAAAAATCTGAATTAGAGAAATTTGCTGGAGCTCTATATACCACGACAGTGGAAGCTTTAATGACTGATGGTAAAGCCTTGCAGATGGGAACATCGCATAATTTAGGACAGAATTTTTCCAAACCATTTGAAATAGAATATCTTGACCGGGAAGGAAAAAGACAATTTGTTTGGCAAACTAGCTGGGGAGTTTCCACTCGACTTATTGGGGGAATTATTATGGCTCATGGTGATAATCAAGGGCTTATTTCTCCTCCTCGTGTAGCACCTATTCAAATTATTATTATTCCTATTTGGGCTAATAGTAAAGAAAAGAAAGCAATAGGCAAAAAAGTTGATAAAATTAGAAAAATTTTAGGCAATAAATTTAGAATAGAAGTTGACAGTTGTGAAGAATATACTCCTGGTTGGAAATTCAATCAGTGGGAATTAAAAGGTGTTCCATTAAGATTAGAAATTGGACCAAAAGATATTCAAAAAAATCAAATAGTTTTAGTCAGAAGAGATAACAGAGAAGAAAAAATAGTAGAAGAAAATAAATTATTTGAAACTGTTAATGTTTTACTCAAAGACATTCAAAAAAGTTTATTTAAGAAGGCAAAGAAATTCCAAGAAGATAATACACATAAAGTAGATAATTTTGATCAGTTTAAAAAGATTATAGATAAAAATCAAGGATTTATAAAAGCTTATTGGTGTGGAGAGGAGAAATGTGAACAGAAGATAAAAGATTTAACAGGTGCTAGTATTCGTTGCATTCCTTTAAAGCAGGAATCCAAAACAGGCAAATGTATAAAATGTGGTAAGAAGTCAAAAGATTTAGTTTATTTTGCCAGAGCATATTAATTCGCATTACTCTTGTAATTTTTTTCATTTATTGATACACTGAAATATCTAATAGTTAGTAGTTTATAGTTAACTCTTCAACTATGTTTATGGTAGACAGTTAAAAATTGATGACTGACAGTTTGCAAATAATAATGTACAATAGTATTGCTATGAGTAATTTTTTGTTCCTCCGGTAGACCACCAAGAGGAATAGGGAGGTAATAAGTGGTAGTTAATAAAATTTTAGGAGTTTTTTCTTCTGACATAGGAATAGATTTAGGAACAGCCAATACTTTAGTATATGTTCGAGGAAGGGGGATAATTATTAATGAACCTTCTGTTGTGGCTATAAATCTTAAGAATAAGCAGATATTAGCCATTGGTGATGAAGCTAAAAAAATGGTTGGACGGACACCGTCTAATATTATAGCTAATCGTCCTTTAGTTGATGGGGTTGTTTCTGATTTTGAAGTTACTGAACAAATGCTTCGTTATTTTATTGAAAAAGTTCATCAGAAGGCATTTACTTTCTTGCCCCGTCCACGCGTCGTTATAGGTATTCCTTCAGGAGTGACTGAAGTAGAGAAAAGAGCGGTAGAAGAAGCTACAACAAATGCTGGTGCCCGGCAAGCATTTTTGATTGAGGAACCTATGGCAGCGGCTATTGGGTCAAGATTACCTGTTCAAGATGCCTCCGGCTCTATGATTGTAGACATTGGTGGAGGGACAACTGAAGTGGCGGTTATTTCTTTAGGAGGTATTGTTTCTAATAAATCTATTCGAGTAGCTGGTGATGAATTAAATGAAGATATTATTCAATTTGGTAAAGATGAATTTAATTTACTTCTAGGAGAAAGAACAGCCGAAGATATTAAAATTAGAATTGGTTCAGCTTACCCTCTAGAAGATAAGCTGGAAATGACAATGCGAGGTAGAGATTTGGTCACTGGATTACCTAAAGCTGTTATTGTAAATGATGCACATATAAGAAGTGCTTTATCTAAATCAGTTCAGATTATAGTAGATGCTATAAAGACTACTATTGAACAAACTCCCCCAGAACTTGTTGCTGATATTATGGATAGAGGTATTATGTTAGTAGGAGGGGGAGCATTACTTCGAGGACTAGATAAGTTAATAGCTGAACAGACTCAAATGCCCGTGGCTGTAGCTGATGATCCTATGACCTGTGTTGTTAGGGGCACAGGATTGGTTTTAGAAGACATTGAGTCTCTAAAAGAAGTTTTAGTAACAACTCAATACGAAAAAGCCCCAAGATAATCACAAAAATAATCAATTAAGAAACAAAATCCTAAATCCGAAATCCTAAATACTAAACAATTTCAAAATTCCAATATTCTAATGTTCTAAACATTTGTTTTGGTCATTTGGATTTTCCGCCAGAGGCGAATCAGCCTTTGGCTGAAGATATTAGGATTTGTTTAGGATTTAGTGCTTAGAAATTAGATATTATTTTCTTATATTATGCGAAAAATATTTACTAAACATTTTATCTTATTTATTATTCTTATAGCAGTTTGTATACTGCTTATTATTTTATATCAGATAAGTTTTTTAGCTCCGGTAAATAGTGTAGTATATAAAATAACTGTTCCTTTTCGGGTTGCATTTATAAAAATATCTGATACAATTTCTGGAAACTTTAACATTATTTTTACAGCCAAAAACCTGCAGAAAGAAAATCAAGAGTTAAAAAAACAAGTTGATGAACTTACTGCTGAAGTATCTCAATTGAAAGAGTTTAAAGTAGAAAATGAAATTTTAAGAAAACAATTAGATTTTGCTCAACATGAAGAATTTATGTTAGTTCCTTGTGAAATTATAAGTTATGAGCCTAGTAATTTTTTAAAAAATTTTGAAATTAATAAAGGAAAAAATCAAGGAATAGATGAAAAAATGGCTGTAATTTCCTCAGGACTTTTAGTAGGGCAGGTAATTGAAGTGAGTGATGATTTTTCTAAAGTTTCTTTGATTACTGATTCTGAAAGTAAAATAGGGGGGATAGTTCAAGATACCCGAGCTACAGGAATAGTAAAAGGGCAACTGGGCTATGGAATAGTAATGGATTCTATTCCTCAAGATGAATTAATAGAATCAGGACAGAAAGTAATTACTTCTGGTTTAGGCGGAGAAATGCCCAAAGGAATAGTTATCGGCTATATCCAAGATATTTCTGGAAAACCTACTGAAGTTTTCCAACAAGCTACTGTACGTCCGGCAGTAGATTTCCGACATCTAGAGATGGTATTTGTGATAGTGGGAAGTAAGTAAAAAGTATCAAAGGTGTCAGATGTATCAATAAAAAAATGTCAAGCGTGTCAAATATGTCAGAAGTGTCAAATGTTATTATATATTCTTTGACACCATTGATACCTGTGATACTTTTGATACCTATTATTAATGCTTATGATACTTGTTATTTTGGCACTAGTAGCACACTTGCAATACTAATATTTTATTAAGGTGAATATTCATGAAGACTTTTTTAAGTGGAATAATTATATTTTTTGCTGTGATTTTGCAAGTTACAATTTTGCCTAAAATAACTATTTGGGAAGTAATGCCTAATTTAATTCTTCTATTGATTGTTTGCCAAAGTGCAATTAAAGGATATAAAGAAGGAATGGTTTGGGCTTTCTCTTGTGGGCTTCTTTTGGATTTTTTCTCCAATGTATATTTTGGAATTTTCTCTTTAATTTTTTTGTTTATTGCTTTTATTGTTAGTTTTGTAACCAAAAAATTTTTGGGAAAGATTGGTTTATTATCCATAATAATTATTTCTGTAATTTCTACTATAATGTTTGATTTTATTTTTCTCTCAGTTATAAAAATTAATGTTTTAAGTTCAGAAGTTATTTTGGATTTTATTCGTTCTACTTTTCCTGAGTATTTTATTCAAATAATATTTAAAGAAATAATCTTCAATGCTTTTCTAGCAATTATTGTTTATCTTTTATTGTTTAAATTTAATGATTGGTTAAAATATTATGAAGGTAGGGTTAGATTACCTGGTGATTTTTATCGAAGATAGTAATTTTTCGAATGAGATGAGAAAAATTCTACACCGGAGGTGCAAGATGAAAAAAAATAACATTTTTGGAGAACATTACGAAGGTATTTCCAAAGATAATAAAAAAAGATTTATTGATGGAAACATTGATAATTTAGAAGAAGACTGGACAGATGCATTAACACATTCAGATGAAGAAATGCCTGAAAGTGAAACAAAAGTTAGTTTTAGGAGCATCGTTTTCTTTCATCTGGTTATTTTTTTGATTTTTGTTTTTTTATCTTCTGGACTCTGGTATCTTCAAATTTTAAATGGAAAATATAATCTTTCTTTAGCTGAAGGTAATCGCATCCGTACAACAACCGTAAGAGCTAAAAGAGGAATAATCTATGATAGAAACAAAAAACAACTTACAGAGAATACCCCTAACTTTGAAATCAGTATAGTTCCCGCAGATTTACCTAAGGATGAAAGCCAAAGAGATAATTTTTATAATAATCTAGCAGCAGTTTTAGGGATAGATCCCCAGGAAATTAAAAAAATGGTAGAAGAAAAAGGATATGATACCTATGAACCTGTAATAATCAAAAAAGATGTAGACAGAGATACTAAGATGATGTTTGAGCTTAAACATAATCAGTTTTACCAGGCTCATTTATCTGAAAATCCTACCCGAGAATATACCGAAAAAAATATATTTTCCCATATTATTGGTTATATAAGTAGGATTGATGAGAAAGAACTAGAAGAGAAAAGAAATTCTCCCGAAGAAGCTGATATTAATTATGCTTTGAATGATTATATTGGCAAAACTGGTTTAGAATATTCTTATGAATCTACATTACATGGGAAAAATGGAAGAGAAAGGGTAGAAGTAGATGCAGATGGAAAAGTAATCAAGGTTCTAGCTTCAGAACCACCCCAGCCAGGAGAAAGTCTGGTCCTATCTATAGATTCTGATTTGCAAAAAGAAGTAACTAAATATTTACAAGAAGGAATTGCTAATGTTAGGTCAACTTCTGGGGCTGCTGTTGCTTTAAATCCTCAGACAGGGGAAGTTTTAGCTTCAGTTTCTCTGCCAGATTTTGATAATAATTTGTTTGCTAAAGGTATATTGCCTGAAGATTACCAGAGCCTACTTATTGATTCTAAAAAACCTTTATTTAATAGAGTAATTTCTGGCACTTATCCTTCTGGATCCACTATTAAGCCAGTTGTTGGGGCTGCAGGTCTTCAGGAAGGAATAATAAGTTCAGGTTCATATATTCACTGTCCAGGGGTGATTGAAGTTCCTAATCAATATAATCCGGAAATTATTTATAAATTTCCCTGTTGGAATTTAGCAGGGCATGGCTCAGTTGCTATAATTGATGCTATTGCCCAATCTTGTGATGTGTTTTTCTACACGGTAGGTGGAGGATATCAAGGAAGAAAGAGTTTGGGTTTAGAAAAACTTAGACATTATATGGCCCTTTTTGGACTGGGGGAGCAGACAGGTATTGATTTACCTAATGAAGATTCTGGGTTGGTTCCTTCCGAGGAATGGAAAATAAATGCAAAGGGAGAAACTTGGTATCAAGGAGACACTTATCATATGTCTATAGGGCAAGGAGATCTCCTGGCTACCCCTTTACAAGTGGCAAATTTCACAGCAACTGTTGCCAATGGTGGTAAATTATATAAACCTCAGGTTGTTCGTCAAATAATAGATGTAAATGGTCAGGTAACAAGAGATTTTACTCCTTTTGTAATTCGAGAAAATTTTATTTCTGAAAGTAACATTAATCTTGTTCGTCAAGGGATGCGCAAGGTAGTGACATCAGGCACTGCCAGGAGCTTAAATTCCTTACCTGTTCCTGCAGCTGGAAAAACAGGTACAGCTGAATATGGATTTTATGGTGAAAAAAAGCATGCTTGGTTTACTTGCTTTGCTCCCTATGATAATCCTCAAATTGCTTTAGTTGTTTTAATTGAAGGTGGGGGAGAGGGTCATGATGCTGCTGTTCCCGTAGCCGGTAAAATATTACAATATTATTTCACCCGTTGATATAAATATCAAGGTTCAAAAATCAAAATTTAAAATGTAAAATATATATTTGATTTTTTAATAAAACTCTTGACATGTTTAAAAAAATTTGCTAATATCAGACCCTACTGACTAATTTTTGAAATTTGACAAAGAATTAATAGTTTGTTAATATATTTTTTACATAACGAACATTGAAAATTAATATATAAATGTCTTCCATTTTAATCTAGCGAGAGGCAAAAATTGCTGGCTCGAGGAATCGGATCTGGCTCAGTATCTGAGCCGGGCCGCATTTTGCGCTTGATTCTATTCGTACTATTAAATCGCTGAAAAAGAGCCAGCTTTCCTACTAGCTATCTTCGCGTCAGTTGTCTATAGTTTTCAATTATGTATAGACAGTTGCATACATGCCCCAGTTAACTGGATATATAGAATTGCATGTATGAGCGTGGCGCGTCAATGATCTGTAGTTGTCAATTATGTACAGATGGTTGCATATATGCCCCGGAATATCCGGATAGGTAGAATTGCATATGTGAGCCCAAGCTAGTAGGAAATATGATGAGAGGGGAAGGGAGACTCTGTTCTGGAAGGAATAAAAGGGTTTTAGGCTAAATATTCAGGGAGAGTACTGTTCTCTTGACAGTTGCCAGGCATTATAGATCAAATGTTGAATCTCTTCTTGGGCATCTTTTTTACTTAGAAAAAATTTGAGTCTTGTTCAACCAGCCCAGAAGAACAAGATTTATACCCCTCTCATTACCTTTTTTGATTTCAGTTTGGACTGGGTGGTAAGTAAAATTATAGGAAAGGTGGCATAACCTCCTGAGATTTCAAAATTGGATATTTTTATTAAGCCACCCAGTCCACCAAAGTTGTACCTGGGGATTGTAAGTGATGGGTAGGGAAGTCCGAACTTCTCCATCCCCGATAATTTCGTCCGAAAGGACTAGGAAAAAGCGGACTAACCCAGGCACATACTTAGCAACAGATTTGTTTTTTGCAGCTTTATATCTAAGGATATAAGGTGCTAGGGTGTAATTTACAAGCTGTTGCTGGACATTTCTTATTGTGATAAAATTCGCCGCGTGTAACACAGGGAGAAAGGGAATTTTGGAGATTTCCCTAGTGATTGAAAAAATTTTCCTTCTCTCTGGTCAACTCAACAGCAAAGATGTAGTGTTTTTGCACAACATTTCCCATCTTTGCTGTTTTTTAAATCTTCAATATTATCTTGTAAATATATAAAAGTATCGCGGTCGCGATAAAATAATATATTTTGATATTTTAAGTTATTGTTAAAAAGACAGTTTAATGCTATACTTTTTAATAATGGAAACTCTGCGGGCAAATACCCGCATTTTCCCAAAGAAACTGTTTTCTTATTGTACCGAGAAAATTTTACCAAATTCTCCCATAGTTTATGCCAAGATTTTTATTCGGTACAGTATAAAAGGAGCATAGATTTATGGCCGCTAAAATTTTAGATGGAAAAAAAATAGCAGAAAAAATTTTAAGCAAGGTAGGAAAAGAAACAGAGAATTTTAAAAAACAAGGAATTATTCCTTGCTTAGCTTGTATTCTAGTAGGCCAAAATCCTGCCTCCCAAATTTATGTAAGAAATAAAAAAGAAGCTTGTGCTAAAACTGGGATAGTTTTTCGATTGTTTTCTTTTTCTGAAAATGTGACTGAAGAGGAAATTCTTGATAAAATAAGGGAATTTAATTTAGATAAATCAATTCATGGAATTATAGTTCAACTACCTTTACCAGAATATATTAATAACCAGAAAATTATAGAATCTATTTCACCCCAAAAAGATGTAGATGGATTTCATCCTCAAAATTGGGGAAAATTAGCCTATAATGAAAAAGGATTTGTCCCAGCTACTCCAGCAGGTATTTTAAGATTATTAGATGAATATAATATTTCACTAGCTGATAAATATGTTGTGGTTGTTGGTATGAGTAATATCGTGGGGAAACCTTTGGCTTTGCTTTGTCTGCAGAGAAATGCTACAGTAACTGTTTGCCATAAAAAAACTAAAAATTTAAAAAATCATACCAGAGGTGCTGATATTTTGATTTCGGCAACCGGAGTTCCTAAATTAATTAAAAAAGATATGGTTGGTAAAGATGCCGTTGTGGTTGATGTAGGAATAAATAGAGTTGATGGTAAAATAACAGGCGATGTAGATTTTGATAATGTAAAAAATATTGCCAGTTTTATAACTCCCGTACCTGGCGGAGTAGGACCAATGACAGTAACTATGCTTCTGGTAAATGTAATTTTTGCAATAAATAAAAATACTTGACAAGATTTTATAATATGTTAATATCGGATTAATATCAAAAGAATTTTTTTTAAATATTTATAATTTAAGAGTCGAGAATCTGAAATACTTGACTCTATTTTTCATACACGAAAGAGCACGAAAATTTGCAT
Source organism: uncultured Candidatus Saccharibacteria bacterium (assembly GCA_964345445.1). Taxonomy (GTDB): domain Bacteria; phylum Patescibacteriota; class CPR2_A; order CAYFQT01; family CAYFQT01; genus CAYFQT01. Next base: position 53,265 of record CAYFQT010000024.1, read on the forward strand.
AAATATTCACTAACACAAAAAGTTACAAACACGAAAATGTTTGTTTCACAAAAGGATTTTTTTATAGACAAAATTAAGTATGAATGAATTGCACGAGAAGTTACTAAGATTATAGAATATTTTTAGTATTAATTCCTTTATGTTTCGTGTCATTTAGTGTCAAGGAGGGTAAAAAAATGATACAGAGAAAAATATTTTTAACTAAAGAAGGTTTAGAAAAAATAAAAAAAGAATTGGATGAACTTATCAATAAAAAACGTCCAGAAGTAATTAAGAGAATTAAAGAAGCCAAGGCCTATGGAGATCTTTCAGAAAATTCTGAATATGAAGATGCTAAAAATGAACAGTCATTTATTGAAGGAAAGATTTCTGAACTTCAAAATATGATTAAAAATGCTCAAATAATTGATAAAAAAGATAAAAAAAGCAATATTATATCTTTAGGTTCTACAATTATTGCATCTTTAGATGGAAAAGATAATGAATACACAATCGTTGGTTCTGCAGAAGCTGATCCTTCAAAAGGAAAGATTTCTAATGAATCTCCTATTGGTGAAGCGCTTTTGGGTAAAAAAGCAGGGGATGAGGTAGAAGTAGAGGTTCCTGCTGGTAAAATTAAATTTAAAATCAAAAACATAAAATGAAAACTCTGCGAGCATCTGCCCGCCAATAACTTCCTGCCCGATCGTGCCTCGCAGTGGCAGGCGGGCATACCCGCATATTCCCGAAGATATAGTTTTCATACTGTACTGAGAAAACTAGCGCCAGATTAGTCCCAAAAGCTTTGACTACGAGTTTTCTCTGGTACAGTATAGAAGCTAAAATAGGAAATTGAATGCTAAAGATATTATCAAAAAGCTTTCAAGTATTTCTGCGGCTTAAAAAAATAATAATTTTGGTATTTTTATTATATATTTTTTCTTTTTTAGTTGGATATATTTTAGTAGGGGTATATAAGCTGGAATGGATTTTAGAATATAGAGAAAATATAGTCCAAGATATTTTTCAAACAGGTCCTTTTAAACAGATTATTATTTTTTTATTTCAAGAAAAGTTTATATTATCAATTATTTTGACTTTTGGTTATAATTTAATTATAGGAGCTTTCCTAACCACGACTTTAGTTGGAGTGGTATTTTTTATTCCACTTATTGTTACTGCATTAAGAGGTTGGATTTCCGGAATTATTTTTTTTGGAGTTTTTACTACTTTTGGAAGAACTGTCTTAGCTTTAGGAACTTTATTTTTAGAATTTCTAGCTTATTCTTTATCCGCAGCCGGAGGTATACATATAGGGCTTTCTCTTATTAAACCCTGTCGATATAAAACAAAAAGGCGCATAAAAGGTTTAATTTTAGCATCTCTTGATGTACTCTATTTATATTTATTTATTGTGATATTATTAGCATTGGGTGCAGTTTGGGAAATAATAGGAATTGTTTTATTAAATTTTTAAGAGGAAAAAAATGACTTTTTGGGCAGATAAAATTGCTTTGGAAATTATTAAACAAAAAGGCAAAGAACAAAATATTGCCACGGGGATTACTCCTTCTGGACCTATTCATATTGGAAATATAAAAGAAGTGATTACAGCCTTTGCTATTTTAAAAGAATTGGAGGATCAAAAAGCAAAACCAAAACTGATTTATATTGCTGATGATTTTGATCCTTTACGCCGACTATATCCTTTTTTGCCTAAAAAATTTGCTCAACATGTGGGTAAACCTCTATTTTTAATTCCTGATCCTTTTGAATGCTGTGAAAATTATGCCCAGCACTTTTTGAAGCCTTTTTTTGAGTCATTATCAGAGCTTAAAATTAAACCTCAGATTTTTTATGCCAGCGAGATGTATGAAGAAGGTTTATATACGCCATATATTAAAGAAGTTTTATCTAATATCAATAGAATTAAAAAGATTATTGAGGAAGTTTCTGGGAGGAAAGTTAAAGAAGATTGGATTCCTTATAATCCTCTATGTAAAAAATGTAATAAGATAACAGATACTAAAGTCACCAATATAAATTTAAATAAGAGTTATGTTCAGTATGAATGTGACTGTGGTTATTCTGGTAAAGCTGATTTAAAAAAAGCAGAGGGTAAATTGCCTTGGCGAATTGACTGGCCAGCCAGATGGAAGATTTTGAAAATAACAGCAGAGCCTTTTGGTAAAGACCATGCTGCCCCGGGCGGTTCCTATGATACCGGCCAAAAAATCTCTAAAGAGATTTTCTCTTTCTCCCCACCTTTTCCTGTTTTCTATGAATGGATTTATTTAAAAGGGAAAGGCGCTATGTCTTCATCTCGCGGAGTATTTTTTGAAGCCAATGATTTTTTTTCTATTTTACCTCCTGAAATTTTAAAATATTTAATTTTGAAAGTAAGACCAGAAAAACATATAACTTTTGATCCTTCTGAAGGGCTGGCAAATTTAGTTGATGAATTTGCTGAATTGGAGGAAAAATATTATAAAAAGAAGGAAAAATCCAAAAGAAGTAAGATTTACCAGTTAAGTCAAATTCAGATTAAAAAAAGAGTTCTACCTCCTGTTTCTTTTAGGCATTTAGTTAATGCAACACAAGCAGCAAATGGCAAATTTGATGAAATGTGTAGAATTTTGGAAAGAACAGGTCATAAAAAGGCCACAAAAGATAAAAATTTGTTAAAAAAACAAACAAGAAGAATAGAAAATTGGCTTAAAAATTATGCTCCTGATAATTTAAAATTTCAAGTTTCAAAAAATTTACCTGAACAAGTTAAAGATTTGAATAAAAAACAGAAGGAATTTTTAAAAAAATTAGCAGAAAGTTTTAAAAAGCAAAAATGGGAAGCGGAAAAACTGCATAACAAAATTTATGAGATATTGAAAGATTTAAATCTAGAACCATCTTTGGCTTTTAGTGCTATATATATTTCTCTATTAGGTCAAGAAAGTGGTCCCAAAGCAGGGTGGTTCCTGACGGTTTTAGATAAAGATTTTGTAGTTGAAAGATTCAAACGAGCCGCCAAATAAATAACTCTTGACAAGGATTATATATCTTTATAAAATAAAACTTGCCTTTAAAAATAGGCAAGTTTTTTGAAAATTGAATTTAATTATCCCAGGTAGGTGGCAAAAAAACAAGAACACTGCTCCTTATTCCTTTTCGGGGAAAAGGAGAGATGTTATCATGTGTTCTATTGTGGCGCTCAAGTTTTAAAACCCTATTCTTTAGGATTAAAGAACAAGAGTGTACCACCAGCACTTATCTGGGATGCAATTTATGCCGCGGTAAAGTAAGAAGTGAAAGAGCGATAAATTGAAAAAAATAAGCCCAAAATAAAAGCGAAAGAGGGGATTTGAGGCTAGAAAATATTCAAAAAAACCTTCACTTGTTTGCTTTTTTGCCGCGGCGCCAGCTTCCCCATGGTTAACAGAAGCATGGGTCTCGAAAACCAAGGGGAATGAATTGAATCTTGGGGAGGACAGTTAAAAAAGATGTGAGTAACTACCTCAAATGTGGATTAGATCTTTATTTGAGGTTATTATTGTCCTCCCCGCCAAGTTTGGAGAGAAGTAGTGTAAATTCCACATTTTCCTCATGTTGTCCCTTGCAGCATGACCTCCTTTGGCTGTACTACATGAACCTCTCCTTTTTTCTTTTTACCCTTGATAATTGAGGGTATTTTTTTTATACTTATATTAGCACACAGCACACCTGCCTGCCGGCAGACAGGTAGCATATAGCCCAAGTCTAATTTCATTATGGAGTAATTATGTTAGATATAAAATTCATCCGCAAAAATCCTCAAAAAGTGAAGAAGTCAGCCAAAGATAAAGGGGTTAGTGTTGATATTGCTAAACTTTTAAAATTAGACAAAAAGAGAGTGGATTTGATTCAAAGAAGAGATCATTTAAGATCAAAAAGAAAATCTCCCAAAAAACCTACTAAAAGTGAAATAACAAAAATTAAAAATATTAAAAAAGATTTGGGAAAAATAGAAAAAGATCTTTCGGAGATTGAAAAAGAATTTAAAAATTTAATGTTACAGATTCCTAATCCTGCTCGCCCTGATGTAAAAATAGGAAAAGACGAGTCAGATAATGAAGTGATTAAAAAAGTTGGTAAGCCAACAAAATTTTCTCATAAACTTAGAGATTATATGCAAATAAGCAAGGATTTAGATTTGATTGATATCGAACGAGCTTCTGTTACTTCTGGCACTCGTTTTGGCTACCTGAAAAATCAAGTGGCTCTTTTGGAATTCGCTATTGTTTCTTATACATTAAATACATTGACTAAGGAAGGATTTATTCCTGTTGTTCCTCCAGTAATGGTCAAAGAGCAAGCTATGGCGGCAATGGGATATCTAGAGCATGGTGGGGGAGAAGAGATATACCACTTGCAAAAAGATAAATTATATTTAGTGGGAACTTCTGAACAATCTGTTGGACCAATGCATTCAGATGAAATTTTATCCGAAGATGAGCTACCTAAGCGATATACAGCTTTTTCCACTTGTTTTCGGAGAGAAGCAGGTTCTTATGGAAAAGACACTAAAGGAATTTTTAGAGTACATCAGTTTGATAAAGTGGAAATGTTTTCTTTTACCAAGCCTGAAGACTCAGATTCGGAACATGAATATTTTTTAAGTTTGGAAGAAAAATTAACCAAAAGTTTAGGTTTGTCTTATCAAGTGGTAAAAATGTGTACAGGGGATTTAGGTAATCCCGCAGCTCGGAAGTATGATATTGAATGTTGGATTCCATCTGAAAATAGATATAGAGAGACACATTCTACTTCAACTTGTACAGATTTTCAAGCTCGAAGATTAAATATTCGCTATAAGGACAAAAAAACAGGCAGAAACGAATTTGTGCATACTATAAATGGCACTGCCTTTGCTATTGGTAGGATTATCATTGCTATTTTAGAGAATGGTCAACAAAAGGATGGAAGTGTAAAAATTCCTGAGGTTTTACAAAAATATTGTGGTTTTAAAGTTATAAGAAAGGAGGGAAAGTGAGGATTTTTATTAAATCTAAAAACTTCAAAATTACCCCCCAAATAAAAGATTATATTGGAGAGAAAATTGGACGACTTTCAAAATATGAGAGTAAAATTTTAAACACCCATATAAAAATTACTTCTGGTAAAGAGAAGCATTCAGATAGCAAATTTCGAGCAGAAGTAACTATGCATCTGCCAGGAAAGATTTTCATCAGAGCTGAAGAAGCCGGATCTACGCCCCAGGCAGCCATTGATTTAGTTTCTGAAGATTTAGAAAGACAAGTAGAAAAGAGGATGAAGAAAATGGGGAGATTGGGGATAAAGGAAAAAGACCAGCAGGCAATTACAGGCTCTTTTCCTTCAGAAGTGGAGATAGAGGAAATAGAAGAGGAGGAGTCTACCTAGAGTTATTATTTAAATGTTATTTTGGCGGTAAAATATGCTTTTTACCGCTAATTTTATATTTTTAAGATTTATTTAAGTATGAAAAAATGGTAAAATAAATAGGTGTAGGATTAAAATGATGAATAAGAATTTAATATAAAGGAGCTTTTAATGGGAATTTTAGGTAAAATAATGGGAGATCCTAATAAGAAAGTTTTGGATAGGCTACAGCCACAAGTTGATAAGATAAATGAACTAGAGCCAGAATTTGAAAGACTGAAAGATGGGGATCTTCGTAAGAAAACTGATGAATTTAAAAAACGCCTTAAGGAAGGTGAAACATTAGATGATTTATTATCGGAAGCATTTGCAGCAGTAAGAGAAGCATCTAAAAGAACCATTGGCCAGCGTCATTTTGATGTACAGCTTTTGGGAGGAATTGTTTTACACAAAGGAATGATTGCCGAAATGAAAACTGGTGAAGGAAAAACATTGGCCGCTACCTTACCTTTATATTTAAATGCTTTAAGTGGCTGTGGCACTCATGTTGTTACTGTCAATGATTATTTAGCCAAGCGAGATACCCAATGGATGGGTCCTATTTATAATCTGTTAGGTTTATCTTGTGGCTGTATTCAGCATGAAAAAGCCTATTTATTTGAAGATCGGGGGGAGAAAGGATTGGAAGGAGAAAACAATTTAGTGCCAGTAGAAAGGAAAGAGGCTTATAATGCCGATATTACTTACGGCACTAATAATGAATATGGCTTTGATTATCTAAGAGATAATATGGTATCAGATATTTCCCAATGTTCACAAAGAGAACTTTTCTATGCCATTGTTGATGAAATAGACAGTATTTTAATTGATGAAGCGCGAACTCCCCTTATAATTTCTGCTCCTGCTGAGGAGTCAACGGAAAAATATTATCAATTTGCTCGGCTTGTTCCTAGACTTATAGAAAATATAGATTACAATATTGATGAAAAAATGAAAGCAACAACTTTAACTGATTCAGGAATTTCTAAAATGGAACAATGGTTAGGTGTAAAAAATATTTATACAGAGAGAGGGATAGAAGATGTGCATCATATTGAGCAAGCATTAAAAGCGCATACTTTATTTAAAAAAGATCGGGATTATGTCGTTCGTGATGGAGAAGTGGTTATTGTTGATGAATTTACTGGAAGATTAATGTTTGGACGGAGATATTCAGAGGGCTTACATCAAGCCATTGAAGCGAAAGAGAAAGTGGAAATTAAAAAAGAAAGTAGAACCCTAGCTACAATTACTTTTCAGAATTATTTTAGAATTTATAAAAAACTTGCCGGAATGACTGGTACAGCAGCAACAGAAGCCGAAGAATTTCATAAAATTTATAATTTGGATGTGGTAATTGTTCCCACTAATAAACCAATGATCCGTGATGATTTTCAAGATAAGATTTATAAAACAGAAGAAGCTAAGTTTAAAGCAGTAGTTGAAGATATTATCACCCATCACGGACAAGGTCAGCCAGTTTTGGTGGGAACAGTATCTATTGAAAAAAATGAACTTTTAGGAGATATGCTTAGGCGAAGAGGAATTCCTTATGAAATTTTAAATGCCAAAAATCATGAAAATGAAGCAAAAATTATTGCCCAGGCTGGAAAGGTAGGGTCAGTTACTGTGGCTACTAATATGGCTGGACGAGGTGTAGATATTATGTTGGGAGGTAATCCTCCAGATCAAAAAGAGCATGAAAAAGTTATCTCCCAAAGCGGTTTATATGTAATTGGCACAGAAAGACACGAAGCTCGGAGGATTGATAATCAACTGCGAGGTCGTTCAGGACGTCAAGGAGATCCCGGCTCTTCTTGTTTTTATGTATCTTTGGAAGATGACCTGATGCGACTTTTTGGTTCAGAAAAGGTTGCTTCCATTATGGAGCGCCTTAGATTTCCAGAAGACCAGCCTATTGAACATTCTATAATAACTCGTTCCTTAGAATCTGCTCAAAAGAAAGTGGAAGGACATAATTTTGATATTAGAAAACATCTTTTAGAATATGATGATGTAATGAATAAACATAGGGAAGTAGTTTATAAAAAAAGAAGAGAAATTTTAAAATCAAAAAATTTAAAATCAGAAGTTCAAGAGATGATAGAAAGTGAAATTAACGAATCAGTTTCTATTCATTTTTCAGAAAATAGAAAAGAAATTTATGAAATTTTAAACACTATTTTTTCTTTATCGGATGAGGCAAAAGAAAAAGTAGAAAAAGCACGAGAACAAGAAGAATTAATTAAATATTTAAAAGACCAGGCACAAAAATCATATGATGAAAAGGAAAAAGAATTAGGAGAAGAAACAATGAGATTTTTAGAAAAAGCACTAATGTTGCGCAGTATTGATACTTTATGGATAGAACACTTGGAGATTACAGATGCTTTACGAGAAGGGATTTCACTCCGGGCATATGGTCAAAAAGATCCTTTGGTGGAATTTAAAAAAGAAGGCCACCTGATGTTTCAGAAACTTCTTGCTAATATTCAAAACAATGTTGTTTACTCTATTTATAAAGTAAATGTTATAAAAAAACCTTCTCTAATGGAAAGCCAGCAGATTCGTGAAAGTCGAGGAGGAGAGGGGGGAAGAAGACAGGAGGTAAAAAGAGAGGGTGAAAAAGTAGGCCGTAATGACCCCTGCCCTTGTGGAAGTGGAAAGAAATATAAAAAATGCTGTGGAAAATAATCTAATCTAGAAATATAAAATATAAATAGAGAATATTATTATTAATAATAAATAATATATAAATATACCGCGACCGCGATAGAAATATATATTTATATAAAAAGTATAAAAGTATAAAAAAATAGGAGTTATTATGAAACTTACTCTTACTGAAAAATTATTAATTGTTCTAAATGAAATTTTTGAAGATATAGATGATGTAGTCACCACGCATACCTGGAATGATTATTTTAAAAAAATATACAATAAGACACCTGTTAGAGAAAGAGTAAGATCAACAATTCAATATTTGGAAAAAAAGAAATATGTTGAGGTATATAAGGGAGAAAAAGGAAAATTATATAAGATTACTCCATATGGTAGAAATAAAATTCGTAGTTATATATTTTCTGAAGAAAACTGGGACAAAAAATGGAGGATTGTTATATTTGATATTCCGGAAGACAAGAAGAATGATAGGGATTATTTTAGATATAAATTAAAAGAATTAGGATTTAAAAAATTACAAAAGAGCGTCTGGGTTTGTCCTTTTGATATAATAGATGAAACAAAAGAATTAGTAAATAAACTTAGAGTAAAATCATATGTAAAATGTATATTGGCAGACTATATTGATGATCAAGAAAAATTTCTATCTAAATTTATAGTTGATAATAAATCATTAACAGTAAAGAATAAAAAATATTAAAAATTTTAAGAATATTATTAATATATAAAATATATAAAATATATAAATATACCGCGACCGCGATAGAAATATATATTTGAAATTTTTGAATTTACAACCAATTTTAGTTTTTTAAATTTATAAAGAATTTTTCTAAGATTTTTATCTGTTTGATAAAAATCTTTTTTTATATTTGAATAGGTTTTTTAAATTATATAACTTTTATATTAATTTTGGATAAGGGCTTGAAAACCCTTATAAATAGGCAAAAAAAAGTTTTTTAAAAAAACTCTTGACAAGTGAAGAATAATTTGTTACAATACTATCTTCTAAATTAAAAATAAAATAATACAAAAACCCTTCTATGTTTCTGCGGACAAGAAAGCTTTGGAGGACAGTCCCTAAACCAAAAATCAATTCAGGGCAAGCAGAAACAAAAAACAAAAACCAACAAAATACAGTTTTGAGTTTGAGTATTTAGTCTGAGTTTATTTATACTCATAGTTCCAACTCTAAGCTCAAAACTACACCGTTGGTTTTTTAATTTGCACATTAAATTTTTTATCTTGTTTTTATCTTATCTCGATCTTTATCGAGATGACGTGGGGGCGTTGAACTATGATCTGTAATTGGTCACTTGGATTATAGGGAGCCAGTAGTGAAACCGGCCACAAATTAGCTTTTAGCACTTAGCACATAGTGCTTAGCTAAAAGATATAAAGGCCGGTTTTTTTATAACACGGATTAACGCGGATTGGTTACGGATAGACACGGATATTATATAGTGTGTAGAATTCTGCGTAGGTAATTTAGTCTGTCTACCGTCCTTGGCAGACTACAAATTTACCTATGCAGATTCCTATTCATTATATTAGTTCTTTGATATTTTAAAAATAAATATAAGGTAATCCTCGGGGGAACTTGAGGGCGAAAACTTGATTATAAAATATTGTAGTCAAATTTTCGTCCTTAAAGGGCCCCGCGAGGGGCCCTTTATTTGGATTTTGTTGTTAAGGACGAAAAGGACGAAAATATCAAAAGATGAAAACTTTTTACCCTGATGCTCTCCAACTCTGGAGGAGCATTCTGGCCCAGAAGGGAAAAGTGGAAATCTTTTGTTAAGTTTTACTGTTTGGCTTCCGTATTTAATTTACGGAAATTTGATCCAGAGTCGAAATAGATGTTTTTGGTTCGATGGTACAGTCCATCGAACTGTAGATCTAGTCGAAATTTCTGATTTAAAAGGAAGGAGTGAAGAACATGTCTATAAAAGACAGATTGTCGAGTTTTTGGGGCTGGCTGAGAAGATTGCGCCGTGAGACGCGAAGCCAGCTTAAGCTCTGTTGGATTCCGTTTACAGCAGTTGTAGTAATGTTAGCAGTAATAGCTAGTACAAATTATTATGCTATAGCGTCAGTTAGACAAACACCAGCTGAAGCAAAAGAAATTTTAAAAGACATCAAGACAGAACGAAAAACATTCAAGCAAGATATGCGTAGGGAACGAGAAGCCTTTTTTGAAGAGTTTAAGAAGGCACGAGAGGAGCAAGGAGCTAAAACTGAGGTAGTTGAAACAACTGAAGCAAAAGCAACCCAGGCAGCGGCAGTTCAGGTGACTGAGGAGTATCCATTAATGATGAGTGGAATCCCCTGTGAAATGACAGCAAAGAACATTAAGAAATTAGTGGCGGCACAACCTGTGGCGATCCAGCAGGCTTACAATGATCGGGCACAGAGCCTGGGATATTCTGACTTTCAGAGTATTCCTAAAGGTGATATGAGTTTTGAAACCCTTCAGTATGGAGGGATGTATAAAAACTCATATTACAAAGGTGGGGTAGTGCGCTTCGTCCGGATGTATATTGCATCTGGTACCCCTGTTCTAGTAGTAGAGGGTAATGTTTTCGCCAAGACTAATTGCGGAAACATTTTGTACCCAGCACCAGCTCCAAAACCAGCCCCGAGTCGGAGAGTTGTGCACAGAGTAGAGCGGGTGGAAGTCAAGGAATATGAGACAGTCATTATTCGTATTTTTGAGAAAGAAGAATATATAGAGAAGATTGTCAAAGTTCCTTGTGAAAAGCCTGTTGTAGAACAAAAACCTTGCCAGGTTCCACCACAGTTTCCACCAACTCAGGAACAGAAGGATTTCGAGCAAGAGCAAAAAGATAAAGAGCCTACAAAGAAGCCTTGTCCTCCTAAGGAACCAAAACCAAAAGAGCCGCAAGAACCTCAAGAACCTCAGGAGCCACAAGAACCAGACCAAAAGCAAGAGCCTGATCAGAAACAAGAACCTGATCAGAAACAAGAACCAGACCAAAAGCAAAAGCCAACAGTAACGCAGAATCAAACTGAAGTTCAGCAGGATCAGAAGCAGGATACAAAACAGGAAGAACAGCAAGTACAGGAACAAAAAGAACAGCCGACAAAACAAGAATCAACAGTAAAACAGCAAGAAGAAACAAAACAGGAGCAGCAGCAATCACCAAAGCAAGAAACTCAGCAACAACAGACCCAGACTCAGCAAAAGCAAACTCAACAACAGAACCAGCAACAACAGAACAATCAGCAGAATCAACAGCAAAATCCAGTACAACAAAACTCGGTACAGCAAGCACCAAACACAAGTTAATTAATTAGCTTCTAGCTTCTCTTGATTATTCCATTGGCCAGAGTGGAGAAAAATAGTTAGGAAGTGAGTTAGATGCTCAAAAAGTACGACCTTTTTAGCGCTAAGAAGGGGCGAAAAAAGTATTATTGAATAAATTTATTATTCAATCTTTTTCGCCCCTAGACTAAATCACATTTTTTGGAATTAATTACAAAATTATTAAAAGTGGTATAATGAAATTGTTAGACGGTTACGGGTTAGGAAGTGCGTATCGTCAAACGGTTATGTTAGACGTTAAATTTTAAACAATACGGGTTTCGTAACCATAACCTTAACCATAAATAATTTATGGAGGTGAACATGAATAGAAAATTTACAAAACTAAATAAATTATCTCAGAAGGCAATTATACTTTTGTTAATTGTCAGTTTAGTTATGCCTGCTGGTTTAACTTGGGCAGGGAAAGTTGTTTATGCAGCGACCGGAACTTCTAAAGTTACTTTGTCAGCCAATCCTCAGATAATCACAGCCGGTCAAGCATCTACCTTATCAGGACAACTTTCTCCCTATCATTCCGGGGTATATATTTATCTATATTATTGGAATGGTTCAAATTGGGTTTTAGTTGAGAAGAAAAAAACTGATAGTTATTCTAAATTTTCATTTCAAGTAAAACCTACAAAAGATACTTATTACACAGCCCTATGGGCTGGAGATACAGATCATAATTGGTCATATTCTGAATATATAAAAGTTAAGGTGCAGCAGGAAACCAGAGAGTCTCAAATTACTTTATCAGCCAATCCAGATGTTGTTGCCCCAGGCGAATATTCAGTTTTATCCGGAACACTGTCTCCTTCACATAATAATATTTCTGTTTATCTATATTATTGGGATGGTTCTGATTGGAAATATTTAACTCAGACTAAGACTAATCTTAATTCCAAATTTTCCTTCACTGTAAAGCCTACTCAAGATACTTACTATACAGCTTTATGGGTAGGTGATTCTGACCATAATTGGTCCTATTCTGAATATATCCAAGTTAAAATTCAACAGGAAACTTCAGAGTCTCAAATTACTTTATCTGCTAATCCTCAAACTGTTCAACCTGGGCAACAGACAACTTTATCTGGAGAGATTTCCCCATCACATCCTAATGTACAAGTCTATTTATATTATTGGAATGGAGAAGATTGGGTTTATATACAAAATACAAAAACTAACAGCCAATCTAAATTTTCTTTCACAGCCGAACCTCAAAATAATACTTATTATTGTGCCTTATGGTCTGGGGATTCAAGTCACTCATGGGCTTACTCAGAATTTGTCTATGTAACTGTTGAGGAAGATGGGGGAGGAACATCTTATGTTCCTTGGTCAGGATGGTGGTGGCCATATTTAGATACAATTAACCCTAATCTTTATGATTCAGGCGGTCCTTTGGATAAATATGATAAATATGTAGGAAATACCCGAGGATATAATCCTTCAAGTCGCAGTTGGGAATATGGCAATCACTATACTTTAAATCCTTCAGCCACCTGGTGGGGACATTGCCATGCGCTGGCTGCTGCATCTATCTTGGAGCCTGAACCTAGAACAAATCGTAATAAAGGAGGGATTTCCTTCCAAGTTGCCGATCAAAAAGGAATGATAACAGAATTATATTATAGTCCTCAATCCTTGATGTGGGGAGATAGATATGGTGATGGAAGAGGTTCAGAAGATTTTTCTGATATTGCTCCAGGTGCTTTCCATAGCCTTTTGTTAAATTATATTAAAAGCCAGAAGAAGTCCTTGGTTTTCGATACCAATGCTGGATATCAAGTATGGAATTTCCCTGCTTATAAATATAGTATGACATCTCAAGAAGAAGGTGGTCGCACATATTATACAACAACTGTTTGGTTTGCAAATTACACAAGCCCTAATTCTGTAGGAACTAGTTCATTTACCAAGACATACACTTATTGGATTTCCGGCAATCAAAGCGGCTGGACAGGGTCAAGTATAAATGATCATCCAGATTTTGTATGGTTGCCTACTGGTAGATATCAGCAAGGGAATCCAATAAATTACAATATTGTTAAAGAAATATTAAATTAAAAGGACGGTACAAAATATGAAGAGGAAATTAACAATTGCGATAGTTATTATAATTTGGATAGCAGTGGGTTTTGTTGGGTTGAAAATAAAATGGTCAAAGAATGAAGAGAAGGAACCCACAAAGAATGACTCTCAGGTAGAAAAACAAGAGCGACAGGAAGGATCAGAAAATCTTTTGGGCTGGGAAAAAGGAGACTGGTGGGAAGTTCAAACAAGTCAGTATTCTGCTTGGATAGCTCAGCCGGAATGGATGCCTGGCCCCAAATTGAAATTTGAAGTAGAAAATATAAAAGAAGATGAAGGACAAAAAAAGGCAGAAATTCTTGTAACTTATTCGGATAAAGAAAATCAGCCAGAATTGACACGCGAAGATTTTACAAAAGTAATTTATAATTTAGAAAATTTTCAGATTTTAGAAATCCAAGCCCGAGTTTACGGAGAAGATTCAAATTTTGAAAATTCTAATATGCAGTTTGCTCCTTATTATTCTTTGTGCCGACTGCCTGAAAAACCTCACCAAGAAGGAAATGATACTATATTTAAACTTACAGAGGGAAAATTAAAAGATCAATTGCTAACTGGCAGAAAAATTTCTATAGATAGCAGTTTTCAGATTTGGCATGAGAATATTCCTTGGTGGGCATATTATGAGGATGAGAATACAAAAGGAGAAATTATAAATTGGCAATTATAAAAATATCAGTTTAATAATAAATAAAGGTCGATATTAAAAAAGAAAATAATTAATAATTTAAAAACAGTTTACCCCTGAAAATACTTTAGTATTTTCAGAGAAAAGGAGGAAGGAACTGAAGATGCGAGTTCCGGTAAATACCGGAACGAAGGTCGGAAGTGCCTTCCGACGAGACAAGGAGGTGAATTATGAAAAGATTAATTTCTATTTTAAAAACAGCAAAGATTGATGAAGCCACAAAAGAGAGATTTAAATTGGCAGAGGCAAAATTTGCTTATCGTTTAGGCAAAAGCAGGAAAATAGTTGCTGTATTAGTTGTTATTTTGTTTGTGGCTCAAATAGGAGTTGGCATTAGTCAGAGTATGGCCTCAGGCGAGGAACCTAATAAGACTCAAAAGGTAGAAGAGAAAAAACCTACTCAGCCAGAGCAACCTGACAAAAAAGGTGAACCTACTCAACCAGAAAAACCGCAAGAGCCTGAAAAACCTCAGGAACCAGAAAAACCGCAAGAGCCTGAAAAACCTCAGGAACCTGAAAAACCGCAAGAGCCTGAAAAACCTCAGGAACCAGAAAAATTAAAACCAGAATTACCCAAAATAGAAGAACCAATAATTGAAAAGAAACCTCAATTGCCTAAGATAGAAAAACCAGAAGAACCCAAGATTCCTCAGCCACCTGTACCATCTCAAGATCAGCAGCAACAAATTCAGCAAGAACCAGAGAAACCTCAAGAACCACAGGAGCCACAAAAGCCTCAGGTTCCTTCAGAGCCAGAACCACAGGTTTTAGGTACTAAGACTCTGCCCCGAGTAGGAGCAGGTTTAAACATCTTATTAGGAATTTTTCTGGTATTAGCTAGTGGATATCTTTATTTTCGAGAGAAAATTTTATTTAAGTTAGCTTTAAAGAAGGTAAAAGTTAATTAAAAAGTGGCGCCTGTCGTGTTTTAAATATATAAAAGAGACCCCCAAGGGTCTCTTTTGTGATATAATATTAACAAATATCAAAATTCAAAGTGTAAAGTGCAAAATGAAAATGTAAAATTTAAAATATTTTTTATTTGTAATTTTATTTTTTGATTTTTAATATTTGATATTATTGATAGGAGGATTGATATCATGAAAGAATTACTTACAGAATTTAAAGAATTAAACAAGAAAATTGAACATACAAAGGGGTGTCTTTGACTTAGTTAAAGTTCAGAAAGAAATAGATAATTTAGAAAAAAAATCACAGAAACCAGATTTTTGGAAAGATCATAGAAAAGCTCAGGAAATTATGCAAAGGAAAAATCAGCTTATTGAATATTTGCAAAAATGGGAAAATTTACAGAAAGAATGTAAAGAATTGATTGATTTAACTAAATTAGCTTTAGACGAAAAAGAAACTGGTATTGCCTCAGAGCTTCAGAAAAGAAAAGAAAATTTACAAAAAAAATTTAAAAAACTAGAAATAGATGCTTTACTGAATGAGGAATATGATAGAAATAATGCTTTACTTACCATCCATGCTTCTACAGGAGGGGTAGAAGCATGCGATTGGGCAGAGATACTACTGAGGATGTATTTGCGATTTGCCCAAAAGAAAGAATTTAAAGCTTCTGTTTTAGAAATAACACCTGGAGAGGAAGCAGGGATTAAAAATGTAACAATAGAAATTTTAGGACCTTTTGCCTTTGGTTACTTTAAAGGAGAAGCTGGTGTCCATAGGTTGGTTAGACTTTCCCCTTTTGATGCCGATCATCTTCGCCATACCTCTTTTGCTTTAGTGGAAGTTATTCCGGAAATTGAAGAAGAAATCAAAATTGAAATTTCACCTGAGGATTTAAAAATTGAAACTTTCAGAGCTTCTTCTGCCGGGGGACAATATGTTAACACCACGGACTCAGCAGTTCGAATTACTCACCTGGCTTCTGGAATTACTGCTTCTTGCCAAAATGAGAGATCACAGAGACAAAATAAAGACACCGCTTTAAAAATTCTAAAATCTCGCCTCTATGAAAAAGAATTGGAAAAAAAGAGAAAAAAAGAAGCTAAATTAAAAGGTGAATATGCCCGGATAGGTTGGGGTTCTCAGATAAGATCATATATATTGCATCCTTATAAAATGGTTTCTGATCACCGCACTAAAGTTAAGACTTCAGATACAGATAAAGTTTTAGGTGGAGATTTGGATAAGTTTGTAGAAAATTGGCTCCGCTGGCATAAAAAAAGTAAAAGTTAAAAGATGTCAATTTTCAAATATATAATGGATAGCTAATTGGAATTTTTGTCACGAAAACACCCCGAACAACTCATTATGCTCGTATACGGGGCAGGCGCAGTTGGCTATTTGGTCTTTACCGAAAGTTTATCTAAAGCCACTGCTTTAATCTCGGCCACCAAAGTATATTTAGTCTTATTTTCAAGTATTCATTGCAGGTGGCCTGTGATATGGTTTTCTTAGGCAAAAAATTCCAATCTAACTAAATACAAAAGTGTATGTAATATATTAACTATTATAAGTACTTTCTTTTTTTATAAATTATGCTAATATAATTTGTAGAATATTTACTAATAAACTAATTACTAATAACAGGTAACTAACCAATGATTGAATTTAAAGAAGTTACCAAATTATATCCTCCAGATATCTTTGCTTTACGGGATGTTAGTTTTAAAATTAAAGGTAGAGAGTTTGTATCTATTGTAGGGCCTTCGGGAGCAGGTAAATCTACTTTGGCAAAATTGATTACAAAAGAAGAGGAACCCACAGAAGGTGAAATCATTGTTGGAGGAAATATAGTCAATAGTTTAAAAAGAGGACAAATTCCTTATTTGCGTCGTGAGATAGGAATGGTTTTTCAAGATTTTAAATTATTGCCTTTAAAATCTGTTTTTGAAAATGTAGCCTTTGCTATGGAAGTTAGCGGTAAAACCGACAAAGATATTAAGAGAATAGTTCCCAGAATATTAAAATTAGTAGGACTTCTAGAAAAAAAAGATAGTTTTCCTCAGCAGCTTTCCGGAGGCGAACAGCAAAGAGTTGCTATGGCCCGTGCTTTGGTTCATCAACCTAAAATTTTGATTGCCGATGAACCAACTGGCAATATTGATCACAAAACAGCTTATGGAATTGTTGATTTATTAATTAAAATTAATGAGGCAGGAACAACAGTGGTCTTAGCCACTCATGATAGAGAAATTGTTGATCGTCTTAAAAAAAGAGTGATTACTTTAAATAAAGGAAAAATTACAAGTGATAAGAAAAAAGGGAAATATAAGATATAGGTGCCAAAAGTTTTGTAGGTGATACAGGCGTCAATATAAATAAAGTGTCAAAATTTTCATAGGTATCACTGATGTTAAAAATATACAATAACTTTTGATACATTTGACACATTTAATTGATGACTTGTGACCAAAGGGAGCATTTAATGACTAGTTTTTTAAGAATAATTAAAATGGGAGCAGTAAATTTTTGGCGTAATGGCTGGATGTCTGTTGCCGCTACAACAATTGTAACTTTAACCTTGTTTACAATTTCTGTATTTATTATTCTGAATTTTGTGGTTGATATTGCAGTTGATGAAGTTGAAGAAGATATAGATATGCGCGTTTCTTTTATTGAAGAAACAGAAGAAAAGAAAGTTTTGAATGTAAAATATGAACTGTTATCTCTTGAAGATGTAGAAGATGTAAAGTATGTTAATCAAGAAGAAGCCAAGCAAGAAGCAATAGAATTTATTAAAAGAACTAAAAAAGATCCCAGATTGATTGATATAGTAACAGAGGGAGTTTTATCAGTTAGTTTAAAAATTAAAGCAAAAGATCCAAAAAATTTGCAAAATATTAGTGGATTTTTAGAAAAAGAGGATTATAAAGAAATTATAAAAGGAATTAGCTATAAACAAAAAGAAGAAGTGATTAAAAATATTTTAAATTTTACTGATATTGTTAAAAAAATAGTTTTAGGATTATTTTTAGTTTTTATTATTATTGCTTTGGTGATTCTCCTAAATACTATTCGAATTACTATTTTTACTCGGGCTTCAGAAATAGAAATAATGAAACTGGTGGGGGCTACTAATTGGTATATAAGAGGACCTTTCATCCTAGAGGGTTCTTTTTATGGAATTATAGCTACTGTGATTTCTATTATTGTACTTTATCCAATTTTATACTTTGTTTCTCCATATATTTATCAAACTTTTGACAATTATGGACAAACAATGTTTTCATATTTTAACAGTCATTTTATAAGTATAACAGGATTGATGATATTGACAGGTATTTTGTTAGGAACAATAAGCAGTATTATAGCTATGCAGCGCTATTTAAAGAAAGTATAAGCCATATTCCTTGACATTTAGGGATTTTTTTGATATACTGGGATATAATTGTTGATTCTGGGGATAACTGGATAAGAAACAGCCATTTATTCTTAATGGAGCAAGATGATCAACAATAAAAATAAAAATAATATTGTCAGTCGATTAAGAACTAGTAAATTAGTTTGTATGTTTTTAAGTATACTAGTTCTGTTTTTATTTTCCTATCCAGCTAATGCCAGTCTTTTGGATGACAAAATAAAGGAGCTTCAGGAGATTAATAAGAAGACCCAGGAATATGAAGATAAAGTAGAAGAGAAAAAGCAAGAAATTAATACTTTGTCTGCTCAAATTGAATCAATGGACAATCAGCTTGATCAAACCAGAGCAGAGATTGAACAGACCAAACTCAAGATTGAAGCTAATGAGCTGGAAATTGAAAATGTATCAAACCAAATTACTGAAAAAGAAAAAGAAATTGAAATAAAGAAAGATCTTCTGTTAGAATGTGTTTTAATAATGTGTGAGCAGGATCAAACAAGTACTTTAGAAATCATAGCCTCCAGTGATTCTTTTTCTACATTTTTGGCTCAAATGGAATATATAGAATCAATTGAAAAGCAAACTCAAGACGCTCTTGATGAAATAGAAAGATTAAAGCAAGAGTTAGATGACAAAAAAGCTCAATTGGAAGATAAAAAAAGAGAATTAGTTTTATTAAAAGAAGAGAGAGAGCTTCAAGAGAAGAAATTAGCTGACCAAATATATTCCAAAAATATATTACTAGAACAAACAAAGAGTGATGAAGCAAATTATCAGAACATGTTAGAGAAAGCCAAGGCAGAACAGGCCGCAATGAATTCCGAAATAGCCAGTATTCAATCAGAACTTTATAAAAAATATAGAGATGGAGCCGGACGAGATAGATCAGCTTCAGGATATATTTGGCCACTTTATGGAATATTGACTGCTCCTTTTGGATATAGTAATTTTTACTTCCCTGGGGTTTTCCATACAGGAATTGATATTGCAGCACCATATGGCACTCCAATTGTTTCAGCAACAGGAGGGGAAGTATTTATAGCAGGATGGGCTGGAGGTTATGGAAACTGTGTTATGGTAGTTAATGGAAATCATTTAGTAATATATGGTCATATGTCTACTCTGGCTGTTTCATCAGGAGCTCAGCTTGCCCAAGGTCAAGTAATAGGATATGTTGGTTCAACAGGATTTTCTACCGGCGATCATTTACATTTTGAAATTAGAGATAATTTCAGTATCCCTGTAGATCCTATGGGTTATTTACCATAAAAATTTAAATTCATAATATAAATTATAAAAATTACCCATCAAAAAAAGGGTGATTTTTATATGTACCAAATTCAACACCGGGTGTTGAATTTGCCAGGTGTTTATGGTATGCCGCCCTGAATCCAAACAAAGTGTTTGGTTTTAGGAACCTGTCTTGAATTGAGCTTTGCTCTGGTTTATGGGTTGACAATAACCCAAGTCTACTTTAGTATGAAAAATGAAAATATAATTACGAATGATTACAAATTACTATACGAATAGGTTACAAATATAATATTTGTAGAGATTTGTATGCGCAAACTAAAAGTATTATTGTTAGACTAAGGCGAAGCCGCATCGAGAACCACATTATTTTTATTATAAATTTAATAAAGTACTTCTCCACTCGTTCCCTTTGGTCACTCGCTCGAAGAATAAATAATTTTAGTGTCCTTTTGTGCAAAGTTTAGCGTCCATTTGTGTTTATAATATTAGTACTTAATTTTGATTCTTTACGGAATAATTTAATTCGTGATATAAATAATCATACATTTTATTAGCGACTAAATTAGTGACTCTATTATGAAAATAGATAAAAATAAACTGAAAAAAATTTTTATAACCTTCTCTCTTTTTGTATTGGTTTGTGGGTCTTATGGAATAGGTGTAGTAGTAGGTCAGGGAGCAAAAATTAGCTTTGAAAAAGGTATTATTCCTGTAATCATTAACAAAAGGCCAGAGACACCCCGTGAGGTTGATTTTAAACTTTTTTGGGATGTTTGGGATATAGTAGAAGAAAAATATACAGGAGATATTAATTATCAAAAAATGCTTTTTGGAGCTATTTCTGGAATGGTTGAAGCCTTAGGAGATCCATATACTATGTTTTTAGATCCTGAAGAAACCGCCCAATTTAATCAGGAAATGGAAGGTTCATTTTCTGGAATTGGGGCAGAAGTAGAAGCTAAAGATGATAGGATAATTATTGTTTCTCCTCTTGAAGGGACACCGGCTTTCAAAGCTGGCTTAAAGCCTCAAGATATAATTTTAAAAATTGATGGTCAAGATACACAAAATATGTCTTTGGATGAAGCTGTGAGTTTAATAAGAGGAGAGAAAGGGACAAAAGTAACTTTGACTATACAAAGGGAAGGGCTTTCCCAACCAAAAGATTTTGAAATTACTCGTGATGTTATTGAAATTAAAAGTGTTACATGGAGTGTAAAAGAAAATGACATTGCTTATATTGAAATTAATAGATTTAATGAAGATACAACAACTGAATTTGATAAAATAGCAAAAGAAATTGCTGATTTGGATCCTTTAGGAATAATATTAGATCTTCGCAATAATCCCGGAGGTTATTTAGATGTAGCTGTGGATATAGCTAGTGAATTTATTGAAGATGGGGTAATTGCTATTGAAGAAAGTAAAGATGGGAAAAGAGAGGAATTAAATGCGACGGTTAAAGCTCATTTTCCTGATATTCCTTTGGTTGTTTTAATTAATCAAGGGTCAGCCTCTGGTTCAGAAATTGTAGCTGGTGCTATTGTTGATAGAGGAAGAGGAATATTAATTGGAGAGGAAAGTTTTGGTAAAGGCTCAGTCCAAGAGATAGAAAATTTTATGTATGATACTAGTTTAAGAATTACAGTAGCTCATTGGTTGACTCCTTCAGGAAAGTCTATTTCTGAAGAAGGACTTGAACCTAATATTGAAATACAAATGACTGATGAGGATTATGAGGTTGATCGAGATCCTCAATTAGATAAAGCTATTGAGTATTTGAAGGGAAGAAGATAGAAAATTAAAAAATCAAAAATCAAAGTGTAAAATAACAATGCAAAATGCAAAAATATTATTGTTCGAGCAAGGACGAAGCCCGAGTCGAGAACTGAATTATATAAATAATCATAATGTACTTCTCTATGCGTCCCAACAAGTCGGGACTTAGTCGAAGAATAAATATTTTTAACTTTTGATATGTAATTTTAATTTTTAATTTTTGATATTAATTAATAAAGTTAGTACTTATGAAGATTATTTTAAAAGAGGATGTAGAAAATTTAGGAACTGCTGGAGAAATTAAGCAAGTTGCTTCAGGATTTGCTCGTAATTTTCTTATTCCCCGAGGTTTGGCAATCTTAGCTACAGATAAAGAGGTTAAGAAAGCCCAAGCTAAAATTGAGATGGAGAAGAAAAAGAAAGAAGAACAGTTGAAAAAGATTAAAAAGATTGCTAGTCAATTAGAAAAATTAAAAATAGAAATTCCTGCCAAGACTGCAAACCCAAAAAGTAAAAAACTTTTTGGTTCTGTAACTGCTAAAAAAATAGCTGATTTTATAAATTCTCAAGGAGATTTTGAGATTGACAAACATAATATAGAGATAAAAGAGCCCATTAAACAATTAGGAAAATATGAAGTGGAGGTGAAATTGGGAGAAGGGGTGAAGGCTAAAGTAGGGGTAAAGGTTGTAAGAGAGAAGAAGAAATAAGTTTAAAAATTAAAAATCAAAATGTAAAATGACAATTTAAAGTTAAAAAGATAAGACATAATTTTAAATTTTGATATGAAATTTTAATATTTGATTTTTTAATTTAATTGGTGAACAAATGGTCAAGACCAAATATATCTTCATAACTGGTGGGGTCCTGTCTGGCTTGGGCAAAGGGATAACCTGTGCTTCTGTAGGTAATATCTTGCAAGCCCGAGGCCTTAAAGTTAATTTACAAAAATGTGATCCCTACCTAAATATGGATGCAGGGACTTTAAATCCTGGGGAACATGGAGAAGTTTTTGTAACAGAAGATGGTGCAGAGACTGATATGGATCTGGGGCACTATGAAAGATTCCTAGATCGCAATCTTGATTTTAAATCCAGCTTAATGGCTGGATTTGTATTTAATAATGTTTTATCTGCTGAAAGAAAAGGTGAATATTTAGGTAAAACAATTCAGATTCTTCCTCATATAGTTAATGAAATTCAAAGATTAATCCAAGAAGCTTCAAAAGGATATGATGTGCATATTGTAGAAATTGGAGGGACAGTAGGGGATTACGAAGGTTTGCATTTTATGGAGGCTTTAAGGCAAATTAAAAGGAAAATTGGTTCTGAAAATATTTTGTATTTGCATGTAGTTTTTCTGCCATATCTCTCCACAACAGGTGAAGTAAAAACTAAACCAGCTCAAAATAGTGTAATAACTCTAAGAGAATTAGGAATTCAACCTGATGTTATTGCTTGTCGCTCAGATCACAAAATAACCTCAAAACTTATAGATAAAATTTCTCTTTATTGTGATGTGGAACCTAAAGCTATAATTCCTCTCAAAACAGCCTTTAGTATTTATGAAGTGCCTTTGATGTTTGAAAAATATAAAGCTGCTGATTATATGATTTCTAAATTAGGTCTTTCCAAAAAGAAAGTTAATTTAAGAAAATGGAAATCTTTAATAAGTAAAATTAAAAGAATTAGAAATCAAAAGAAAAAAATTAAAGTAGCTTTAGTTGCTAAATATCTGACTAATAAAGATACTTATGCTTCTGTTATAGAAGCTATAAAATCAGCTTGTTGGTATCATAATGTAAAACCAGAGATTATTTGGGTTGATTCAGAGAGATTAGAAAAGAAAAAAAATATGGAAATTTTTGAAGAGGTTTCCGGAATTATTGTCCCAGGAGGTTTTGGAGAAAGAGGTATTGAAGGAAAGATAAAAGCGTGTCAGTATGCCCGGGAAAATAAAATTCCTTATCTTGGTTTATGCTTGGGAATGCAAACAATAGCAATTGAATTTGCTCGTAATGTTTGTAGAATGTCTGATGCCTCAAGCACTGAATTTAATAACAGAACCAAAAACCCAGTGATTTATATTATGCCTAATCAGAGAAAAGTGACCAAAAAAGGTGGCACCATGCGCCTGGGTTCATATCCTTGTGTCTTAAGTAAAGATTCTTTAAGCTATAAAGCTTATGGAGCAGAGAAAATTTCAGAACGACATAGACATCGCTATGAGTTTAATAATAAATATAAAGATATATTTCAAAAAAATGGGATGAGAATCGCCGGGATATCTCCTGATAAAAAATTAGTAGAAATTATAGAAATTACTGATCATCCATTTCTTGTTGGCTGTCAATTCCATCCGGAATTTAAGTCCCGACCCCAGATTCCACATCCATTATTTAGAGAATTTATAAAGTCTTGTATTTCTGCTAAACGCTAATTATTTAACGCTAAAAAAATTTTGACAAATATTTTTCATTATGATAAATTTAAATATCCGTTCTTTAACATAATAGAATTGTCCATTCGATTTTCTAATTTAAGGGAGAGGAAGAAAATGGGGAGAGGTTCGAATGTATATGGCGATGGAAGAGGAATTGCAGGTAGTTCAGAATTTATTACAGGACCAGATAGAAAGCATAAAAAAGAGCTAGAGGAAGTTTTACAATTTCTTATTAACAAGCATGGATATGGTGCCGAAATTTCTAACCCTTACTCAATTAAAATAAATGGAAAATCAATTGCCAACTCTCTTTCATCTTTAGAATTTAGAGGATGTGTAAAGATTATAAAGAAAAATGATAAACATATTCTCCGAATACTTAAAAACCCTTTAGATTGATAGAAGGAATGGTTGATATGGCAGTCAAAGTCTTAAAATTTCCTGATCCTGAGGATATAAAAATTAGAGTTGGTCTAGAAGAAGATAGTTTAGGGAGCATAGAAGAAAAGATTGATGGTTTCATTAGTTAATTTAATATTAATGGAGAAAAGGCAGAGAATTTAAAACATACAAAAATTCCTATTAGAGGAAATGGAAAAGCAATACTTATTATTTACCCAGTAAAAATTACTGCCAAAGACAAAATGGAATTGATAAGAAATATTAAAGTATTACCGAGAGTTTTAGGTGTTTATACTGAAAAAATTGAACTTATTTCTGAATATCAAAAGGAGTTGAGGAGAGATGGATAAGACAATTAAAGGTATTTGTTTGTTTTGTGGTGAAGAGGTTGAGGTGGATCGGATGGCTTTAGCCAATGTAGGCTCTACTATTAAAGAATTTGTAGCTTCTATTCATGGTCACAGCCCCCAAGCTCTAAAAGAACGAATTGTCAAAATAAAAAGTCTATTAAAAAAGCAGAATTCTAAATCAAGATGTGCGCGCATTGATCAGATCCTTTTGCTTAAAAGATATCGCTAAGGTGAAAATTATCAGAAATTCCAAACTTATAAATGTTAGAGAGGTGAACAAGATGTGTGAGCATAGTGGAATACTATATAATTTTCCTACAATGATTGATCCTTTAACTGGTCAGGAAGTGCCTGATATTTTGCCTTCTAAATGTCGATGCCAGCTGCCCCCAAAACCTTGTCAGGGATGTACTGATATCCTTAGCCAAAAAGGAAACTGGTTGGATGGCGATAGCGAAGAAGATTATTGTGAAGATTGTAAAAAGTTGATTGAAAAAGGTAAACCCACTCCTAATGATGTAAGGATAATAAGTGAATTTGGTTGTTGTGGAAAAATGTTGCCTGATGATTTTGATTTTTGTCCCAAATGCGGAAGTCCAAAAAATGAAAGAATAGCAGATATGATTTCAAGAGATCTTAGCCCATTAAAAATTTTTCATCTTTCAAGTGAAAAATGGATAGCTAAAAAGTCAGATGGGAAATATGATGTTTCCTCTAGAAAACCCAAAAATAAATATCTTGAGGAGGAATGAAATGAAAGAAATACAAGAAAAAACTGGAATAGATGAAATAGTAGAAAAAAGAGAAATAGTTTGTAGTGTTTTAAATTGTTATAATAACAAATGCAATTTTTTAGGTAATTACGGAATAGATTGTCCAGTTATCAATAATGGAGTAAAAATGGAACGAATTAGAGAACTTAATCTTCAAATTAGGAATATTCGTTCAGTAATTGGTCAAAAAATTTATAGACTTGTAGACAAGATTTTCACAAAGGATGAATATGTTGAATTACAAAAACGTTTTTGCATAGAAGATCAGTTTAAAATTGAAATCAAAATTTATTGTCCTTATTGGGAAAAAACAATAATTGATCTTTGTGATTGAAATAATTTTGATTTATAGCGGGGAGGTTAAAAAACCCAACAAAATTTCCTCCCCGTTTCTTTTTATTTAAATTAATATATTTTTATCTTCTCATTTACTTATATCCACGATCGTGATATATGGTAAATGAAAAATGAGACTAATTTTTTATTTTTTAGTGTTTTTTTAGTATTTTATTATACAATTATATATTGTAAAATCATACTGGAGGTAATATAAATGTCTAGGAAGAAGATAAAAGTCATAGTTTTACTCTCTGGGGGGTTAGATTCAATGCTAGCGGCTAAGTTGTTAAAAAATCAAGGCATTGAAGTTATTGGAATTTCTTTTATTACCCCATTTTTTGGCTCTAAAAAAGCTAAGGTTGCCGCAAAAAAAATTGGAATAAAATTAATTGAAAAAGATATCACCAAAGAGCATTTAAAAATGCTCAAAAATCCCCCTCATGGTTACGGCAAGACAATGAATCCTTGTATTGATTGTCATTCATTGATGATAGCTAAAGCTTGGGAAGAAGCTAAAAAAATAAAAGCACAATTTGTTGCTACTGGAGAAGTTTTAGGAGAAAGACCTTTTTCCCAAAACAAACAGGCTTTAGATATTGTGGCTAAAGAATCAGGAGTAAATGGCTATCTGTTGCGTCCTCTTTCTGCTAAATTATTAAAACCAACAATCCCAGAGGAAAAAGGCTGGATAGAAAAGGATAAATTATTAGATATAAAAGGCAGATCTCGCAAGCGACAAATGAAATTGGCAAAAAAATGGGGGATTACAGAATATCCTACACCTGCTGGCGGTTGTCTTTTGACTGATATTGGTTTTTCTAAAAGACTTAAGGATTTACTGAAAAAAAATCCCAAATTTACTATAAGCGATATTGAACTTCTAAAATATGGTAGACATTTTTGGGAAGGTAATATTTTGATAATTATTGGTAGAAAACATGAGGAAAATTTAAAAATCCAGGAATTGGCTGAGGATAAAGATATTTTAATGAAAATTAAAAATTATCCTGGACCCACTACCTTAATTAGGAATAAGGAACGAGGAGTAAGGAATAAGGAAATATTGCAAGAAGCAGCGAAATTGACTTTGAAATATGCTCATTTTAAATCTGGAGAAGTAGTCTATGGAAATAAAAGAAAATTAGATAAGGTTATAGAAATACCTTGAATAATAAAATAATGTTGAAAAATAACACACCTCCGAGGTGAACTGATTTACACCTCGGAGATGTAATACTAAATAACAAAAAAACAGCCCTTTGGCTGTTTTTTTATTTAGTCTTATTACTTGGTACTTTTTACTTTTTTACTTTCTTAGGCACTACATTGACAAAAGTAGCACTCTCTAGACTACCAGTAAATTTTTTTCTTTTCTTTTTCTTAAATTTAACTACCCCAGGAACTAAAGCAAATATAGTATAATCTTTGCCTATACCTACATTTTTTCCAGGATGATATTTAGTGCCTTTTTGTCTAATAATAATAGATCCTGGTTTAACATATTCTCCACCAAAGAGTTTTACTCCCAGTCTCTTTGCTTGGGAATCTCTACCTAATGATGTTGATCCCCCTGCTTTTCTATGAGCCATTGAAGCCCCCTTATATATAATTAATATCTGGTAAACTAATTCCTAATTCCTAATAACTATTCTACCTTATTTTTTTAATTTAATCAAGTAAGGTATAATAAGTTTATGGAAGTTGCAAAAATTGATCTGAAAAATCCTGACCAGAAAATCATAAACCAAGCTGTAGAGGTGTTAAAAAAAGGTGGGACAGTAGTATATCCAACTGATACTGCCTATGGTTTAGGGGCTTTGGCTTTTGATCAAAAGGCTATAGGAAAAATTTTTCAAATTAAAAAAAGAGATAGATCAAAACCAATTTCGGTAATTGTCTCGGGAATTGCTATGGCAGATAAATTAGTATATATATCAAGCCAAGGTAGAATTTTGATGGAAAAATTTCTTCCCGGACCAGTAACTTTTATTTTCCCCAAAAAAGAATGTGTACCAAATATTTTAACCGCTGGTAAAAAAACATTAGGGATTAGAATTCCTAAAGATAAAATAACCTTACAACTTGCCCGGAAATTAGAATTACCCTATACTACAACTAGCGCCAACCTGTCAAGTAAAGATGCTTTATACTCTGCTTATGATATTATTAATCAGTTTAAAAATAAAAAAATAAAGCCAGATTTAATTTTAAACGCTGGCAAGTTAAAAAGGGAATCTCTTTCTACAGTGATGGATTTATCTATCAACCCTCCTAAGATTTTAAGAGAAGGAGCTATATCAAAGGAAGAAATTTTAAAACATTTATAGAAATATTATTTTTTTAAAAAGGTGTCACTATGTCTTTAAAAAACCGAGATCCAGAAATTTTTAATATTATATGTGCTGAAGAAAGACGAGAAGTAGAAACTCTTAATTTAATTGCTTCAGAAAATTATGCTTCTTCAGAAGTTTTAGAGGCTTGCGGTTCAGTATTAACTAACAAATATGCTGAAGGATATCCTAAAAAACGATATTATGGAGGGTGTGAATTTATAGATAAAGCAGAAGAAGCGGCTTTGTGTAGAGCAAAGGAGTTATTTGGTGCAGAGCATATTAATGTTCAGCCTCATTCAGGCAGTCAAGCCAATTTTTCCTGCTATTTTGCAGTACTTAAACCTGGCGATACTATCTTAGGCCAAAGTCTTTTTTCAGGAGGGCATCTTACTCATGGAAGTAAAGTAAATTTTTCTGGAATTTTATACAATGCTATCAGTTATGAATCAGATCCACGTACCGGAAGACTTGATTATGATAAAATTGAGAAACAAGCACGGGAATATAAACCTAAAATGATTATCTGCGGGGCTTCTGCTTACCCCAGAATTATTGATTTTCAAAAATTTAAAGAAATTGCTGATAGTGTTGGTGCTTATCTTTTGGCAGATATAGCTCATATAGCTGGACTGGTTGCATGTGGATTACACCCTAGTCCTGTTCCGAATGCTGATTTTGTAACCACAACAACACATAAAACATTAAGAGGCCCTAGAGGAGGAATGATTATGTGCAAGAGGAAGTATGCTCAAGTAATAGATAAAACTGTTTTTCCAGGCACCCAGGGTGGTCCACAAGAACATATTATTGCGGCAAAAGCAGTATGTTTTGCTGAAGCTTTATCACCAAAATTTATAGAATATCAAAAAAAAGTAGTAGATAATGCTAATACTTTAGCAGAAATTTTAAAAAAATTAGGAATTAAATTAGTTTCTGATGGGACAGATAATCATTTAATGTTATTAGATTTAAAAAATTTGGAAATAACTGGATATGAGGCAGAAAAGATTTTAGAAAAAGCAACAATTATTGTAAATAAAAATACCATCCCTGGAGATCTGAAGACTCCGGGTGTTACTTCAGGAATAAGAATTGGTACCCCAGCTGTAACTTCTCGGGGGATGAAAGAAAAAGAGATGGAAAAGATTGGGGGGTGGATTTCTGATTGTTTAAGAAATAAAGATGATGATAAATTTATTAAATCAGTAAAAGAGGAAGTAGAAGAATTATGTAAGCGTTTCCCTGTCCCAGGAATAGAAGGTTGACAAAAAAAATCGCAAAAATACGTAAGCTATTTTGCGAAAGAAGAGGAAAGGACTAGTAATGTTCTTGTACCGAAAAAATACTTTAGTATTTTTTCGGAAGAGGAGAAATGAACCAAAAGTTGAAGTAATTTTCTTATGGAAAATTGCGAAAACGACAGGTTTGTTTGGAGGCCGTGCCGAGGGAGGGATTTGAACCCTCACGGAGACAAGCTCCAATGGTTTTTGAGACCATCCTGTCTACCAATTCCAGCACCTCGGCATAATAAATAATGGCAAAATAGATTTTCAATTTACTATTTATTTTATAAATAATCTCTAATTTAATTATACTTTTTGCATTTATTTTTTCAATTATTAGTATTTACAATATTATAAATTTTTGCTACAATGGAGTCTCTATGGACTTATGTCTATAGTATGCTTCATTTTTTCAGCATAATCTGCCAAAGCGGACTCACTTTGATTCAGCGAAGCTGGTTTCGCGAAGGCGGATAAAAAATTTTAAATAATTTATGCCTATTCTCAATCGCCTGCGGCGACTGATACAACCCGTTCTGATTGACATAGTCAATCATAAATAGGTGAGAAATTTATGAAATTTAAAAAAGATATTAATTTAATATCTGGAGAATCTTTTTCTGTTAATAAAAATAGATTTAAAAAAGTTTTTTTGACTTTTTTAAAATTTTTTTCTTTGGCTATTTTTCTATTTATATTCACTTTAATTATTTTACACTGGCCCTGGATTAATGCAAAATTGAAATTTTGGTGGAAATACAATAGAAATACTATTGATAGTGGTTTAGAAAGTCAATCTCCACCTGAAGATAGAGAAATTATACCTGAAGGTGAAAGACTTATAATCCCTAAAATAGAGGTAGATGCTCCCATTGTTTGGATAGAAAGTGAAGATGAAGAGGAAATTCAGAGTTATTTACAAAATGGAGTTGGGCATTATCCTGGAACATCTTTTCCTGGTGAAGTAGGTAATTGTGTTATCACTGGTCATAGTTCTAATTATTGGTGGGATGCAGGAGAATATAATTATGTTTTTGCTTTACTGGATAACTTAGTAGTGGGAGATCAGGTTATAATTTATTACAAACAAAAAAAATATATTTATGAAGTTTCCGAAATAAAAAAAGTTTCTCCAGAAAATATTGAGGTTTTAGAACCTACATCAGAACCCAGTCTAACTTTAATAACTTGTTGGCCTCCAGGCACTAATTGGCGAAGACTAATTGTTAGAGCTAAACAGATACAACCTGATCCTAGTGGAAATATCACCCCGCCTCATCCCCATCTTTTGCCATTGGAATAGATAGAAATTAGGAACTAGGAATAAGGAATTAATGAATAATAAATTATTTTATACTAATTCCAAATTCCTAATAACTTATACTGATACTTTAATTATTCTTTAAAAAGTTTTACTGAATATAAATTTATTTGTGAAGAATCATTTTCTTTATTTAAGAAAAAAAGTATAGGCTTTTTTAGATTATCTTTCCCAGTAATTAATAGATTAAATTGAGGAATAGAGATATTTATAAGATTTATTTTATTTCCCCCATCAAATTCACAAATTTGAATTTTATCTTCTATATTGAATATCAAATGATTCCAATCAGGATGCCATAAAACTTTATTAATTTTATTTTTAAAACGAGCAACTAAATCATTTTCAAATACCTTTTCTTCTTCTTTTTCTATAAAGAAGACCCAAATTTCATAATTATTTTGATAAAATATTTTTTTGCCGTCTTGAGACCAACAAGCATCGGTTATTTCTTTATCTAGAGAATCTATTTTATATTGATTATTTTCATAAGTTATAATTTTAAAATATTGTTTCCTTTCATTATAGATTCCTAAGTTATTGTGATGTATAGAAGAATAGAGCTTGTAAGTATCTTCATTTTCTAAATCTAATATTTTATTCTGATTATTACCTTCGTAATCTACCTCCTGCAAAGAAGTTTTATCTTGTTCTTTTTTGATATAATATATTTTGTTACCAGCAAGACAGAATTGCTTTACTCCCTCAGCTAAAATTTTAGGTACTTGCACAGTAGTAATATTACATCGATAGATATTTTGTTGACTATAAGCTATAATTTCATTATTGTTTTGAGGAATCCAATCCAAAATTTCAAAATCATAAGGGTATAATTCATTTACATATATAATTTCCTGGGGTTTTAGAACATTAGATATATAAATTGAAGATTTTGCAAGTTCTTTATCTTTTTGAATGAATAAAAGTTTAGTGTTATCTGGAGACCATGCAAGTTGCTCAAAGATATATCTTGATGGATTAATTTTGTTATCCAGTGGAAAAATTTTCTTTTGTTCTTTAGTTATAATATCAACTGTATAAATACCTTTGTTTTCAGAATTAGTATTAATATAAGCTATTTTACGATCATCAGGAGATAAAACAAAATTAGAGACTTCTTCAGATAATTTTTGGACCTCAGGATTTTGAGGAAAAAGAATAATATAGTATATCCAACTTAATCTTTCTGGGTTAACAGTCACTTTTTTATTCCAAGTGAAAAATCCTTCTTTTTCTATTCTTATTTGATATTCACCAGTGGTTAAATTTTTAATTTTTATTGGCGATTTTTGTCTTTTGATTTGTTTATTTTCAAAAAATACTTTTGCTTTAGTAGGATAGAAATCTAAACGAATCATCCCTGTTTTTTCTATTTTCTTAGTATCAAAATTATAACGGTACCCCTTAGTATAAAAAATAATTCCACAAGCTACTGCTGCAAAAAAAATAGTAAACAGAGAATAAAAAATTATTCGCCAAATTATTTTTTTCTTTGTCATTTTTTCCTCATCTTTGAAAAACCCCAATCTTTTAAAATATAGGGTTTTCATTCTGTTATAAATATTATCTTATTTTTGTCAGAATAACAAGTTTATAATAAATCACTAATTAAGACGAATAAAATGTAAGTTATTTATATTGAAAAATAAGTAAGTTTAATATACAATTAAATCTACTGGGGATAGAACAAGGAGATAAATGAGATGTCTAAATTTATTATTCAAGGAAAAAATTCTCTTTCAGGTGAGATTAAAGTTTCAGGGGCAAAAAACGCTGCTTTAAAATTAATCCCTGCCACTATTTTAACCGACCGGGAGTGTATTTTGAAAAATGTACCTGATATTGCTGATGTGCATGTAATGATAGAAATATTAAAAGATCTTGGGGCAAAAGTCAAGAAAAGAAATAGTGAATATTTAATTTCTTGCAAGAATATTAACAAAATTGATCTAAACCCCCAACTATCTTGTAAACTACGGACTTCAATAATGTTTATTGCTCCGATGTTAGCTCGTTTAGGTGAAGTAAGATTTTCTCTTCCCGGAGGTTGTATAATTGGTAGACGACCAATAGATATTTTTCTTGATGGTTTTAAAACACAAGGAGCAGAGATAAAAGAAGAAGGTAATTTTTTCCATCTTAAAACTAAGGGTCTTTCTGGATGTAAATTTGTTTTTCCCTGGGTGAGCCACACTGTAACAGAAAGTATGATTTTAGCAGCAACCTTAGCTTCAGGAACAACCACTTTAATTAACACTGCTTGTGAACCAGAGATAGTAGCTTTGAGTGATTTTTTAAACAAATGTGGAGCTAAAATCTCAGGGGCAGGAACATCTACAATTACAATTGAAGGAGTGGATAAAATTTCCGGTGGTATATTTAATAATATTCCTGATAGAATAGAGACAGGGACTTTTGCAGTACTTAGTGCTCTAGTTGGGGATGATATTAAAATTACCAATTGCAAACCAAAACATCTGGAAGTTTTTTGGTTAATGTTAAAAAAAGCAGGGATAGAATTTGAAATAGGGGAAGATTCAGTTCATATAAAAAGGTGTAAAAATATTTTACCAACTGAAATAAGAACTCATGAATATCCTGGTTTTGTAACTGATCTACAAGCTCCTTTTACTATCTTGATGACCCAAGCTGAAGGCATGAGTTTAATTTTTGAAACTATTTATGAAGGAAGATTATTTTATACTGATATATTAAATAGAATGGGTGCTAATATTATAATGTGTGATCCTCATAGAATAGTTGTAAATGGACCTACTCCTTTATACGGCAACAAAGTAGAAAGTCCTGATTTGCGAGCAGGAATAGCTTTGATTTTAGCAGCACTTATAGCAGAGGGAGAAAGTGAGATAGATAATATTTACCAAATAGATAGGGGATATGAAAATATTGAAGGAAGATTAGCAAAATTAGGAGCAAGGATAAAAAGAGTAGAAAGTTAATATTTTAATAAATTAATGTGTTGATTAGTATGAATATAACCCATAACTCATTAATTATTCTAAAGGAGCTATATGCTTGTAAAAAGAATAGGTATTGATTTGGGAACAGCCAATGTTTTAGTATATGTTCCTAAAAAGGGAGTAATTATAAATGAACCCTCAGTAGTAGCTGTATCTATAGATGATAATCGAGTGATGGCTGTAGGATCTGAAGCTAAAAAAATGTTGGGGAGAACTCCAGAGAATATCATAGCTTCCCATCCTTTAAAAGATGGGGTTATTGCTGATTATAGAGTAACTGAAGCTATGATTAGATATTTTATTAATAAAGCTACGGGGGGGATTCGACTTGTAAGACCAGAGGTTATGGTTTCTGTTCCTGCAGGAGTAACTTCTACAGAAAGAAGAGCAGTTATTGATGCTACTATTCAAGCCGGAGCAAAATCAGCTTATGTGATTAAAGAACCTCTTGCTGGAGCTATTGGAGCAGATATTCCTATTGCCACACCTTCTGGAAATATGATTGTAGATGTTGGGGGAGGAACTTCAGAAGTGGCCGTAATATCATTAGGAGGTATTGTGACTTGTGATTCGGTAAGAGTAGGAGGCAATAGAATAGATCAAGCTATTGCTCAATATATTCGAAATAAATATAGTTTATCTATTGGTGAAAGAACAGCCGAGGATATAAAGATAAAAATTGGCAGTGCTCAGCCTGAAGAGGATGAAAAGAAAATAGAAGTCAAAGGAAGAGATATGGTGGCTGGTTTACCTAAAACTATTAATATTTCTACTAATGAAATAGCTGAGGCTATAAGTGATGAATTAGATCAAATAATCAGTACAGTTAAATCAGTTTTAGAGAAGACCCCTCCTGAACTTTCTTCAGATATTATTGATCGAGGAATGGTAATGGTTGGCGGAGGAGCACAACTTCGGAATTTAGATAAGCTATTGACCCAAGAGACAAATGTTCCTTGTCATATAGCTGAGAATCCAATTTTGTGTGTAGTTAAAGGCACTGGGATAGTTTTAGAGAATTTAGATGAGTATAAAAAATGTGTTCTTTCAGGAAAGTAATAGGAATTTCCAATGTCTAAAAAAATTAAGATTTTACAAGTTATAGGTGATTCTTCACTTTCAGGTGGACCTCAGCATGTATTAACATTAAGTTCTGGTCTTAAGAAACATAAATTTGATGTTACAGTAGTTTGTCCTCCTGGTCCAGCAACTTCAGACCTAGAAGAAAATAACATAAAAACAACTATAATTCCTATGAAAAGCAAAGCAGATTTATCTGCTATTTTTAAATTAAGGAAATTAATTAAAAAAGAAAAGTTTGATATAATTCATACTCATGGTTCTCGAGGGGGGAGCATTGGCAGATTAGCTAGTTGGAGTATTAAAATTCCAGTTTTATACACAGAGCATACTCGAACATTTGAATTTAAATTAAAAAATCCCGCCCTAGATAAAATTCATATTATAGGATTAAGATTTTTAGATTATCTAACTGACAAGACAATAGCTCCATCTAAGGCGGTAAAAAAATGGCTGGTTGGTGCCTTTATTACCGAGTCTTCTAAAGTAGAAACTATTTTAAATGGTATTGATTTAGATAAATTTGATATTGATATAGATATAAATAAAAAGAAAAAACAACTAGGTGTGTATAATAAAAATTTATTAATTTGCACTATTGCTTCACTTCTGCCCCATAAAGGAATAGGTGATTTAATTTTAGCTTTCAATAAAGTAAAGAAGAAAATTCCTAATATTAATCTTTTGATTGTTGGCTCAGGCCCACAGAGAAAAGAATTAGAAGAGCTGACAGAAAAGTTAAAAATTGCTCAGGATGTTAAATTTTTAGGAACTCGAGATGATATACCAGAAGTATTAAAAATAATAGATTTGTTTGTTTTGCCTTCTTTTTCTGAACCATTTGGTTTAGTCATCTTAGAAACCATGGCTTCCAGAAAGCCGGTTGTTGGCACTAATATAGGAGGTATCCCTGATATTGTTGAAGATGGAAAAACAGGATTTTTGGTTCCTCCGGGTGATCCAAAAGCACAAACTGAAGCTATTATAAAAATATTAAAAGATCCTCAAAAAGCGAAACAAATGGGAGATGCAGGCAGAAGGAGATTAGAAAAACATTTTTCATCAGAAGCAATGGTAGAAAAAATTGCCAATTTATATAAACAACTTCTTAGACTTTGAATTCTAAAACTCTCTCAAAATTCTTAGATTTTTTGTAAAGGATGAGAAATGAGTTAAAAATAATTAAGCCGTGAAAATGCTTTAGCATTTTTATGGAAAAGGAGAAGTAAAGCTAAAATTGGAATTCCGGTAAAACCGGGATGAAAATGGAAGCTTTAATTGGACGATGGAAATAGGAATTGATGCTTCAAGGACTGTTTATAAACAAAAGACTGGTACAGAATATTATTCTTATAATTTGATAAAGAATCTAATTAAACTGGACAGAAAAAATGAATACATATTATATTCACGTAATCCTTTGACTAAATATTTTCAAAATCTGCCTGAAAATTTTAAAAATAAAATAATATATTTTCCTCGTTTTTGGACACAAATTCGCCTTTCAGTAGAAATGCTTCTTAATAAACCTGATTTACTTTTTATCCCATCCCATACAATTCCCATTATTCATCCAAAAAAAACCGTTGTTACTTGTCATGATGTAGGTTTTAGAAATTATCCTTCTTCTTATTCCAAATTTCAACTTTGGCATCTGGAATTTACAACAAAAAAAGCTGTTTTGTGGGCTGAAAAAATTATTGCTGTGTCAAAATCTACTAAGCAGGATTTGATTGATATTTATGGCGCGAAACCAGAACAAATTGAAGTTGTATATGAAGGATTTACAAATAAACTTTACCATCCAATAAAAGATAGAAATAAAATTAAAGAAGTTTTAAAAAAATATAATATCCCAGAAAAATATGTTCTTTTTGTTGGAAGATTAGAAGAAAGAAAAAATATTCCCAGGTTGATTAATGCTTTTAATATTATTAAAAAAGAAAAAGGAATTAGACATAAATTAGTTTTGGTAGGTAAAAAAGGATATAAATTTGAACAAATTATTAATATAATAGATAAATTAAGGCTGAAGGATAAAATAGTCCTAACAGGTTATATCCCCGAACAAGATTTGCCTTATATTTTTTCTGATGCTGATTTGTTTGTTTTACCATCTTTATATGAAGGATTCGGAATTCCTATTTTGGAAGCTTTTGCTTGTGGTTGTCCTGTTGCTACATCTAATGTTTCTTCAATGCCAGAGGTTGCAGGTAAGGCAGCAATTTTATTTAATCCCCAGAAGACTGATGAAATTGCTCAAGCAGTTTATAAAATCATAAGTGATGATGCTTTGAAAAATAATTTAATTGAAAAAGGATTTAATCAATGTAAAAAATTCTCCTGGCAAAAATGCGCCCAGGAAACTTTGGAAGTATTAGAAGAAACCCTCACAACTTAACTGTAAATAATATATTAATAAATCAATAATATAAAAATAAAATAATAATAGTTAAATTAAAAATTAAAAAATCAAAAATTAAAATGACAGATCAAAATTAAAAAATATTTCAATTTAATTGAAAATTTTTAAAATTTTATTAATACAGGTAAAAGAATATGAAGGTAGCTTTAATCCATGACTTTTTAAATCAAATAGGTGGGGCAGAGAAGGTTTTAATGTCATTGAATGAGATATATCCTTCTGCGCCTATTTATACTTTGTTTTATGATAAGAAGAAACTAAGTGGAGCTTTTGATAATTTAAATATTATTACTTCACCAACTATTCCTAAATTTTTAACCAGAAGACATAAATATCTTCTGCCATTTTTGCCTCAAGGTATAGAACAATTTGATTTGTCTGATTTTGATGTAGTAATTTCTTCAAACAATGCTTATGCTAAGGGAGTTATAACCCAACCTCATACAGTTCATATTTGTTATTGTCATGCGCCAATGCGTTTTGTTTGGGACTGGCATAGTAAATATTTAGCCGAACAAAAAATAGGCAGAATTAGAAAAGCATTTGTTATTCCAATTCTAAATTATATTAGATTGTGGGATAAAATTTCATCTTTTAGACCGGATTATTTCATTACTAATTCTAAAAATACTCAAAAAAGAATAAAAAAATATTATATGAGGGACTCTAAAGTTATTTATCCCCCAGTTGATGTTAAAAAATTTAAAAAAAGAAAAAACAATGAAGGTTATTTTTTGATAGTTTCCCGGCTTTCGCCATATAAAAATGTAGAGGTAGCAATCCAGGCTTTTAATAAATTAAAATTAAGATTAGTTATAATAGGTGAGGGGAGTCAGAAAAAATATTTACAGAAAATAGCCAAAGAAAATATTGATTTTTTAGGATTTCAGTCTGATGATGCTGTTTCTGAATATTACCAAAACTGTCGAGCTTTTATCTTTCCTACTTTTGATGAAGATTTTGGCATTACCCCAGTTGAAGCAATGGCATCTGGCAAACCAGTTATTGCTGCTGGTCGTGGGGGAACTCAAGAAAGTATAATAGCCGGGAAAACAGGGGAATTTTTTCAAGAAAATACCCCTGAATCTTTAACAAAAGCTGTAAATAAATTTTTAAGCAAAGAGAAACAGTATAATCTTGATGTAATTCGTCATCAGGCAGAAAAGTTTAGTAAAGAAATTTTTAAAAAAAATATTCAAAATTTTGTCAATTGGGCAGTAGAAGATTACAAATTAAGACAAAAATAATTTAAGGTGAAAAAAATGAAAGTTGATATTTTGGGTGTGAAAATTGATAGAGTAACCTCAAAAGAAACTTTGGAAAAAATTGAGGAATTTTCCAAAAGTCAAAAATCTCATTATGTGGTTACTCCTAATGCAGAGATGGTAATGATAGCCCAAGTTGATGAGGAATTTAAGCAAGTTTTAAATAATGCCAATTTGTCTATTCCTGATGGAATTGGAATATTGTGGGCGGCAAAATATTTATCAATAGGTACAATTTCTTGGCCGGCAGTAAAGCATTTACAAGCTATTTGGCAAATGATTTATACAGGAGTTTCTTTAATTTTCTGGCCAAAATATTGTCGCAGTGTCCTTCCTGAACGTGTCTCCGGAACTGATATTTTTCCAAAAATAGCTAGAAATTGTGCTGGGGATGAATGCGCAATCTATCTTTTAGGAGCTGGACCAGGTATAGCTGAGAAAGCATCAGAAAAACTTAAACAGAAATATCCTTATCTGAAAGTTTGTGGTACTTTTTCAGGATCTCCTTATAAGAAAGATGAGGAAAATATAATAAATAGAATTAGGAGAACCAAACCCTCTGTTTTATTTGTTGCTTTTGGTCCTCCTAATCAGGAAAAATGGATTTTCAGAAACTTAATAAGACTAGGAGTTCCTGTTTCAATAGGTATAGGAGGAGCTCTTGATTTTATTACAGGAAGCAAATCTATAAAGGCTAAAGGTGTATCAATCAAAGCCAGACGAGCTCCCAGAATTTTTCAAAAATTAGGACTGGAATGGTTTTGGCGAGGAATAACTCAACCTTGGAGAGCCAAAAGGATTTTTATATCTGTTCCCAAATTTATTTATACAGTGGTAAAATGGAAGATAGAACAACACTAATGTGACACAAATAATTTTACACTAATATTACACGAATAAAGTGAGGTAAATATGTCAGTTAGAGTACGAATTGCGCCGTCGCCTACTGGATCATTACATATTGGTACAGCAAGAACAGCTTTATTTAATTTTCTATTTGCCAAAAAGAATAAAGGAAAGTTTATTTTGCGTTTTGAAGACACAGATACTTCTCGTTCAACAATTGATTCGGAAAAGGAAATAGAAGAGGGCTTGGGATGGTTGGGATTGAACTGGGACGAAGGACCAATAGAAAATCAAAAATCAAAAAGGTGCGAAAATCGAAGATTTTACAAAAATCAAAAATATAAAGGGAATTTTGGACCATATAGGCAAATGGATAGATTAGATATTTATAAGAAAAAAACTGAAAAATTAATAAAAGAAGGGGTTGTCTATAAAAAAGATGATGCCCTGTGGCTTGATGTTAAGTTAGTAATAGATAAATATAATATAGAGTATAAACCAGTTAAAGTTTATGCCAAATGGCAATCTGATAGTAAATTTAAAGAAACAAAAAGAGGTTATTTTATTAAATTACCAGAGAAAGATTTAATCCTAGGTACTATTTCAGGAGGTGTTGAAGACTTTGTAATTATGCGCAAAACCGGTATTCCTACCTATCATTTTGCTGTTGTGGTCGATGACGAAGCTATGAAAATTACCCATGTTATTCGTGGGCAGGATCATTTTTCTAATACTCCTAAACATTTTCTTTTGCAAAAAGCTCTTGGTTATAAAACTCCTTTCTATGCTCATATTCCTTTAACTTTAAATCCAGATAAGACAAAACTTTC
Organism: uncultured Candidatus Saccharibacteria bacterium; assembly: GCA_964345445.1. Lineage (GTDB taxonomy): Bacteria > Patescibacteriota > CPR2_A > CAYFQT01 > CAYFQT01 > CAYFQT01. Next base: position 93,505 of record CAYFQT010000024.1, read on the forward strand.
TTCAAGATTTGGGGCTACATCCATTTCTAAATATAGAGAGAAAGGGTACTTGCCAGAGGCTTTGAATAATTTTATGTTGCTTTTAGGTTGGCATCCAGGCAAGGGAGATGAACGAGAAATTTTTTCCTTGGACCAAATGATATCAGAATTTTCCCTTAAGCGTATGGGGAAAAGTGCAGCTATTTTTGATGCCAATAAACTAAATGATCTAAATGGTCATTATATAAGAAGAAGGAAAGTAAAAGAATTGTTAAAAATAATAAGAAGTGATGAAAAATTAAATCAAGGGTTGAAAAAAATTACTGATAACTATTTAGAAAAAATATTGAAAATTGAACAGGAAAGAATAACAAAATTATCAAATATTAAAGATTTTGATTTTTATTTTAGGCAACCAAAATATAAACCAGATCTTCTAATATTCAAAAAAAGTGATAAACAAAAAACTAAAAAAGGTTTAGAATTAACATTTAAATGTCTTAGTGAAATTTCTCCATCAAAGTGGCCCAGGACCATAGATGAATTTCACAAAATATTAAAAAAAGTGGTTCAAGACTCAAAATTAGGCTTTGGAGACATTTTTTGGCCAACAAGAGCTGCTTTATCAGGAAAAGAAGCAAGTCCTTCTCCAGAAGAACTACTTTGGGCTTTAGATCGAAATACATCATTAAAGAGGATAAGCAAAGCAATAGATATAATATAAATAATTATTTTGGGCGGTGGCCAAGTGGCCCCGAAAAATATGGGGTAAATAAGGCTATTTTTATGGGGAGTAGTCGAATGGTAAGACGTCAGGTTCTGGCCCTGAAGATTGCAGGTTCGATCCCTGCCTCCCCAGGTCTTAGAGTTAAAAATTAAAAAATAGAGTATAATTAAAATGGAGGGAAATAAACATGAATGAAACAATAACAATAGTTATTTTTTATAGTTTATTAGCATTATTTTTAGGTTTATTTATTACTGGAATTTATTATATTGTAGTTAGAAATAGATTAAGTTTTGAAAAAGCAGTTACTTTTCGATTTGTTTATTTATGCCTTGCTATTTTTATCTGGTTCATTATTTTGAGTACTCTTGCTGGTGTAATCGTAGTAGAACCGTTGATTATGTTCTTTTTTTGGATTATTGGACCATTATTATTAATTTTACTATTAGTAAATATTTTGGTAATAGTCCTTAAGCCGAAAGCTCAAGCTAAATTAATTTCGAAAAAAAACCGTCCAAATATCCCGCTTGTTTATATAGTTATTACCGTTGTTGGTTTAATATCAAGCTATTTTGTTTTTCGGTTTTTATCCTATGACTCTTTAGAAAATTTTACCACCCCAGAACTAAAAGGAAGAATTATAGATTCTAGTACCAACGAACCCCTTGTTGATGCTAAAGTTATTGCTTATTGGAGTGAGGAATTTGTTTATTTTACGGATCAGGTAGAAACTTATAAATACGAAACATATACCTCTGATAAATATGGTAATTTTACTATTCCTTCTTTTTCTGAAAAATCACCCTATGGACCTAATTCTAAATCTAAAAAGTTGGTGATTGTTGCTTATTCTCATGGTTATGAAAGTTATAATTTTATTATGGATGATTTTGATGATAAAGGTAATCTAAATAATGGAAGTGAAAAAATAGACATTTCTTTAACTCCTATTGCTTCTGCTTCTGCTGGAATTGATAGTTGTGATGATCTAAAAAGGTTTATAGGGTTATATGGGGGAGAGGAGTTTGTAGATCCAAAATTTGTAGCAGAAGAGTATAATATTATTTTTGAAAAATTTCCAGAAGATCCTCTTGCGCCTGTAGCATTATTAAATAGTGCCTACATATATAAAGAAAAAATGGGGCAACACCCTGAATATAAAGATCTTGCTATTGAACAATATGAAAAAGTAATAGAAAATTTCCCAGACAGTGAAGATGCAGAGAAAGCCAAAAAATATATTAGTGAGATTGAATAAAAATATAACTAAAGATTTTAAGTAAAGCTTTTAGAAACCTGTGATTTTATATAACCATTCTCTCTAAAATAATTCTTGACTTTGTCCACGATGACCAGTTTATAAGTTATTATAATTTATCTTAAGTTACTGCTTTTTGAAACGGTTTTTTATGTGTGGATTTTGGAGTATAATTGAAATATAAAAACATTAAAGTTCTATCCTCAGTCGCCTGTGGCGACTGGGACGACCCATTCAAAAAATTGCAAATCAATTTTTGAAATAGTGAGGTCTCTATGACTGTAGTTAAAATTATTGAGCTGATGTCTGAATCAGATGTAAGTTTTGACGATGCTATAAAAAGTGGGGTTAAAAAAGCCTCCAAAACCATCCATAATATTACTGGTGTTGATGTTCTGGGCCAAAAACTGGTCGTTGAGAATAATAAAATCAAAACTTACAAAGCTCACTTAAAAGTGGCTTTTGTTGTTGAAAAATAAGCAATAAAACTTGCTTTTATTTGATTTTATGTTAAAATCGTTGTAGATTTGGTAAAATATAGAATAAAGGTGATTAATTATTAATCTTCTTAATAGAAATAAGGAGGTCATAATGGCTGATGTAACAATTAAAAAAAGAAATCCTGCGGCAGTAATAATCTTTAGTATTATTACCCTCGGGATTTATGCTATTTATTGGATTGTAAAAACAAAAGAAGAGATTAAAAGTTTAGGGGCAGATATTCCCACAGCTTGGCTAATTATAATCCCTATAGCTAATTTATACTTTATGTATAAATATGCCGAGGGTTTTTCTGTTTATGTAAAAAAAGATAATAATGCCATAGTGTGGTTTTTATTATATTTCTTTGTAGGCCCACTTTTTGTGATATTAGTTCAAATAGAGTTGAATAAATTAGCAGAAACAGGAGCCGAAGCAACAGAAACAAAAGCAGAATAATTTTTAATTTTATATAAAGGCGTTTAATATATAAATAATTTAACTTTTTAATAAAGCCCTGTCATTCACTTTCAGTTCTCGCCTCGATTCGGCGAAGCGGGTCGACAGGGCCTCGGTCTCTGCAAAGAATGAATATACAGAGACCTCGGGAGGTTTTATGGCAGAACAAGGTTATTGTGTAAAATGCAAAGCTAAAAAAGAAATAAAGGATGCAAAGGAAGTTACTCTGAAAAACAAAAGAAAAGCTTTAAAAGGTAAGTGTCCTAAATGTGGCACTGGAATGTTTAGAATTTTAGGTAAAGCTTAATCTGTTGTATAGATGGAAACCCTGTGGCTTTAGTCGCAACATCTGTCGAAATTTCAGTTTTCATGCCGTACCGATAAAACATAGTCTACCAGATTTGCCTGAGTACAAACGGAAGGTTCTCTCTGGTTCGGTATAAATTAAGAAAACCCCGAAAGGGGTTTTTCTTTTGTTAATTTTTAGATATACTTTAATTGGAGATATTTGTCCTTTCATCGCTTGCTTGCCGCCATCGTCTAGTGGTTAGGACGCCAGGTTCTCATCCTGGTAACAGGAGTTCGACTCTCCTTGGCGGCACTATTTTCGGCGGGCAGGTCAGGCATGAAACAGCAGTTTCCGCCTGTGGCAGATCAACCGCAGTTTGACAAATCCGCTTGGGGTTATTGGTAGTTTTATAATCATTCAAATAGCCAGAATTCCAAAAACCTGCTAAAATAAAAGCAGGTTTTTAGTTTGGAAAAATATTAAATAAAATTATAAATTACTAATTTAAAAAGGAGATTAATATAATGAATAAAAAAGAAACTAATCCTCGTGAGGCAAAGGCGTGGTTAGAAAAAAACAAAAATCCCAATGCCTTTGCCAAAAAAAGATTCAAAGATACTAAAGAAGCTTTGCAATTCATTGAAAATATTTATCAAGTTGGAGTTTTAGAAGCAGTTGTAAATCATGTTAAAGATGATGAGCAGAGAATTAAAGAAGAAGGCGGTCCTTATGCAGATGCTTTAGTTATTAAATTGCCTGATGATTCTCAAAAAAGAAATTTTTAAAATATATGGTGAAGAAGCTGAAAGGGAAGGTTTTTACAAAGAAAAAAACACAGGACAAGATTTTCTTCTTTTTTTATGGAAGTAAATTCATTAAGCAAAATTTTTAAATACAAAAAAGTGCCTTATACAAGGACAAGGCACTTTTTTTACAGTTATTTTTCAACTAATCTTTAATATCGATCTTTTTTAAAACCACCACTTCTATCATCTCGACGAGGTCTAGCTTCGGCAACAACAATATTTCTTTCACCAAGTTTGTGACCGTTGAGTTCCTTGATAGCTTTTTTAGCTTCTTCTTCGGAAGACATTTCTACAAAACCAAATCCCTTGCTTCGGCCAGAATATTTATCAGCAATAACTGTAGCTGATTGAACTTTTCCTACTTTTTCAAATAACTCTTGCAATTGCTCAGAAGTAGTTTCATAAGGCAAGCTTCCTACGAATAAATTTGTCATTTTTTTCGAACTTCCTTTTTAGTTTTGGCAAGGAAAGATTCGCCTACTTTTTGAACACATTCCCGGCCAAACCTAAAAGGCGAACAAAAGGTTACCTGGACAGGGTTGTTTGCCCAATGACAAACGCAAATACACATTTTCTTGCTAAAACTTTATTAACTTATACTAGTCTGTCTTACGACTTTTTTCTGAGATAATTTCAGAATTGATTAACAGACATAAATACCGTATCATATAAACAATTATAAATCAAGTTTTATTCTTTAATTATATTTATGTTATACTTTACAAAGAGTTATAAAATGATTAACCAAATTAAAAAAAACAATAAACTTAAAATTGGATTCTTTACTGATACATATATACCGCAAGTAAATGGAGTTGTTAGTTCTATTGATATATTCCGTGAAAATCTGGAGAAGATGGGGCATACTGTGTATATTTTTGCTCCGGCAATCCCTGGATATAAGGATAAAAAGAACAAATCAAAGATATTTCGTTTTCAGTCAATGAAATTTGCTTTTCAGAAAGAATATAGAATAGCTTTTCCTTTTTCTTTTGAACTAGCTAAAAAAGTACCAAAGTTAAATCTAGACATTATTCATTCACACACGCCTTTCAGTTTAGGAATTTTAGCAGAGTTTATTTCAGAAATATCTAAAATTCCTCTTGTCCATACTTATCATACTTTATATCCTGAATATGTAAAAAGTTATATATTCGGCGGAAAAATCATCACTCCAAAAATGGCAGAAAAAATTTCTGCTTTATATTGCAATCGTTGTGAAACAGTTATTGCTCCTTCACCCAAAATGGATTATTTATTGAAAAAATATGGCGTGAGGAAAAAAATTGTTACAATCCCTACGGGGATCAATATACATGAGTTTAAAAAACCATTAAAAAATAATATTAGAAAAAAATATAACATTCCTGATGAATCAAAAATATTAATTTATGTTGGAAGAGCGGGAAAAGAAAAAAATATTGATTTTTTGATTAAAGCATTTGTCAAAATTAACAAAAAAATTCCCCAAACCTTTTTGCTTTTGGTTGCAGAAGGACCTTATAAACAGAATTTATTAAAGTTGATTTGTAAGATGAATTTACAGGACAAAGTTTGTATTACTGGTTATTTTAAAAAACCTGAGGTGGTGAAAGCTTATCACTCTTCTGATGTTTTTGTTTTTGCATCAAAAACTGACACCCAAGGTGTTGTGATTTTAGAGGCTTTTGCTTGCAATTTGCCTGTTGTGGCTGTTAATGATTCTGCATTTAAAGGTATATTAAAAGACAAAATAAATGGTTTTGTAACTCGATCAAATTTGAATGATTTTAGCCAAAAGGTGGTTAGTTTATTGACTGATCATAAAAAATATAATAAAATGTCTGACATGGGCAAAAAAACTGCCTTGAAATTTACAGCATTAAATCAAGCTGAAAAATTAGTTGGTGTCTATAGAGATTTAATTAAAAATAGTTAGTAATTTTTCCGATCTGGAAAGGAGAATTAAAATGGTTGAAAAAAGGAGAAAAAGAAAAAGTAATAGAAAGAAAAGAAAGAAAAGTCCTTTTTCCAAAGGTTTTAAAAAACATATACGCAGAAGAAAATCCGAGATTAAGAAAATAGCCGATCCCCAAAAACAAGCAGAGGAGAGGAAAAAGTTCAATGAGTTAATTCAGGAAATATATAAAAGATTTGGAAATTTTCAGAAGTCAGAATCTACTTCATAGATAGAAATATGAAAATTATACAAGGTTCTTATAGAAAAATTCACTGTAGGACGTTTTTAGTAAATCAAAATAAATAGAGCCCGAATGCTTTCTGATGATCTAACTATTATCATTTTTGCATCCGGGCTTTTTAAATTTTACCAATTTTTCAATCCCTGCCAAATAGCGGGGGGAGAAAAATTAATTATATTTTTAGTTACTTTTGTTTTATATTTGACTTTATCCGAGACAATAATTGTAATTTGGTATCTTCCCAAAGGCATTACTTTCCCTTTTTCATTTTTCCCATCCCAAGTTAATCTAATTCTATCCTGCAGTTTACCATCTTGAAGAGGTTCAGGTTCATAAATCAATGTCCTAATAATTTTTCCTCTATTATTTTTTATTTGTATTTTTGTTTTCATTGGCGAATCTTTGTCTTTCATTAAATAGGAAATCTTTGCTTTTTTAGAAATTAATATAGGTAACTTAAATCCTAAGATTTCTACTTGAGGAGTTCTTAGTCTGGACACCTTTGGTTTTTCTTTATCTATAACAATATAATGAGAGCAGGAGACAGAATTCTCTGCTTTATCATATGCTATAGCTTTTATTTCTACTAAACCACTACTTTTAGTTTTCCAAAGCACACCCCATCCATTTTTTCTATTTGTATCAATTCCTATTTTTTTCCACTTCTTTTGATTTTGTAATCTATAGTAGAATTCTACTTTTTCCACTTGGATATTATCAGAAGCTTCTGCTTCAATTTTAATTGGTTTTTTTACATGTGAACCAGGAAGGGGCTTTATAATGGAGACTTTTGGTTTTTGCTCATCTATTTTAGCAGAGATATTTATATCTACTTTTTCACCTTGTTCTGGAACATCCTCAGCTTTTATGTACATTTTCCAATTCCCAGATTGGGGATTTTGAATTTCGTAGATACAATAGGTTTCTTCTTTGATATGGCGAATATCAGATTTTTTAGTTTCTGGATCAATTTTTACTCCATCTGGTGTTGTTAAAATAGTTTTGATATCACTTCCTGGCCAACTAGTACTGAATATAAATTGGGTTGTTTTTTCCGGGATAGTAAATATTTGTTCTTTTTCTTCGTTTGGACCTAAAGTTACCGATTCTGAAAAAACATTTGTCTGCCCTTGGACAGAAGCAGATATTTCTTGATATATCTCCTTTAGAGATTCTGGAGAATGAGTAGAATAAAATTTTCCTTGTGTTTCAGAGGTAATTTTAGAAAGCAATTCTGGATCAGGAAACCATCCTTCATGAGGAGTAGGAGGAGGTGAGGGCTTTTCGCTCTCTAACAAAACTGTATATACAGGACAATTTATTTCTTTAAACTGAAAATGAGATTTATCATTATAAGATTCAGGACCTTCGTGGGCTCCATCAGTTAAGAAAACTACTGCTTTTTTATTATGAGATTTATCATCTTTTAACATTTGATAAGCTTTGGCCAAAGATTTATTAAAATCAGTTCCATCTATAGATTGTAGATTAATTTGAGATTTAACCATATCTCTTGTTTTTTGATCTTTTAAGGAAGTAAGTGATGACAAAACGGATGGTTCTCGGTTAAAAGATATTACTGCTGTTTTGTCATTATTGGCAGCAGAATCAATGAGGAATCTTGCTGCCTCTAATCTTTTATTTTCAGGATCATTCCTTTCATTGCTCCAACTGTCATCAATAACAATTATAATAGTGACATTACCAAAAGGAATTCCTTTAAGTGGGGGGACAACTTTCTCAGGAGGTTCTTCTGGTTCAGGTTGGGGTTGAGGGGGTTGCGGATGGATAGTAACACAAGCATTGCCCTGAGCGGCCCAACTTCTAGCAAATTGATCAATAGAATAATGATTATTCCCGCCAAAAGTTAGACCTGGATCATTTACATATACATATTGATCATCTATTCCTACAAGCACCATAAAGTGTCCAAGAAGACTTGGATTCATTGTGATATGAGTTGCCACAATTACAGGATATCCGGCTGAAAGCTCATCTTTTAATTGATCAAGATTCCAATTGTTATGGGCATAACTGTCTGGAAATCCACCATATTCTCGAGCCAAAGTTTCTAATATGAAAACATCAGTATAACTTCCATTGTAGTTATTTATTGGATGGCCAAACCTGCCATATAACCAGTCATCAATATCTCTGATTCCATCAACAGTTGGATTTGTTTGATTGTGATAACAAAAAACCATCAAAGAAGAAGTCTGCCCACAATTTTTGGTATGATTCCATTCACCTGGCGGACGTTGGGGGATAAAAGAAACTTGCAATTGGACATTATAGGCATAGGCTAAAGGTGTTACTTGCAGAGTCAAAAACATGATTAAAAATACTGTTGTTACTATTCTTTTCATTCTGGTCATTCAAATCACCCCTTAATATATGGTTGTAAAAGTACATTTTCTATTTATATAGTTTAGCATAGTAGCATTTTAGAGCAAGAGATATCTGCTATAGGAAGTCGGGTTTTTAAAACGTGGATTTAAATATAAATCTGTGGATAACTTTGTTATTGACAAAACTATATTTTGTATTGTAGAATAGTATTAAATACTATATATTGTGGATAGCTTAAAGACTAAAAATAAAATTAATAAGGGTTTCTTTCCACAAAATGACCAATTCAAAAACAGTCAAAATTGGTTCTTGTGTCAAACTAAAATTTGGAAAGAGGGTAGAGTTGTACAAGATTGTTAATCCTTATGAAGCAGACATAGCAAAGAATATGATTTCTTGCGACTCGCCTCTGGGTAATGCACTTTTAGGCTGCAGGGAAGGAGAAACAGTGGAATTAAAGACTGTTCCAGAAGAATCTGTAGAGTATAAAGTAGAAGCAGTAAAGTAAATAGTTATTTCTTTAGTTTGACTTTTATAAATTTCTTCTTCAGTACTTCATAAAATGAAGGAATATTTTTCGCTCTCTAAATTTTAATCCTAAACTCTAATTTGTGGATAAAATAAATCACAAATTATAAGATGTGGAAAGGTAGGTAAAATTAAAAATTTAAAAAACTGCTTAACTAAAGCAGTTTTTTGTTTTATATAAATAATTAATAATAATAGTTAAAATTAAAAAACTGCTATAATTTTATAAATTTATATAAATTGAGTTATAATTAAAGCAGATTTTAAATTTATAAAAAAGTAGAAAAATTATGAAAAAGATTTATCCTAAAATTATTTTCCGTTATTCTTGGATTTATGATCAAATATGGAAAGAAGGCTATTTAAAAAGTGATTATCCAGAAATGAAAGAAACACTCAAATTTATGTATAGATTAGAGAAAATCTGGCAAAAGTATGAAAAGAAAATATTAGCTGAACTTTCCAAAATTACTAAACTTTCTTGGACTGAGAAGGAAATTTTAATATATGTAGTTGGAAGAAAAAGTGCATTTTCTGATCCTTTAACAATATGTGTAAAACCAAGTATTGATTATTGTATTGATATCCTAACCCATGAATTAATTCACCGGATTACTTGGACTAATAATATCTCCAGAACTAAAAAGGCCTGGGATTATTTTTATAAAAGATATAAAAATGAAAGTATTGAAATCCAACACCATATTCCGACTTTAGCAATTCATTGGAAAATTTACCTTAATTTATTCAATCAGAAACGACTGGATCGTGACAGAAAATTCCAAAGTAAATTTAAAGAATATAAAAAAGCTTGGGATATTGTAGAAAAAGAAAGACATCAAAAAATTATCAAAGAATTTACTTCCAGGATTAGTAAATCTTAAAAATCCTTGACATTCAAAATGAGAGAGATATAATTTAATCTCAATTTGATATAATGTAATTAAACAAATGTTCATTAAAAATCTGTATATTTGATGTTTTTATGGGGGTGAGTTAGAGTGAAACGACTAGGGATTATTTTAGGAACAATAGGTTTAATTGGCTATTTTTTTACAGGTTACTATCTTAATCTAATTGAACCACATCCGTTTTGGCGAATGTCCCTTGAGGAAGCACAAGGATGGCAATTGGCAAATAATATATTTGCATTTTTACTGTTTGTATTAGGAATTTTGTTTCTTGTATATCATCTGGGAGTATCTCTGAAAGATTGATTATTAATATTTGTTAGAGACCCGTTCTCTATCAATTGACAGATTTATTCCTCTGGAAAAATTTTGGCAAGGACCATTTAATTAGAATTTAAAAAGTCTGGGGGTCTACAGAGATTAATTCTCTTTACCCAACCTCCAGGCTTTTCTTTTTTTAAAAAATATCTATAATATTCTATAGTACCTTTCGTACGAAAGGTAGAAAGGTTTAAAGGGTGTTTAAAGAGGGTTAAAAGATTTTTCAAAAAATCTTGACAGTTGGGGAAGATAGGTGTATACTCTAACCTCAAATCTGATATAATATAAATAAATAGTTCTTTGAAAAGTGAATATTATTAATACAAGCATAATCTATTTTTTTAGGTTATGTATAAAGATAGATATTCCATGGACGTATTCGCGCGAATAGGTAAATAGATAATTGGGGGAGATGGAAGAGGTGAATGGCGTAAGAATAGTCTGGAGGATAATTTGGATTCCAATTAGAGTTCTATTGGAGTTATTTGCTCATTTTGAAATAAAAGGTTTAGAAAATGTTGCAAAAATAAAGACCCCAGTAATTATAGTTGCCAATCATGCCAGTTTTCTAGATCCTTTTGCTATTGGGACAGCTTTGCCTTATAGTTCATCCTTAATTCCTATAAGATACATCATTAAGAAAAAATATCAGAGGTTTCCTTTGGATGTATTGTTAAAAATGGTGGGAGGGTTTTTTGTAGATGAACAGAAACCTCGTGCTGCATTCAAAAAAGCCTTTAATATATTAAAAAATAGAGAGGTTTTGGGAATGTTTCCTGAGGGAACACGGACAAAAGATGGCAGGTTGCAAGAATTTGAGAAAGGTGCTACTCGGATAGCTCAAAAATCAGGGGTGCCAATTTTGCCAATTGGTGTTTCCGGAACTTTTGTTCCTCACAGACTTTGGGAATCAAATGATAAAGTAATAAAGGCAATAGACAAGCTATTGATATGTGTTGGAAAAATCCTTAAATTTTTTCTGTTAGACTATGAAATTACTGTAAGATTTGGCAAACCATTTAAGATCGACCAGAAAGAAGATCCAGACCAAGCAACCCAACTAATAAAATCCAAAATCTTTGAACTTTTAGAAGCCGACTATTGAACCTTTCGTACGAAAGGTAGAAAGGTTGTAAGTGAATATAGATAAAACTTAAAAATCAGAAATTTTTGAAAGGATGATAAAGATGAAAGACTGTACGGATGAGAAGTTTTATGAACTTTTTGTGAGTCGAAATTGGGCTTTTATAAGCCCAGAAGAACAGGAGAAGATTAGGAATACGCGGATTTTACTTGCCGGATGTGGATTGGGAAGCAACATTGGAATGTTGGCAGTGGAAACTGGATTTTTGAAATTTGTTCTTGCTGATGGAGACAAAGTAGAAATCTCTAACCTTAATCGTCAAGTGTTTGAAGAAGCTGATGTAGGTAAGAATAAAGCATTAGCGCTAGAAGAGAAATTAAAAAGGAAAAGTCATTTAGTAGAAGTAGAAGCATATCCAGAGTTTATTACACCAGAGGTTGCTGAAAAATTTGTCTCCAAAACAGATGTTGTAGTAAATATGGTAGATTTTAATGAAACAACATATGCCATTAATGACATCGCTCGAAAACAAAAAAAACCAGTTTTCTTTCCAATGAACATTGGATGGGGACATGGTTTCTGTCTTGTTTTTACACCTAAGTCTGCAACTTTGGAAGAGGTAATTGGTAGTAAAATAATTAATGATGATATAAAGTTCTTTGTAAATCTTCTTCAGAATATAGAAAATTACCAGTTACCAGTTTATATACTTCAGGATTTTAGTAAAATAATGACAGAATTTAAAGAAAAGGAATATCCGCCACAACTAGGGCTTGGTGCTAGTTGTATTTCTGTAACAGTTGTTGATTCTATTGTACAATTTTTATTTGGAAAATCCTTAAAAATTGCACCTGAACCAATGACAATGAACGATGTTTTATATCTTGATAGAAAGGAAGTGAAGTCAGATGTCAAAGTTCGGTGATATAATGCAGAATTTCATAATGTCCAATCCTAAAAGAGCAAGCTGGTTTCTCTCAAAAGCTCCCACATGGCTTTTGGAAAAATTGGGAAGAAAAAATGCTATGTCAGTGTTCCGCGAAGCAACCCAAAAAATTCCTGCCTATAGAGAGTTTTTAGCTCAACAGAATATTAATCCTGCAAAGATTAAAGATTTCAAAGGAGTTCCTATTATAGATAAAGAAAGTTACTTACTAAAATATCCATTCAAGAAATTGTGCTTAGAAGATCTTGGTATGATGGATATCATTTACAGGAGTTCTGGAAACTCAGGTAGACCTTTTTACTGGCCCCAATTAACAGCTAAGGATAAAAAGATACCACAATATTTTGAACTTTATTACAGGTATCTTTTAGAGCTAGATAAATACTCTACTTTGATAGTTAATGTACTTGATATGGGTGTTTGGATTGCAGGAATAACTGTTGCTACTAATCTTAAACAAGTAGCCTTAACAGAAAAATATCAATTAAGCATTATTTCTCCTGGATCTGATATTAAAGGTGCCTTAGAGGTTATTGATAAAATGGGCGGATTTTACGACCAAATTCTGATTATTGGTTATCCTCCTTTTCTGGAAAATCTTGTAACTGAAGGTGAAAAAGCAGGAATTAATTGGCAAGATATAAGAGTGAAAATTCAGACAGGTAGTGAACCATTCTCTGAAACATGGAGAGAAAAACTTAGAAAAAAATTAGGCATTGCTGAAAATGATCTTCTTGCCGTTACAGGTGTTTTTGGTTCATCTGATACTGGCTCTGGAATGGCTGGTTTTGAGACTACGTTTACCATTTTAGTTAAGAGATTAGTTAGTCAAGATAAGAAATTGTGTATGAAGCTATTCGGTAGTAGTCAGTTACCAACTCTAGTTCAGTTTGTACCTATGAGCTACTTTATAGAGGAAATTGATGGCGAGATTCTTCTTACTTCCAAAAGTGGTATTCCTCTCATTCGTTACAATATCCATGATAGGGGTGGCATGATTCCTTTTGATGAAATGGCAGAAATACTTAATTCCCATGGCTATGATGTAATTCAGATACTTCACCAAAAGGGATACGAAACAATATGGCGCCTGCCTTTCTTTTACTGCTTTGGTCGAAGAGATGCTATCTCGATTGATGGAGCTAATATTTATGCCGAAGATATTGGTGCAGCAATTGCAGAAGCAAAGATAGAAGAAATCAATAATTATAAACTAACAATTAGAAGTAACAGAGATCAAAGTATACGCTTTACAATCTTAATAGAGCTTAAAGAAGGAGTAGAGTTAAAAGATGAAATGGTAAAATTTTATCATGATCTTTTTCTGCAAAAACTTCTTGAACTAAGTTTTGACTTTAATAATGCTTACAAAAACAATCCTCAGTCTTGTGATCCTCTGATTAAAATTTTTCCATTTGGGCAAGGTCCTTTTGCAGGAGAGGAAGAAAGAATCAAGCAAAAACACATACTTTAATCTAAGCATTTAATATAGTTCTTGACTAAATTTATCCTGAGCTTGTTGGAAGAATCGAACAATAACACATAAACCAGGTGAGAGATTTACTTAATTAATAAGTCAATCTCAAAACCCTGGTTTTTTCTTGACAAATAAAGGATTTTATGGTAAAATAAAGTAATTTAGAGCCGATAAGAATTAATCCGAATTTTGCATTCTTACTAATCACTAATTTTCACTTTGTTAAAGTAATTAAAAACAAAGACAAAAAATGACCCAAGCTTTCAAATTTTTAGATCCAATCTTAATTACGATAATATCCATATCTAATATATTATTAGGTATTATTGTATTTTTAAGTAATAGGAAAAATAAGGTCAATCAAACATTTCTTGGTTTTGTATTTTTTGTAACGTTTTGGATAGTTAGTGCATTTATATCAGAATTTTCTTTATCGGATTTTCTTAAAATTTTATTGAGTAGATTTACTATGGCAGGCGCAATAACAGCATTTACTTTTTTCTTTTCTTTTTCTTTTTATTTTCCTGTAAAGAAACACTTGAATTATCTCTTTTCTTTATTTATATGGATCGGTTGTTTTATTTTAAATTTAGCAATTCTTTTTACTAACTTTTTAATTAAGGGTATAGAGCATAAACCATATGGATTTGATTTAATTTATAACTCTTTAGGTTTTAATATTTTTTTGAGTTTCTTTTTATTATGTGTAGCAATAAGTATTTTTAATTTTATTCGTTCATATATAAAAATAAATAAATCTCAGAAATTACAAATTCAATATTTATTTTTAGGATTTATCTTACTTGTTTTTTCAATTATTGGCTCAAATATTATACTGCCTATAATTATCAATAGCGAAGCTTTTTATAGATTAGGAAGTTACTCCGTAATTTTCTTCGTAGGTTTTACTACTTATGCCATTGTCAGGCACGAGTTGATGGATATTAAGGTTGTATTGACTGAGGTGTTGGTGGGGATTATTGGGATTATTCTGTTTGCGCAGATTTTTGTTTCTCGTTCCTTAATTGAATATATTGCTCGAACTGTGTTTTTCTTGATTGTTGCTTTCTTTGGTTATTTACTGGTGAAATCTGTTTTGAATGAAATTAAAAGAAGGGAAGAGATGGCGCAGATGGCTGAAAAACTTAGAAAAGCCAACGAACGACTCAAGGAACTGGATAAATTAAAGGATGAGTTTTTGAATATTACTTCTCATGAATTAGGTACTCCTTTGTCTGGGATTGAAGGGTATTTGTCTATGATTATTGATGAAGGAATGGGGAAATTAGATAAAAAAGCAGTGGGATTTGTTAAGCGAGCTTATGAATCAAGCCAAAGAATGGCTAGATTAATTAGAGATTTATTAAATGTTTCTCGAATAGAACAAAAAAGATTAGTAATTAACAAAAAACCCTACAATTTAGAGAAATTAACAGAAGATGCAGTCAATGATTTATCTTTCAGCGCAAAAGAAAAAGGAATAGAATTAAAATATGAAAAACCCTTTGACTCTTCGAATACGCTCAAAGCAAGCTCTACTCAGAGCAAACCTTTACCTAAAGTTTTCATTGATCCTGATAGAATCAGAGAGGTGATATTAAATTTGATTAATAATGCTATTAAATTTACTGAAAAAGGAACAGTTGCAGTAGAAGTTAAGCCAGTGCAATCTAAATCCCAAGAAGTTTTAAATGGAATCAACCATAGTAAGTTCAAAGTTCAAAGTTCAAAGTTCAAAGTTGAAGATAAAAAGATATCTAAACCTAAGTACATTAAATTTTCAGTTGCTGATACAGGGCATGGCATATCCAAAGAAGATTTAGCCCATATATTTGAGAAATTCTATAGAGGAAGTATAAAGGCTAGCAAAAGCACTCAAGGAACAGGTTTAGGACTGTATATATGTCAAGGAATTATAGAGTTACATAATGGGAAAATTTGGGCAGAATCAGAATTGGGAAAAGGGAGTAGGTTTAGTTTTATCTTGCCAATAATGAAATAAGGTGTCAGATGTGTCACAGGTGTCAAAAGTGTCAAAGGTAACAAAAGAGTAAAGGAATAAGGAATCTGTTGTAAATTATTATAGTTTAGGGTAGAATAATAGTAAAAATAAAGGTCGATGGAATAATAGTTTTAAATTAATAGCTTATAAATAATTAAGTTTAATATGTTCTATCGTTCCAATAAATCGGAACTTGTTCAACCGGCCTTTGGCCTTGTTCAAATTGTTCAATTTGAACATCTTGAACAAACGTAAGTGATTGAACATTAGAACATCTCTAAAGGAGATTCATTATGGTAGAGGAAAAAACAAAAATCTTATTAGTTGAAGATGATATCCCTTTAAGGGATATGTATCAAACCAGATTAGAAATGGAAGGTTACAGAATATCTTTAGCTTCAGACGGGGAAGAAGCATTATCTAAAGCAGTTGATGAAAAACCAGATTTGATTATTTTGGATATTATGATGCCTAAAATTTCTGGTTTTGATACTTTGGATATTCTAAAGACAACTGAGAAGACAAAAAACATCCCAGTAGTTGTTTTAACTGCTTTGAAAGAAAAATCTGACAAAGAAAGAGGACTTTCCTATGGCGCTGATGACTATTTGATTAAATCAGAATCTAATTTAGAAAATGTTGTTACTAAAGTAAAAGAAGTACTTAAGAAAAGAGGAAGAGAGTAAAAGACCAGAAAATAATCAATAACCAAAAAACAAAATACTAAATCCTAAACAATATTAAAATACAAATGACCAAAATCCAAAACAGTGTTTTGAACATTAGAACATTAAAATTTAGAATTTGTTTAGGATTTAGAAATTAGATATTAGGACTTATTTCTAATTAGACATTGATTAGGTATTAGGTCAATTAGAAATTTTAAAAGTTTGTTTAGTAATTAGTCTTAAAAAATTAGGATTAGTAAAATCAAAAATAAAAACAAAACGAGTGGTTAAAATGAATCCCCTAGATTTACTTGAAACAAAAATAAAAATAAAAAAGAGATTTGAGATATTACAGAATATTTCTATTTTGATAGTTATAATATTTGTTGTAATTTTTATATCTTTTATCTCTGATCCCTCTATAAACAAACTTGGTATTTATTACTTAGCTTCTATTGTAGCTTTGGTTTGTGGAATTTACCATCTTATAATTTTAAGATGGCGAAAAAACCAAAGCTTTATTTATTTTAAAGGAATTTTTGATATATTCATTATTGCCACCTTGGTTCATTTCACAGGGGTTTTTGGAAATTATTTCTTCTTTTTATATTTTTTACCTCTGTTAGTTTCCAGTTTATACCTTTCTATTTTAGGAACTGTAATACAAGCTGGTTTAGCTTCTATATTTACTTTATTGGAGAATATATATTCTCCTGATCAAAATATATTTTTAAGTTCTCAAATTCTCCTTTCTGTATTTCAGATAGGAGGCATTATCTTAATGGCTGCCTTTGCCCGATTCCTGTCCTATGAAATTACAAAAGTAAGAAAAGATATGGAAGAAATAGTTAAATGGGCTGCTAAGACATTCGCTAGCCGTTCTCGCCTAGATAGTCTTTTATATTCTTTAGGAAAAATTTCTTCTTCTCCAAAACAGAAAGAAAATAAAAGAATAATTTTTGCTTTAAAAATCGGAAAAATTGTAGAAATTTTATCTTGGATTTTAGGCTTTGTCTTTTTGATTCTCTATTTTTTAAATTTCTTCTCTGCAAATTCTGTTATTCCATTTATGCTCATAATGATTATAGCTTTTGTCCATGCCACATATCATCGTTTAATATTTAAGAAAATAGTGGGGGAAAAACCCAAAAAAGCTATACAAATAGATAGTTTTGTTATTTTAATTATTTTATTTTTGTTTGCTGAACTGCTAGGTGGCATTACTTCACCTTCAGCTTTGATTTTTGCTTGTGCAATTTTAGTAGGAAGTTTAATTTTTAAACCTTATTTCAGCTTTATAATTTTAGGTTTAGAACTTTTAATTATCATTCCTTTTATTTATCTACAACCTGTCCAGAAAGAATTTATTTTATCAAAACCTTTGTTAACACTTACAGAGGGTATTTTGCTTTTAGTATTATCTATTTTTTCCTATTTTTTCTCTATATATTATTTTAAAAAGCTTACTCAAAGAAAAAAAGAAGAGGAGTTAATTAATCAATTAGTGACAAATAAAACTCAAGCTGATGCTGTTTTTCAAAGTATGGGTGATGGGGTATTTATTGTTGATATCCAAAAGAAAATAGTCTTAATAAATAGAAAAGCCAAAAAAATGATTGGCCTTAAAAAAGGAAAAATTTTGGAAAAATTTTATGGCAATATATTTAAATTAAAATATAATGATAAATTAATTTCTTATGAAGTTGATTGTCCTATCCAAAAAGCCATATCAGAAAACAGAGCAGTCATAATCGATAATATGACTTTAGTAACTTATAAAAATAAAGAAATTCCTATAAGTTTTTATGCTGCCCCACTTCTGGATGAAAATGATAATGTTATTGGAGGATTAGCCATACTAAAAGATATAACTCATGAGAAAGAAATGGATGAATTGAAAAATGAATTTTTATCTATTACTACTCATGAACTTAATGCTCCTATCTCAGCTATTGAAGGATATTTGTCTATGATTGTAGATGAAAAGATTGGAAGGGTGGACAAAAAAGCTTTTGGATTTATAGATCAAGCTTATTTAGGATCTCGCCGATTAGCCAATTTGATAAAAGATTTGCGTAAAGTTTCCAAAATTTATCGAGGCAAATTAAGAATTTCTACTGAACCTATTTCTATTGAAAAAATTATTAAACAAGTAATTAGTGATTTTGCTGTGAGTATGAAAAAATCAAAAGTTACCTTAGAATACAAAAGTCTGAATAAAAATAAAGCTTTACCTAAAGTTCTAGCTGATTCAGGTTTGATAGGAGAAGTAATTACTAATTTAATCAGTAATGCTATTAAGTTCACTAAAGAAGGTTCAATTGTCGTAACTGCCTACCCACAAAAAGATAAGATGATAGTTAATGTTTCCGATACTGGGATAGGTATTTCTAAAAAAGATCTTCCTTATATTTTTGAAAGATTTTATAGAGTAAAGGTTAAAATTGATGAAAAAGAAGTCCCCGGAACTGGATTAGGGCTATATATTGTAAAGTCTATTTTAAAACTACATGGTGGAAAAATTTGGGTAGAATCTAGAAAAGGTTTTGGCAGTAAATTTAGTTTTAGTTTGTCCCTAGCACCAAAAACAAAAAAAATTATTGGAGTAAAAAATGAGTCCAAAGAAAAACAAAAATAAAATAGACAATTTAAATAAATTAACTTCAATAAAAGAAATTCCTTTACTTTCTGAAAAAGAAAAAAAAGAAAGGGAAAGAATTTTTACTTTTAGAATTGGTCTAGCAATAGAACTTTTGTCTTGGGTCTATGTTTTATCATTTGGATTTTTATATATTTTCATTTCTTTGGAATCTATAAAAACTTTTCCTTTTATAATTATCGCTTTAATTTTGCTACTAGATGCTTTAGGATATCACAGAATATTTTTCAAAAAAATAGTCTTAAATAACCCTCGTTTGGCCAGAAGAATTGATAGTTTCATTTTACTGACTGTTCTATTTATTATTGTTTCAATATTAGGGGGTATAACTTCTCCTCTAGCTTCAATTTTTGCTATATCTATTTTAGGAGGATCTATAATTTTTGGACCTTATTCTAGTTTTCTAATTCTCAC
The DNA here is from genome assembly GCA_964345445.1 of uncultured Candidatus Saccharibacteria bacterium. Classification (GTDB taxonomy): domain Bacteria; phylum Patescibacteriota; class CPR2_A; order CAYFQT01; family CAYFQT01; genus CAYFQT01. The sequence goes on from CAYFQT010000024.1 coordinate 113,042, forward strand.
CTTAGAGCTTATAATTATTTCTTTGTTTATTTATTTAGATCCTTATCAAAAAGAATTTGTTATTTCCAATCAATATTTAGTTTTAGGTGAAGGTGTTTTTCTTTTGTTTTTGACTTTATTTTCTTGCTTTTTTTCTAAAAAATACTTTAAAAATTTAACTGAAAAACAAAAAAGTGAGGATTTAATTAATCAATTAGTAGCAGACAAAGTTAAAGCTGATGCTGTTTTCCAAAGTATGGGCGATGGGGTATTTGTAGTTAATATGAAAAAGAAAGTTATTTTGGTTAATAATGCTGCTAAAGAATTAATCAAAGCCAAAAGTTCAGAACAAATTCTAGGAAAATTTTATGGAAGTATTTTTAAATTAAAACATAAAAGAAAAATTCTCTCCTATGAAACTGATTGTCCTATCCAAAAAGCCATATCGGAGAATAAACAAATTTTAAGAAATGATCTTTCTGTAACAACTATATATGGAAAAGAAATTTTTGTAGCTCTTTATGCTGCCCCGGTAATAGATGCTCGAGGAAATGCTATTGGTGCAATAGCTGTCTTGCGAGATATAACTCATGAGAAAGAAATGGATCGAATAAAAAATGAATTTATTTCCATTGCCAGCCATGAAATAAATACACCTTTGGCAGCTATTGAAGGATATCTATCTTTGTTTATGAAAAAAAATGCTTCTGTATTGGATAAGACAAGTACGGCTTTCTTGCAAAGAGCTTATTCTGCTACTTCTCGAATTACTACTTTATTAACTGACCTTTTGAGTGTTTCTAAAATTGACCAAGGAAAATTAATCATTGAAGTAAAACCTATTTGTATTGAGAAATTGGTTCAGGAAATAATTAAAGACTTTTTGGTACAGATAAAAAATTCCAAAGTTAAATTAGAGTTTAAAAAACCTCAAAGAACATTACCAAAAGTGCAAGCTGACTTAGGCCAAATTAGAAGAGTAATTAGTAATTTAATATCCAATGCTTTAAAGTTTACTAAATCTGGACAGGTTACAGTAGAAATTATCTGCGGTCGAAAGGAAGTCACTATTTCTGTTTCGGATACAGGAATAGGGATTTCTCCTGAACATCTCCCCCATATTTTTGGGAAGTTTTATAGAGTAGATACCTCAGCAACCAGAGAAACAGAAGGATCGGGATTAGGACTTTATATTGCTAAATCTATAATTGAATTACATGGAGGAAAAATTTGGGTTAAATCCAAAGAAGGTAAAGGAACTACTTTCAGTTTTACTCTTCCTATAGTTAAAAAAGGAGAAGAAGCTATAAAACAAAAAATAAGCAAAACACTTATTAAGGGATAAGGTAATACAATGAATATTCATCTTATAATTTTACCCATCATATCATTTTCTATTTTCATATTAGGTTTGTTGGCTTATACGCGAGATAGAAAAAGCAAAACTAATAGAGTCTTTTTCTTATTATCATTTTCTTTGGCTGGCTGGATTTTAATTGGAGGGTATGAGACTAATTTATTTCCACCTTTTACTTCTAATTTAGGCCTTTGGATGAAGGTAACAATGAGTTTTGGTGCGCTTATGGGATTATCTTTTACCTATTTTGCTTTTGTTTTCCCTAAAAGATTGGTTTTTCTAAAATGGTACCAGAAATTGTTACTTGCCTGGGGATTATTTCTTATACCTATAGTATTATTTACTGATTTAGTTATTAAAGAAAGTTTTATTAATGAGAAAGGTCAGCTTGTTATGACTGATGGCTTCTGGGCGCCCCTTTTTACTGGTTGGGGAATATTCTCTATAATAATTATAATTGGTTTCCTTTTAAGGAATTATATAAATTCCAAAGGAATAGAGAAAAATCAATTTAAGTATGTCTTTTTAGGATTTACTTTTTTTGGAACAATAAATGCAGCAACCAATTTATTTTTACCTGAATTAGGAAATAACAGTTTTCTTAATTTTGGATTATATGCCTCTGTTCTTTTTGCATCTTTTATCACATATGCCATAGTTAAGCATAGATTAATGGATATAAGGATAGTAGTTTTCCGCAGTATTCTTTATTCTTGTTTAGTATTTCTTTTAGGAATTATATATGTATTAGTGGTAAGTTACCTGAGAAGTCCTTTAGGGAAGATATTAGGTATGTCACAAGCTGTAATGTTTCTTGCAGCTGGTGCAACAATTGCTTTTGGTTTCCCTCAAATAAAGAAGTTATTAACTAAGATAACAGATAGATGGTTATATAAAGGAAGATATAATCCAGATGTACTATTAGATCAAATAGGAGATATTACTGATTCTGTATTGTTACTGGAACCTCTATGTAATACTTTGACTAATCTTTTATATAAAGAATTAAGAGTATCTAAGATAGAAATATTAATAAGCAATAAGAAACAAGCAGTAAGTAAAAAAAGGAAAGAGAAGAGGGATAGAGATAAAGAGAAAGAAAAAGAGATAAGAGATAATAATTACAAATCTCAAATCTCAAATCTCAACTCTCAAATCTTATTCAAGATTGTAGGCAAGAAGGATATTGTTGTTTATGATGAATTGTCTGAAGATTCTAAAGTAAAAGAAAAACTAAGAAGATTAGATATATCTCTACTTATACCTTTAAAAATAGAAGATAAACCTATAGGACTTATAGTATTAGGCAGCAA
>CAYFQT010000025.1:0-23313 GCA_964345445.1 uncultured Candidatus Saccharibacteria bacterium
CCATAGAGGCAAATCTAAAAAGATCTGCCTCTTTTTTCTTATATATAATGAACATATATTAGAAAAAACCTTTAATCTCTGTCAACACCGGAGGTTGGTTAAGTAGAAGCCTAAGGAAAAAACACCCAAACACCTAAATAACATTATTAGATTCTTCCGCCAAAGGCGAACAAGTGCGAAAGTCAGAATGTTGTTAACCATTGACAATTATTTTATATTCTTGTAACATATTTATACTAAGGGTTGCAAAAATGATAAAGCGAGGTAAAAACTTAATAAGTGTAAAAGAAGCTGCGGATATTATGGGATATTCGCGAATTCATGTTGTACGCCTTATTAAAGCCGGTAAGATAAAGGCCAAGAAATGAAGTTTACTTTGCTGGTCTTATAATCCAAAAAGATTATGTCGGTTTTTACTATATGCTTGCCTATGCAGAACCAAAAATTAAAAATAAACTTAGCCCAGATTTTCTTTCTCTTTTAAAAGGAAAAACTTGTTTTTATATAAGAGGTACAGAAAAAAATATTCTTGACCAGGTGAAATTAGCATTAGACGAAGGATTTAAAGAGTATAAGAAAAGAGATTGGGTCTAAAATCAAAAAAATAAAAACATCTCGAAACTTTTGGGGATGTTTTTATTTTTGCAAAAAATTAAATTGTGACGCAAATTACAGACAAAATTTCTAATTTAGGGGAAAATATAAACAAAGAAAATACTTATCCACAAATTGAAGGTTTTATTCAAACAATACAATAATTCAAATTGAAATAAACTTAAATAATAAATGCTCCTGCATATAATAACTAAATTTTAATTTTGGCTCTTTGTAATATAAAGGTCGATTAATTAATTTTTAAAGGAGGCCAAAATGAAGGAAATGAATCCTTTGGACTGGACAGGATTTATCCTTGTAATTGTAGGTGCATTAAACTGGGGGCTTGTAGGTATTTTTGATTTTGATTTAGTAGCTGGAATCTTCGGTGAAGCATCAGCTATATCACGTGTTGTCTATAGTCTCGTGGGAATATCTGCAGTTTATATGATTGCTTCTGTAGCAATGAAAATACAAAAAGAATAAAATAAATTTTCGTAATTTTAATTTACAATCTGTTTGTTTATAAAACAGCATTTTTAATGCTGACAAAAAAAGACAAAATTATATGAAGGCAAAATTAAAAAACAAAATTATTCATTATGGCGCTTGGATGTATCCAAAAACGAAAAAAGAAGCCGAAGAAATTGCTGCTCATTTTGCATTTGAAAAAGAAATTAAAATAGAAGAATAAAAAATTTAAAAAAAACAAAAAAAGGAGGTGAAAAAAAATGAAGGGTTTTATGAATTTTATACGCAAACAAGGTGTAGTTGGCCTGGCGGTAGGTTTTATTTTGGGGGAGCTGTTTCCAAAGTAGTAGCTTCACTAGTTTCTGATATTATCAATCCATTGCTAGGTTTGGTTTTGGGTGCTGCCGAAGGATTAAAAACAGCATCTTTTAATGTTGGTGAAGCTAATGTTTTGTGGGGAAGTTTTTTTACTGTACTAATTGACTTTTTGGTTATTGCTCTTGTTGTTTATTTTGGAGTAAAATCACTAGGAATGGATAAACTAGATAAAAAAGAAGAATAGCATAGACACCTAAGAAAAAATCCCACATAAAAAATTCTAACTCTCTTAAACGATATTCTTACTTTCTTGCGAAAGTCAGAATGTTATTTTTTTGTTTATTTTTATTTTTGGAGTATAATTTGAGCAAAGTGAAAATTAAGCAATAATTTGAGTGTAGTCAAAATTAAGATCTAATTTAAATAAAAGAAATTAAGTATTAAATAAAAATGAATAAGAATTTAAAAATGAAAAAATCAGGATTGAAAATATTAATTTGTCTTTTTTTTGTCTTGCTTGCTCTTCTGCTGATTTGTTTATATTTTTCAAAAGAAAAAAATAACTCTGAAGAATCTTTTGTTGAAGAAAGTTCAGAAATTGAAAAAAGGGAAACAAATCAAACAGAAGAAATTACCGAAGAAGAATTTTTAAAATCACCACTTGAAAATTCAGAAAAACGCATCACTAAAAAACCGTTTGGAATTTATATAACTCCTGAAAATTCACCTGTACAACCAGAAAAATTTTCTGGCTATCATACCGGGACCGACTTTGAGATATTAAATGATGAGTCCTCAAAGGAAGTGCCGGTTTTTGCAATTTGTAATGGGAAGATTTTAGAAAAGAAGATTGTGTCTGGTTATGGTGGGGTTATTGTTCAAGAAGGAACAATTAATAGCCAGCAAGTAACAGTACTTTATAGCCATATATTATATGATACAAATGTTTCTGTTGGAGATTTTTTTTCAGCTGGAGTCCAAATCGGAGTTTTAGCGGATGATAAAAGCGAGTATTCGGGAGGCGAAAGGAAACATTTACATGTCGGGGTTCATAAAGGAGGAGAAATTGATTACAGAGGATATGTTGAAAATCAGGAAGATCTTTCGGACTGGCTTAATATAGAAAAGTATTTTAAATAGGGGACAGTTCTCTATTTAGCTTCGTTTTTCCGAAAACTCCCTATACAAACTTCGCATAAAGCTTTGTTAAGACAAATACGAATGTAAGAATATTATTTTAACCCCATCGGACCTTTCGTACGAAAGGTAGAAAGGTTTGCCCCGAAATTTTCGAGTTTTTTTGTTTATTTTTATTTTTGGAGTATAATTTGGGTAAAAGAAATTAAATACAAATAATAAAAAATTGCAATGATTAAATTAAAGAAAAAGCATAAAATTATTATCTCCGATGGGGAAACAAAAATGTTCAGAAGATTTACAGATGACATATTTTTGGATTTCAAATTAGAGGATGGAAAAATCATAGACAAACAAACTTCCAGTGTTTGGGATTATAATGGTCTGGCAATAGAAGGGAAATTAAAAGACACATAACTTACCAGACCAAAATACTTAGAACTCTATCATTTCACCTGGAAGGGATTTTATCCTGAAAGTTTGGAATATGCACCATAAATAATAATGTCCCCTCATTCACTAAATATTAATAATTATAAATAATAAGCTCTATCATTCACTTCCGGTTTCGATAGGGCCTCGGTCTCTGCAATGAATGGATAACAGAGACCTCGGGAGAAAAAAATGAAAAATAAAGTTTTAATTATTTTTTTAATCATTTTAGTAATTGGAATATTGGGTGCTGGAGGATTTTTTGTTTATAAAAATTATTTTTCTAAAAAAGCAGAAGAAATAGCACCTTCCCAAACTGAAACCACAACTAAATCAGTCAAATTAGATCCTCAAAAAGAAGCTACCCATCTTTCTAGGGTAGCCAACACATCTGAAACATATTGGATTAGGGGATTTGATTTTGTATGGAATGATATTGAAAAGAAAAAAGGAGAATTTGATTGGTCAATAAATGACGAAAGGCTAACAGAATTCAAAGGAGGAGAAACTGAGGGAGCATATCATCTTGCGATAATATGGCCTTATGCAAATTGGGATCAGGATACTTGTCATACAGATCCAAAATATTTAGCCACAGGCCACTTGAAAAGAGAAGGAGAAGATTTAAAAATGGGGAAGCCTTGTGATATGGAAGCATATGCTAATTTTTTGGAAAAAGCTGTTGAACGTTATGATGGCGATGGCAAAGATGATATGCCGGGGCTCTCCCTTCCTATAAAATACTGGGAAATAATGAACGAACCTTCAATGCAGGGAGGAAGTGTTGGTGGTGCGGGGGAAGATTTGAAATTCTTTGTGGGCACTCCCCAGGAATATTTAGAAATTTTAAAAACATCTTACGAAACCATCAAAAAAGCTGACCCAGAAGCAAAAGTGGCCCACGCAGGAATGGCAGGGATGCAGGAAAATTTTGTTGAATTCTGGACTCCAATATTTGAAGCCGGAGGAGGAAACTATTTTGATATTGCCAACATTCACACAATCTCTACTGACAGCGAAAGAGAAGATCTATTTGTTATAAGTTTCAAAAAGCTTCTTGAAAAATATGGTCTTTTGGATAAACCTATTTGGATAACTGAAGTCCAATTTGGCAATCTAATGGAAAAACCTGATAATCTTGAAGAATTTGAAAAATTGCTTGCTAAAGCTTCTGTTTTTTCACTTGCACAAGGTGCTGATAAATTATTCTACATTGAAAACTGGATTTTTTGGGATGATAAAAATATGCTAGAACCGCCAAAAGATGACAAGGGTAAAAAAGAACCGCCACCCAAACCAGATCTTACAAACAACTCAACCCACAAGGTTTATCTAAATCTGGTTAATAAAATTAACAATTTTGATAAAGTCGAGATAATCAAAGAAGATTTTTTTGAGAACAAACAAAAAGGTGGTGGAGCTACATCCATAATCGGACAATATAAATTTATAAATGGCGATAAAGCGGTTTATGTTCTTTGGGGCGAAGCTGGATTGCCTTCTGAAATCTCCGGAAAAGTAAAAGTAACTGATATTTATGGCGAGAGCAGTGAGATTGATGCTAATGATATTATTCTTTCTGACAAACCGATTTTTGTTGAGATTTTATAAAAAAATTTTTAGGGAAATTAATTTCAAATTTGTCAAATAGGTTATAAGGAGGATTGAATGTCAAAGAAAAGAAAAATTTTTATCACGATTTTATTAATTATTGGTATTTTAGCTTCCCTTATGTTTGTGGTTGGGGGAGTTTATTATTACCAGGAGCAAAAAGCAAATCAAGAAAAACAGAATTTAGAAAAAGACAAAGAGGATTTAGAGAAAGAAATTGACAAGTTAAAGAAAGAAATTGAATATTTGCAAACCCTTAAAGAAAAAATAGGGGAGGGGGGTCCAGAATGTGTTTCTGAATTAACAGATGCTGATAGGTTAGAAATTGAACTTTGGGAAACATATGAAGATTCCAACTATGGCTATTCTTTTAAATATCCCCAAACTTGGACAATCACAAAGGATGAAGATAGCTGGGTTATTTTAGAAGATGATGAAGCTAACATTATTTTTCAGATAAGAAGTGGGGAAGGCTCTGGATTTGACTTTGTTGGGTATGTAGAAGAATCAAATGAAACTATTCAGGTAGCTTGTGAAGAAGCCAGTTGTACATATTATACTGGGGATACAACAGAATTTCCGGATATGGCAGATCAAAGATCAATCTCAACAATTTTTACCAAAAATGAAATCCCTCACAATATTAAAATATCTTATACATACTTAGGGGCTTCAATTTCAGGTGATATTACAGAGGCTTTTGATTTAATTTTAAAAACAATTGAATTTAATTAAGAAGGTCTATTCCCCAAATGGCCATCGGGGGATGGTCCATTCTCCCGGTACAACAGGGAGAAATAGGGAGATAAAAATGCCAAGAAGACAAAAAATTAAAATTCAAGGAAAATATTATTATGCCAAAAGGGACAAACTTGGTAAATTTACAGACATTAGCCGTATTGACAGATCAATAAAAGCTGATGCCAGAAAAAAAGCAAAGAAAAAGGTAAAAAGAGGCTATGGTCATATGGGAGATTTAAGATAACCAGATTCGATCTCCTGTGCTGGTTGAAGTGTATATAAAAGAAAATTAAGATAAAAGTATAAATATGAAAAAATTTTTAAGAAAACCACAGACAATCGGATTTATTATAGGATTAATATCGCCTTGGTTTTCTTTACTATTATTAGATATTCCGATAATAAGATAAGTGGCTATTATATATTTAATACCTTATATGGCTATTGGTATGGGTATGGGGCACTGGATTACAAGCATATGGCTTAATTGGTGCTTTAATTGCCAATATGATTATCAAAATTAAATCAAGAAAAATTTAATCTTAAAAGGAGAGAAAATGCAAAAAATTGAGAAAAAAATTTGGCCAGAATATTTTGAAGCAGTAGCTGGTGGCGAGAAAAAGTTCGAAATGCGACTAGCTGACTTTTCTATAAATCCCGGGGATACTTTAATTCTTAAAGAATGGGACCCTAATACCAAAAAATATACTGGACGCCAAATAGAAAAAAGAGTTTCTTATGTCATAAAGACAAAAGAAACAAATTTTTATTCTGATGAAGATATTGAAAAATACGGCTGGCAAGTTATCCAAATAGAATAAATAATAACCTATGAATAAAAAAATAATTTACATTTTAATAACATTAGTATTAGCAGGGTCTTTAGCCACAATTTTTGCTTTTAGAATTTTTACAAAAAAAGATGATGAGGGAGAAATTTCAGTTAGTGAAACAATTTCACCTCCAGACACAGAAGAACAGATTACCCTTTCTTTACCTTTTGATAAAAATGATCCACCGAATATGTTAATTCCTATGGGCGAAACCCTTGAACATCCTAAACCAGATAATCCTAAGGGTCATCCGGGAATTGACTTTCTTTGGCAGAATGAAACTGGCGGTAGAAATGCCAAAATTTACACATCTTTAGACGGAGAAGTAGCAGCTGTATGGCCAAGCGAAGGTAAATGGGACATAACAATAAAAAGCGGAAAATGGGCAATTCAATATGGTCATGTTGTAAATTTAGATTCAAATATAAAAGAAGGAAATAAAGTTAAAGTTGGAGATTTGATTGCAGAAAGTGAAAATATGCACTGGGCTTTTGGTTATGTTCAGTCATTTGAACCAAAATATCCGGACTACCTTTGCCCTATAAACTATTTCTCAGAAGAAGACCAGAAACTCTTGCTTTCAATACCTATTATGGAAAAACACAAAGAAGCTGGCTTTACAGAATTTTGCAGCGGTGATTATAAAGAAGAATAAAAAAATTTAAACTTCAGATACCCTCCTTTTTTATTTTTAAAAAATAAAAATCGCCTTTTGGGTGATTTTTTGATAAAATAATTATATATAATCTCAAGGAGGACAGTATGAAAAAAATTTGGAGAATAATCTTTTTATTCACTGCTGTAATATTGGCAGGGATGATTTTTTATCTCATAAATGCTACAGCAGCTACCTCTGGCTTAGAAATCAGTGTTAATTCTACTGAACATACAGTGGTTATGCCCTATGAAAAAAGTTTTAGGTTTATAGCAACTATTAAAAATAATGGCAATACAACTGAAAAAGTATCAGTTCAACCCCCTGAACCTGATGCTGTTCCTAAAGATTGGCATCTTTTATCTCCTGTTGGACAATATGAATTAACTCCAGGACAAGAGATTAATTATATAGCTGTTTTTGAACCTGGGGAAATAGAATTTCAAGAAGGTGTTAAATGTAAACAAGGAAAGTGTTTTCAGGAAGAAGAAACTGTTACTGCTCCTTTTGAATTTTCTTGGGAAGGTGGTAGTCAAAAATTCGATGTTACTGTAGTTACTAAACATCTTTCATGGAAAGATAAAAAAGACGACCTAAGTAATGTAAATCTTTCTGTTGTTGACAAAAATACCAACAAACCAATATCTGGTGCTACTATATCAGTGATTTTAGCAAGTGGGATGGAACAAGAGGAAGCTGAAGAAGAAGGGCAAGAATATGAAATAGATATACCTTCTGGTGACTATTTAAAAAAACTATCTGATGAGTATAAAATTGACCAGACAAACAAAGGATATTTCTTGCAAGTTTCTAGGCAAAGTTACAAAAGCTATTTTGAATCCAACTGGTTGCCAAAGGAAGGAGATAGCGAAAAAACTATTTCTCTTGAACCTCTAGAGAAAGTTGGTGAATACGAACTCAAAAAAACAATAAATTCAGGTTTTTGTATCTGGTGGATTAAAGCTTCAGATGATAATAAATTTTTTGCTTTCTCCCAAGGAACTCATGGCACACCGGATATGCAATCGCCTGATAAAACAAAAGTTTTATTAACTGATGCAGACGGCAATACTATTTGGGAAAATACAACCGGGGGAGAATGTTGGGGATTAGATATTTCTCCTAATGGAGAATATGTTGCTGCTGGCTGTCATGATGGAAATATATATGTTTGGGATAAAGACGGTAATCAGTTATGGCAATATAAAAGTGGTGAAAATAGTCGTGTTCGATGGGTTAAATTTTCACCTAATAGTAACTCTTTGCTTGCTGGGCCAGTTGAAAACCAACCAGAAAAATCAGGTTTATTTGATGTTAAATCAGGAAATCTTAGATGGTCGTTTTTTACTGGCGACTGGCTCCGAGAAGGACGTTTTTCATCTGATAGCAATACTGTCTATCTTGCTTCTGCCAATGGCACATTATATGCTTTAGATGCTTCATCTGGCAGCTTGAAATGGTTAGGCGCTGGAGACTATTATATTCCTTTTATGCTTGGCATCAATGAAGAAAATAGTCTAGCAGTTGCTGCTGGAAAAGGTCGTACTTTCACAGCTTTAAATTTAGCAAACAGCCAACGAAAGTGGCAAACAGCAGTTGATCAAACTATCACTGCTGGGGGTATGGCAAAAAATGGATCATGCGTTGGAGCAACAGTTGGGGGAATGGGCTATGGTGTATCAAAAGATGGTGATTTTATCTGGACAAGATCCTATGGTGGTGTTGGTCATAACGGGGTTTTCTATACTAAAGGTGGCGATTACTCGTTATTTGGTGGTCCCAATCCAACCCTTTTTGATTCCAAAGGGAATGTTCTTTGGCAAAGAGAACCTGATAAGAAAATTGAAATGACTGGACCTGTGGAAATAAACACAGGCGGTGCTTACGCTGTTTGGGTATCAGATGATGGGTCACTTTTGATACTGGGTGGAGATGATGGAAATATTTCTTTTTACAAAGGTGAAGTCAAACAAGGCAAAAATAACTACAGCCAACTTACAGGTCCTTATGCAGAAATTAAAGCAGTACCAGATGAAGAAGAGGGAGAATCTCCAGAAGCTTCTTTACTTTCCAGATTATTAAGATTTCCAATTTGGTTGATATTGACAGGGGTAGCTGTCTTATTAATTATAATTATTGTAGTTGTGATATATATTATTAAGGCTAGAAGAAAAAAATCTAAAAATGTCTAATTTGAAAATTTTAAAATCACCTTTAATTTTTACTGGCATCTCCGGAGTAGGGAAGTCAACTTTAGCCAATAAATTGGCTCAAGAATATAATTTAGAAATTATTGATGTCTTTCAATATGTAAAAAATTATATTGACAGTTATGGTAGCTCAAAAGTAAAGGGCAATCTTTTAAAAAAACCATATAAAGATTTAATTTTAGATCTTCCTAATCTGGATTTTGATATTTTAGAAATAGCTAGTGATTGGCCAGATGAATTTATCCCTGAAATTATAAAAAAACTAAAAGAAAAACCTATTTTAATTCTTCTTGATGTCCCAGAAAAGGTTTACCTTAAGCGTAATGAGAAAAAGAAAATGCCTGTACCAAAAGAAGTTCTACAACATCAAGCAAAATTTAATCGTCCTTTTTATGAAAATTTGTCCTTAAAACTTAAAGTAGAGCTTATAGTGATTAATACAGATAGTTCTTCCCAAAAATCCTATCAAGAATTGAAAAATAATTTAAAAAAATTAAAAATTTGATACCAATCCCAATATCTATTCTCAAATTCTTCCGCCCAAGGCGGACAAGTAAGAACATTAGAATAGTTTGTTAAAAATAATCAAATAAAACAAGGAAGAAACTATGAAAAAAGTTTTAATTATTATTTTAGTAATCATTGTAACAGCAGTAGTTAGTTGGTTTGCCTGGGATTATTTCAATCCCGAAGAGTCTGAAGAAGAAGAGGAGGAAATTAGAACCGATGTAAAAAGTGAAATTGTTGATGATAACGGTTGGGTAGGGATCGACTCAAATATTGCTTTGGATAGTGAGGGTAATCCTCACATTAGCCATTATGATCAAGGGAACAGAGATTTAAAATATGCAAAAAAAGTAGGAGATTCCTGGAAAAACGAAACAGTAGATTCAGAAGGAGATGTTGGTGAAGAAAGTGGTATTGCAATCGACAACCAAAATAATCCCCACATAAGTTATATTGATGTTACTAATAGTGACTTAAAATATGCCAAAAAGACAGATGAAAAATGGAATATCGAAACTGTCGATCAACTTGAAGGATATCACACAGTATCCACTTCAATTAAACTAGATACTAAAAACTATCCTCATATTGTTTACAATGCTGAATTAGGTGAAAAACCTGAAGATGAATCTACTGATGATGAAATTGAGAATAATGAACTTAATGATGAAGAACCTGACGAATCTATCAATACAGGCCCTGGTGAAGAAAAAGCTACTGATTATGTGAAATATGCTTGGTGGGATGGTAGCTCTTGGAATATTGAAACTGTTACAACTGGCGGGGTAGATGTCTATCTTGCTTTAGATACTAACAATATTCCACACATAAGCTTCCGTGAGGACGACCCAGGTAAAAATCAACGAATTAAGTATGCAACAAAAACAGAAAATGATTGGAATATAGAAATAGTAGATAAATCAACGCAGGTTGGTGGTGATACAGGTATAGCTTTGGATTCTAAAAATAATCCCCATATTACCTATCATGATTATAAAAATGGTGCTATTAAATATGCTAAGTGGAATGGTAGTTCATGGGATATTCAAACTGCAGCTCAAAATGTAGGAAGTGAAGAAGGATTGAAAATTGCTGTTGATGGCAGCGACAATCCTAATATTATTTATAGTGATAGCAAAAAAGAGGTTTTAAAACATACTAAATGGAATGGAAATTCATGGATTGAAAAAATAGTTGATTCTATGGGCAATCCATCTATTGCCATAGATCAATCAAATCGTTCCCATATTTCCTATGGACATACACCTGATAGCGAAATGGATGATGGAGATAACGACAAAGAAAATGGCAAAGAAGAAGAAAGAGAAATTCTTAAGTATGCCATTATAGATTAAATCTATAGGACCTTTCGCGCGAAAGGCAGAAAGGTAAATAGTTTTCAAAAAAGGGAATAAAGTAAAAAATATTTTAAAAATTTAAGAGTAGAATAAAAAACAGCATTTAATTTTAAAAAGATAAAAAATGAAAATTGATAAAATTATTCGATCAAAACGAAAAACCTTTGCATTAGAGATAGCAGGCAATGCTAGTTTAATTGTGCGCGCACCAGAACATGCTTCTTTAAATCTTATTCAAAAAATAGTCCATAAAAAACAAAACTGGATTGAGAAAAAACAAGATATTGCAAAAAAAAGATATAAAAAAACAACTAAAAAATTTATTAATGGAGAAAAATTTTTATTCCTTGGGGAAATGTATAAGCTATATATTGCAGATGACATAGATTCACCTCTAGTCTTCAATCAAAATTTTCAACTATCATATAAACATTTAAATAAAGCAAAAGAGATTTTTGTCAATTGGTATAAAGAGAAAGCATATGAAAAAATCCCCCAAAGAGTAAATTTTTATTCTTTGATATCGAGGTTTAAATATAATAAAATTAATATAACAAATGCCAAAAAACGATGGGGTTCCTGCAGTAATCAAAGAAATTTAAATTTCAGCTGGCGAATTGTTATGGCACCAGAGAAAGTGATTGATTATGTAGTAATCCATGAATTGGTTCATCTAAAAGAAAAAAATCATTCAAAAAAATTTTGGTCTGATGTTAAATTGCTAATGCCGAATTATAAAACCCAAAGACAATGGCTTAAGAAAAATGGATATATTTTAGATTTATAAAATCATCCAGATTATTTATTTACAAAAATAAAAAAGACTTTAAAATTTAATCATTACCATTAATATAATTTAAATCTTACTTAAAAATTCCATGCTTCAAAAAGTATCTCTTAAACCTAAAAAACTTAAAGAATATAAAAATATTACTAATGACAAACTCTATCGAGAGATTACCCAATTAGCAAAGGACCTTAAAGGACTTAAGGTTCTGCATATCAATGCTACTAAATTCGGTGGGGGAGTGGCTGAAATTTTGTATAGTCTGATTCCTCTTACGCAAGGGCTAGGTATTAAAGCAGAATGGCAGACAATTGTCGCTGATGATAGATTGTTTGAAATAACAAAAGCTTTTCATAATGCTTTCCAAGGAGAAAAGTTTGATATAGACAAAAGAATTGAAAGAACATACAAAAGATTTAATGCATATAATGCTCATCTTACAGAAGGTGAATGGGATATTATAATGATTCATGATCCACAACCAGCAGCAATTCCTTATTATCTGTCTGAAGATAAAACCAAATTTATATGGCGTTGTCATATTGACACCTCTTCACCTAATAAAAAAATGTGGAAATTTTTTAAACCTTTTTTGTGTGAATATAGCGCGGCAATTTTTACCTCAAAGGAATTTGCTCCTAAATCTTTTAATTTGCCAATTCGAAAAAAATACTTTGTCCCCCCGGCTATTGACCCGCTAAGTCCTAAAAATAAAAACATTACCGAACGTATGGCAAAAAAAATTCTTGAATCTTTTAATGTAGATGCAAACAAACCACTTGTCATTCAAATTTCCCGATTTGATATTTGGAAAGATCCTATTGGAGTTATTAAAGCTTATAAAATTGCAAAAAAGAAAATCCCAGAACTTCAGTTAGTTTTGGCTGGCTCCCTAGCTCATGATGATCCTGAAGGTTGGAAAATATATAAAAAGATAGAGAAATATGTAACCAAAGATAAAAATATTAGTCTTTTATCAAATTTATCCAATTTTGGCAATATAGAAGTGAATGTTTTCCAAAGAGCTTCAAATATAGTTCTGCAAAAATCAATTAGGGAAGGATTTGGATTAACTGTCTCTGAGGCGGGATGGAAAGGTACCCCTGTTATTGGAAGCAAAGTTGGAGGAATTAAATTGCAGATTATAGATGGAAAGACAGGATATTTAGTAGGGAATATAAAAGAATGTGCTGATAAAATAATTTATCTTTTAGAAAATCCAACAGAAGGTGAAAAACTTGGATTGAATGCCAAAAAATATATCCAGAAAAAATTTATCCTGCCAAGACTCCTGAGAGACCATCTTAGAATATATACTTCTTTAGTCCACCAAAATAAAAAATCCAAAAAGTGTAAAAGAAAAAATGTAAAATTATAGTTGAGAGAAAATAATAAGAAATGTACAAAGTCAGTAAAGTAAAAACTGAAAAAGATTTAAAAAAATCAATCATAAAAGCAATAGATTTGATTGGGGGATTTGACCGGTTTATCAAAACTGGCGATGTAGTTTTTATAAAACCAAATTTTAATACTGCTGATCCATATCCTGCATCAACTGATCCGGAATTTTTGAAAATTGTAGTGGAATTGGTCTATGAATATGGCGCCAAGTTAGTAATGATTGGAGATTCATCCACTATGACTTTAAATACCAGGAAAGTTATGAACAAACTTGGTATTTTTGATTTACAAAAATTAGATCCTCCTCCCAGAATTTATGTTTTTGAAGAAGGCAAATGGACTAAAAAAGAAATTCCAGATGGCAAATACCTAAAAAGTGTTTATATTCCTGATATCCTAGAAAGACCTGATAAGTTAATATTACTTCCTTGCTTAAAAACTCACTTTCAAGCTCAGTTTACAGGAAGCCTCAAGTTATCTGTTGGTTTTATGAAGCCATCTCAAAGAGTCCCATTGCACTTGAGAAATATTCAACAAAAGATAGCTGAATTAAACAAAGTAATTAAGCCAGATTTGATTATTATGGATGCCCGAAAATGTTTTATCAATAAAGGACCTTCAGAAGGTGAACTTCAAAAACCAGATTTTATTTTAGCCTCGGACGAACGAGTAGCAATTGATGTAGAAGGAATAAAAATAATCCAAAGTTTCTCCAGAAATTCACTCTGTGGCATCGGTCCTTGGGAGCTACCCCAAATCAAAACTGCTGTGGAGTGCAAGATTGGCGCTGGGAGCGAAAAAGAATATGAAAGCTCTATGGCCTAAAGTCCTTATTTTCTTGAAAATTTTGAGGGGGATTTTTTTATTTTAAACCTTATAGTATAATTAAAGTAAGGAACAAATAAAAAACTAATAGAAGATAAATTTCGGATTAAGTATTTAAAGAGAAAAATTATGTTAGAAATTATAAAAAATATGTTTCGGAGAAAACTAAGAACCACCCTAACTATTTTTGGCATAACAATTGGTGTGTTTGCACTTGTAGTTATGGGATCAATGGCAGAAAAAATGACTATTTTGGTTGAAGGGGGCACTCGTTATTATAGTGATAAAGTTAATATAACCGAAGGGGCAAATATTGCCGGTTTTGCATTAAGCCCTATATCAATAGATAAAGTGGTTGATGTTGAAAAAGTAGAAGGGATAAAAGTCGCTTCAGCTGAAGTTTATTTAACCCTTGAGGAAGACATAGGTGGAGTTAATTTTGGCCCGCCGGCATTGGTTGTTGGTACCGATATGCAAGGTGATGAATACGAAAAATTTAAAATTACTTATAAAAAAGGCCGTAAACTGACAAACGAGGACAGAGGAAAAGCAACAGTCGGATCTGACTTAGTTGATAAACTTGATGCCAAGATAGGTGAAAAAATTACCATTCGTGATCGTAAATTTGAAGTAGTGGGAATTGTAGAAAAAACTTTAACCGTTCCAGATACAACAGTAGTTGTGCCGCTTGCTGATATCCAGGAAATATATCATAAAACTTTACCTGAAGTATTTAAAAATCAAACAAAACCTGAAAAATTAGCATCAGGTATAATTGGATATGTTGAAGATGGGTATGACCCCAATGAAGTAGCAAATGCAGTTCAGGAAGAAGTAGAAAATATTAAAGCGGTCGGGCCAAAAGCTTTTGAAGAACAAATAGCAAGTCAAGTAGGCATATTTACCACAATTATTTTTGGAATTGCTTTAATATCACTCTTGGTTGGTGGCCTTTCAGTTATTAATACAATGGTTATGTCTATTTCTGAACGAACTAGAGAAATTGGGGTTAAAAAAGCCACTGGTGCAAAAATGAAAGATGTTCTTTTTGAATATTTAACTGAAGCAGGATTTATCGGTCTTTTGGGTGGCTTAGTTGGTTTAGTTCTAGGAGCATTGTTTGTTTATCTTGTTAATCTAAATACTCAAACAAGTGGTGAGCGGCTCTTTCTTCTGACACCGCGCCTGGCAATTGGCTCCGTGATTTTTGCAATAGTCTTGGGTGTTATATCAGGAATTTATCCTGCTGTTCATGCAGCAAAAGTTAATATTGTTAAAGCTTTACGGGAGGAATAAATGGATAAACCAATAGTTCTAAAAACAAATAATTTAACCAAAATTTATGTTATGGGCAGACATAAAGCTGCTCGTAAAGCTAAAAAAGCTATTAAGAAACTACATAAAAAATATGAAAATCTATCTGAAGAAGGACAAATAGCAGAATTAAAAAAAACAGAAGAAATATTAAAAAAGGCTCAAAATCTTTTTGCTGATGAAAAATACCAAGAAAGTTATAAGATAATTACAGGCAAAGAATTAAAAATACGAAAAAAACCAAGAGGTGTTGTGATTCATGCCTTAAATGGTATAGATATTGAAATCAAAAAAGGTGATCTTATTTCTATTATGGGTCCTTCAGGTAGTGGCAAATCTACTTTTTTAAATATGCTGGGGCTTTTAGACGAGCCAACCGCTGGTCAAATTTTTTTAAATGAAAAAAATATCACAAGTATAAGCAAAAAAATATTCCCCATAATTAGATCAAAAAAATTTGGATTTGTTTTTCAAGCTTATAATTTAATACCTACTTTAACAGCACAAGAAAACGTAATGCTTCCTTTAAAATATTCAGGGGTTTCCAAAAAAGAAAGAAGAGAGAAAGCTATAGAAGCTTTAAGTAAAGTAGGATTAGAAGACAGAATCAATCACACTCCTAATGAACTTTCTGGAGGTCAGAAACAAAGAGTGGCAATAGCAAGATCTCTAGTAAATAATCCAATGATTATTTTCGGCGATGAATTAACTGGAGAGTTAGACAGTAAGACAACCTGTGAAATTATGAATCTTGTGATAGACTTAAACAAAAAAGGACAAACTTTTATTATTGTCACCCATAATCCCGAAGTGGCTAAAATGTGTCATAAAACAATTATAATAAAAGATGGCAAGTTGGAAAAAATAAATAATAATACTGTTCCGTTATCCACTAATTTTTCAACAGAAACTCCGCCTTTGCAAGAAGCTTAGCTTATTGCAATGAATAATCAATAAGTCAAGGGTCTCGGGAGTATAAAATGGCAAAAACCAAAAGTTGGGTAGAGAAATTGCACAATTCAAAAGACCTGCCAAAGATTGAAAAAATCACCCCAAAAATGAGCAAGCGATGGGGGCCGGTAGGAGGTACATTTGTAATCCCAGCTCCTATAGAGGTAGATGAAATTATGAAAAAAGTACCAAAAGGCAAGCTTATCACAGTAGCTGAAATTCGTGAAGCACTCGCTAAAAAACACAAGACAACCATCGCTTGTCCCTTAACAAGTGGGATTTTCGCCTGGATTGCTGCTCATGCCGCTGAAGAAGAAAAAGCAGCGGGTAAAAAAGATATTACCCCTTGGTGGCGCACTCTCAAATCGGGAGGGATTTTAAATGAAAAATTTCCCGGTGAGATCAATCAACAAAAAGCATTCCTGCAAGCAGAGAGGCACAGAGTAATCAAAAAAGGAAAAAAATATATTGTAGAAAATTATGAAAAATCATTGGTAAAAATATAAAAAGGAGGTAAAAAAATGGAAAATAGAAAGAGTTTTACAGCTGAAGAGGCTAAAAAAATTGGGGAGGAATTAGGAATTGATTGGAGTAAATTTGATGTGGAACAATTCAGAATGGGAATGGATGTTGAATTAGAACATGGCCATATAGATCCTCATACAAATGTCACCAACGATGATCCACTTGTGACTGGGAAAATTGCCCTGGCTCACTTAAATGAATTTCCCGACTATTACACTAGATTAGAAGAGATGGAAAAAGAGGGTGAAGAATATTGGGAAGGTAAATAAAAATATATTCAAATAATAATTGTCAAAATAGTTCTGATATTTTGACATAATGCCCCGTCATTCACCTCCAGTTCTGACGGGGCCTCGGTCTCTGTAATGAATGGATAACAGAGACCTCGGGGGAAAAATGGAACAAAAACCTCAACAAATTCCCATCAAAGCAGATGAGAAAACTGCCAAAGGATCATATGCCAATAATATGATGGTGGCTCATACTAAGGAAGAATTCGTAATGGATTTTATGAACATTTTTCCACCTCAAGGAAATCTAGTGGCTCGAATTTTTACCAGCCCTGGTCATGCAAAAAGAATTCTTTCTGCTCTCACAGAAAATATAGAGCGTTATGAAAAACAATTTGGAAAAATTGAAGAAGCAAAACCACCTCAATCTCAGCAAAAAATTGGCTTTAGACCAAATAAATAAATTAAAAAATGATTCAAGAAGAACAATCACAGTCTAAAAAAATTATTTATATTATATTGTTCACTATTTTGGGAATACTTCTAAGTACTATTCTGCATGCGGCAATAGAAATTCCAGTGATTTATTTATTAGTATCTAATTTTGAAAAGTATAGTTTGGGATTAAGTTGGTCACAGTGGTATTTAATCCATCACATTGCCACTGCAATCTTACTTATTGCTGGTGTCTTTTTGGGAGCTTTTTGGGGATTTAAATATTGGAATATAATTTATGAAAATAATTTGAAGTAAAAAACAATGCCCTATCATTCACTTATTATCAAGTATAAATAATGCCCCGTTATTCACTAACGTTTCAACGGGGCCTTAACCTTTGTAATGAATAATTAATAATTATATAGCAAATGTTTCGGGAGGATGAAATGTCTAAGAAAAGAAAAAATTTTATTACTATCTTATTCATTATTGGTATTTTGGCTTCGCTTACATTAGTAGGTGGGGGAGTGTATTATTATAAAGAACAAGAAGCAAATCGAGAAAAACAGAGATTAGAACAAGATAAAAATAATTTGGAAAAAGAGATTAATAATTTAAAGAAAGAAATTGAAAATTTACAAACCAGCATTAAGCAAAAAGAAGAAAGTGAGAAAGAAGAAAAATCAACTGATGAATATGCGGGTTGGAAAACTTACAAAAACAATATTTATAAATATGAAATAAAATATCCCCAAGACTGCCAAGTAATGCCAGTAACTTCTGAGGCAGAACGTGTTGTTATCCAAGGAGATATCAAAGAAAAAGGTTGGCCTGATTTAGAAATACATCATTACGACACCCTTGCTTACAGTCCACCAGAAGGAACGGATATTATTAATTGGCTTGTGACAAATTGGAGTGGAATTTATGAAAATATACCTGATAGTACAAATACAGAAGTAAATGGGATTCAAGCTGTGGAAATTTATACACCTCAAAGTCCCCAGGCCTATTCAACAAAAGCAATATTTTTTATAAAAAACAATAAACTATTTGGTATTTTTTTAAATGATGCAGATGGCGAAGAAGCCTCTGGTTTGAGAATTTATGAGAAAATGGTGAAAAGTTTTAAATTTACCGAGTAAAAAATTAGCTTGTTAATAAATACAATGGTAGACTTTTGGAGACCAGACCCCCTTATTTTTCTGTAAAAATTCTTTAGAATTTTTACATGGAGGAAAAGTTACGAAGTTAAGCTCAGCTTTGCAGAGTGTTAAGCCCAGAAATCTTTCTGGGTGATAAGAGGAGCAAACTTTGATGAGGAAGTTTGGCCTCTTATTTTTATTTCCCAAATTTTTCCTAAAGTGCTTGACTTTTTTAACTGCCTATGGTATAATAATGTAATTTAATGGTTGTTAATTATATGAGTGTTGCACTTCAAAATACAATTTGCCGAAAGAACAACACTAATATTAATAATCAGTGAAATCAACGTTTAAACACTAGCGTAAATCAGCGTTGTAAAAAATAAAAATAAATTTTAATAACACAAAAACAAATTATGAAAAAGTTTCTTACTCTCACAATATATATTTTGTTGGCTTTAGCCATTGGCTATTGTTTTATGCAAATTTCTTCCTTGGAAGATAGTTTATCAGAAAAAGATAGAGAAAAAGATAAGAGTTTAGATAGTATCACTAAAGAAATTTCAGAAAAAGAAATAGTTCTTCAGAAACTTCAAGAAAAAGTAGAAAACCAAGAAATTATTATCAATAAGACAGGTCTGATAGAAGTTTTGGAAAAAGAATCCAAGGTTCAGTTTCAAGATGAGAAAACTATAGAAACTGAACAAGCAGAGATAGCTTCAAAAGCTATGGATGCTGATACCTTAGATGGAATGCATTCAACTGGGTTTAGTCTATCCTATGTTACAGGTGTAGGGTCTAATACTTCCACTAAGGTTTTTTTAAATGGAGGACTGGATGCATTAACAGGAAGCTTCAGTGGAAATATTATAACTTCCTCTAATATTATTGCCTCTGGAGGGACTTTCTCTTCTCCTGTAACTTCCACAGTGGCAACTGGCACTTCTCCTTTTACAGTTTCTTCCACAACTTTAGTTTCTAACTTTAATGCTGATTTGTTAGATGGAATGCATGCTTCTCAATTCCTCTCTTTAGCTGGGGGAACAATGACAGGAGATATTGTCTGGAATGCCACCCAGACCTTTGGCAATGCTACCCAAGCTAATTTGAATGAACTTGTTGGAGGTGGGGCAACAACTTTACACTCTCATGCTGGTGGGGTAGGGCTCTGGACAGACCAAGGAACTTACATCTATCCAAATAATGTAGGAAGTAATCTTCAAATAGCTGATACCACTGGGAATATTACAACCTCTGGTTCAGTAACTGCCTCTTCATTTTCCGGTGATGGTTCAGCTCTTACATCTTTAAATGCAACTCAACTTACTTCTGGCACAGTTCCTTCGGCTCGTATGTCTGGTTCTTATACTGGTATAACAGGAGTAGGAACTCTAACTGCAGGCACTTGGAATGCAGGAATTATTCAAGACGCCTATATTGCCAATAATATTACTTTAGATAATATTACCCAAATCACTAATCGTTCTCATACTTCACTTACTGATATTGGTACCAACACCCATGCTCAAATTGATACTCATGTAGCTTCCTCATCTGGTGTTCATGGAGTAACTGGAGATGTAGTGGGAACTTCTGATACTCAAACCCTAACCAACAAAACTTTAGACAATACCGACAGTGTTGATGCTACAGCCTTAACCTCAGGAACTGTTCCTTCAGCCAGATTATCTGGTCAGTATACTGGTATTACTGGCGTTGGAACTATAACTGCAGGCACTTGGAATGCAACATCTATTGGAGAAATCTATGGCGGAACTGGTCAGACAACTTACACAACTGGTGATATTCTTTACTCCTCAGCTGTAAATACTTTATCTAAACTAGCAGTTGGTAGCAATGGGCAAGTGCTAAAAGTTTCTGGCGGATTACCTACTTGGGCTGATGAAGGTGGCGGTGCTGCCCACAATATTCTTTCAGCTACTCATAGTGATGCCACAGTTGGTGCTGTTGCCAGAGGGGATCTAATTACAGGCCAGGGAGTTGTGGCAACATGGTCAAGATTAGCTCTAGGAACTTCAGGATATATATTAAGATCTAATGGTACCGATGCTGTTTGGGCAGCAACAACTAATATTACTGAGCTAGGTACAATCACTACCGGTACTTGGAATGCAACAGCTCTCATAGATGCTTACATTTCCAATACCTTGACTTTAGATAATACTAGCAGCATTGATGCTGCAGCCCTTACCTCAGGCACAGTACCTTCTGCTAGACTATCAGGCTCTTATACAGGTATAACAGGAGTAGGCACTCTAACAGCTGGTACTTGGAATGCATCAACAATTGGTGATACTTATGTGGTTGATGATCTAACCATTGCCTCAACCAAAGCAGGAAGTTTCAAACCAACCACTGATACTACTGTCTTAACTTTAAAGAGAGGAACTGATATCGCTCCTACGGCTGATTTATTAAAAATAACCAATGCTGCAGAGCTAGCAGATTTATTTGTCATTGATGCCTCAGGCAATGTAACCACAGGAACCTGGCAAGGAACTGCTATAGCCGATGCTTATATTGCCAACGATATTACTCTTACCAACATCACTCAAATCACTAATCGTTCTCATACTAATCTGTCAGATATTGGTACCAACACCCATGCTCAAATTGATACTCATGTAGCTTCCTCATCTGGTGTTCATGGAGCAACTGGAGATGTTGTAGGTACTTCTGATACTCAAACATTAACTAACAAGGCTATTTCAGGTGGTAGTATCGATAATACTCCTATTGGAGGAATAACTCCTTCAACAGGAGACTTTACAGCTCTTTCAGCTAATAACGGTTTAACAATTTCTGCCGGAGGAGCTTCTATAACAGGTGGTTTAAACAACAATTCTGGTGGAATAACCAATGCTGGTGCTATATCTGGAGCAACTACAGTAACAGCCTCAGGTAATATTACAACTTCAGCTGGTAATATTAATTTAGCAGCTACAAGCAACCTATATTTTGGCGGTGTAGGAACATTGCCAATGATAGACAATGATACAGGTAATCTGCGCTTTAGAGTAAACGATAACACTGGTGCTCTATCTTTTATCTTTGAAGATTCAGATGGCGCGAATGTGGCTACTATTGATTCAGATGGCAATTTAACTGCTACTTCTGTGGCTGGTTCAGGAGCTTCCCTAACCAATCTTAATGCCTCTAATCTTACCTCAGGAACTGTCCCTTCAGCCAGATTATCTGGCCAGTATACTGGTATAACAGGGGTAGGCACTCTAACTGCAGGCACTTGGAATGCAGGGGTTATTCAAGACGCCTATATTGCCAACGATATTACTCTTACCAACATCACCCAAATCACTAATCGTTCTCATACTAATCTGTCAGATATTGGTACCAACACCCATGCTCAAATTGATACTCATGTAGCTTCCTCATCTGGTGTTCATGGAGCAACTGGAGATGTAGTTGGAACTTCAGACTCCCAAGAACTAACTAATAAGACTCTTACTTCTCCTACTATTCAAGGGACAGTCTCAGCTGGCACTGGTCTTACCATGCCTGCTTTTACCTTAGGAGGAGCTGTAACTGGAAGCAACCAAAACATCACTGGCCTAAATAACTTAACTGGAGTTACTTCAACCTTCTCAACTTCTGTTACCTCTCCAACATTTAGAAATGATGGGGATATTACTATTGATGCAGTGACTACTTCACCTACTAATTCTACTATTACTTTAAATAATTCTGGTACTGGAACATTAACTACTAATATTTCAGAAGGTGATCTGCAAACAGGTGGGACAACAAGATTAACCTCAACAGGTGCTTTACAAAATATCGCTTCTTTGGATGGTACTGGTGCATTAACGATAGCCTCAGGAGGAGTTGGGGATCTAACCCTAGATTCCGCTTCAGGCACTGTTGCTTTAGCTTCTGGTGATTCTTTAACTGTTCCTTCTGGACTTACGGTATCAGCTGGTGGGGCTTCTATAACAGGTGGTTTAAACAACAATTCTGGTGGAATAACCAACGCCGGAGCTGTATCTGGAGCAACTACAATAACAGCCTCAGGAAACATTAATACAACTGGTGGAGCAATCCAAACTAATTCAACAACAAGAATTGATAATTCTGGCAATTTAACTAATATAGGTACTATTACTGCTGGAGCAACCACTTTATCTGGTAATTTGCAGTTAAACAAAACTGGCACAGCTACTGCTGTAACTCAATACCCTTCTTATGATGCTATTTTCCAAGGTTCTGGTTGGGATACTTCTCTTCTGTCTGCTACTGATCTAACTGGTCGATTAAGAACCATTGCTGGCTCAGGAGCAACAGGTTCCATTCCTCACAGATTAGCTGTGATGGATAATACTCCAACAGAATTTGTTTCCTTTGATTTGTTAAATCAAAGAGTGGGCATCGGGACAACGGCGCCTATTAAAACCTTGGATGTAGTTGGAACTATGCAGCTAGGCAATACACGAGCTGATTCAACTATGAAGTTGGGTGCTTTTTTAGTGCCTAGTTACGATATTGATGAAGAACCATTTCTCCCCCTTTATGGTGTTAGTCTGTCCAGCGAGAACGCAGTTGCAATAGGGGGCGGTACTTCATCATACAACGCCGCCAACAGAATTACATTTATGACCGCTCCTACTGTCAATACTGTAACTGGCACTGAACGCATGCGCATTACCTCCGCTGGCAACGTGGGCATCGGAGACATAACTCCTGATGGACTTTTGGATGTTGAACCAACTGGTGCTGTAACAGCAGATAATTACGGAATTAATTTAAATAATTTAACAACTAATGTTACTACAGATGGAATTAATAAATATGGTA